>DAHUZM010000074.1 GCA_027306525.1 Acidimicrobiaceae bacterium
TACCACCACCGGCGAAGGAACCACGGCGACTACATGCGGGGCCGAACTCCCCACCAAGTCCTCGACAATCACCGGAGGAACAAGGCAGCATGACCATCACCCACAGGGTCCATCTGTCACCTCGACCCTCGGTCCGGAAGCTCTAGGGCAAGCGCTTCGGGGGCCCCTTCGGGCGAACGGTACCCTGGCGCATGGCAGGCGACATCTCGATCCGGCTCCCCGATGGCTCCGAGAAGGCGCTCCCCTCGGGCACGACGGCCGGCGGGCTCGCCCAGTCGATCGGCCGGGGTTTGGCCAAGGCGGCGCTGGCCGCGCTGGTGAACGGCACGGAGGTCGATCTCAGCGCGGTGCTGCCCGACGGCGCCGAGGTGGCGATCGTGACCGAGAACAGCCCGGCCGGCCGCGAGATCATCAGGCACTCGACGGCGCACGTCATGGCGCAGGCCGTCTTGCGGCTCTGGCCCGGAGCCCATTACGCCATCGGCCCCGCCATCGAAGGCGGCTTCTACGACGACTTCGAGCTTCCCGGCGGGGCCCACTTCAGCGACGATGACCTCGGCCGGGTGGACGCGACGATGCGCGAGATCATCGCCGAGGACCAGCGCTTCGTCCGCTCCGAGCGGACGATCGACGAGGCCCTCGTGCTCTTCCGCGACCAGCCCTTCAAGCGCGAGATCATCGAGGCCGTCCGAGACGGCGCCCAGGAGCACGACGCCGCGGCCAATGAGGACGCGACGGGGGCGGTCATCTCGACGTACGCGAACGGCGAGGACTTCGTGGACCTGTGCCGGGGCCCCCACGTGCCCTCGACCGGGCGCCTCGGCCACTTCTCCTTGACCCGGGTGGCCGGCGCTTACTGGCGGGGCGACGAGCGTCGCCCGCAGCTCCAGCGCATCTACGGCACGGCCTGGGAATCTGCGGCCGCGCTCGCCGAGCACCTGCACCGCCTGGAGGAGGCCGAGCGGCGCGACCACCGCCGGATCGGCGCCGAGCTCGACCTGTTCTCGTTCCCCGACGAGATCGGCTCGGGTCTCCCGGTCTTCCACCCGAGGGGCGGGACGATCCGCCGGGTCATGGAGGACTACTCCCGCAAGCGCCACGAGGAGGGTGGCTACCTCTTCGTCAGCACCCCGCACATCACAAAGCGTGAGCTCTTCGAGGTGTCGGGCCACCTCGTCTCGTTCGCCGATGGGATGTACCCGCCGATGGAGCTCGACGGCGGGCAGCTCTACTACCTGAAGCCCATGAACTGCCCGTTCCACATCCTCATCTACCGTTCGCGTCAACGCTCCTACCGCGAGCTGCCGATGCGGCTCTTCGAGTTCGGGGTCGTCTACCGCTACGAGCTCTCCGGCGTGGTGCACGGGCTCACCCGGGTGCGCGGGCTCACGATGGATGACTCGCACATCTTTTGCGCGCCCGAGCAGATGCCGACCGAGATCGACTCGCTCCTCTCCTTCGTGCTCGGGATGCTGCGCGACTTCGGGCTCGAGGACTTCTACCTCGAGCTTTCGACCAAGCCCGAGGACAAGGCGCTCGGGACCGACGAGGAGTGGGAGGTCGCGACCGAGGCGTTGCGGGTGGCCGCCGAGAAGGCAGGACTCGAGCTCGTGCTCGACCCCGGTGGCGGCGCCTTCTACGGGCCCAAGATCTCGGTCCAGGCGCGTGACGCGATCGGGCGCACCTGGCAGGTGTCGACGATCCAGGTGGACTTCCAGCTGCCGGCGCGGTTCGGCCTCGAGTACGTCGGCGCAGACAACGCCCGGCACCGGCCCGTGATGCTCCACCGTGCGTTGTTCGGCTCGGTCGAGCGGTTCCTCGCCATCCTCCTCGAGCACTACGCGGGGGCGCTGCCGACATGGCTCGCGCCCGAGCAGGTGCGCGTGCTGCCGGTCAAGGCCGACAACCAGCCCTACGCGCACGCCGTGCTCGACCGGCTCCGCGCGGCTGGCCTGCGGGCGAGCGTCGAGGGCGCCGATTCGGGGGTCGGCGCGCGCGTGGCCCGGGCCAGGACCCAGAAGCTTCCCTCCGTGGTCGTGGTGGGGGACCGCGACGTTGCGCAGGGCACCGTCGGGGTGAACCGGCGGGGGGCGGAGCGTGACGAACGCGGCGTGCCGCTCGGTCTGTTCATCGCCGAGGTCACCGAGCAGGTCGCGACCCGTGCGGTCGCGCCCGGACCCACGGTGGCCGCGGCCGACTCGTGAGCGCGCTCGAGCAGCTATGGGCGGGCTGGCGCCACGAGTACGTGGTGTCGGCGACCGAGGCCGAGCGCAGCGGCGGGGGCGACGGGTGTGTCTTCTGCGCCATCGCCGCGAGCGGGCCGCCCGGCTTCGACAACGGGGTCCTCTACCGGGGCGAGACGTGCTTCGCCGTGCTGAACGCCTATCCCTATGCGAGCGGGCACCTTCTCGTCCTCCCGCTCCGTCACCTGGAGGATCCCGACGAGCTGACCGACGACGAGTCCGCCGAGCTGTGGGCAACGACGCGCGCTGCGCTACGCGCGCTGCGCGGCGCGTACCGACCCGAGGGGGTGAACCTGGGGGCCAACCTCGGGCGTGCCGCCGGCGCCGGCATCCCGCGGCACCTCCATCTCCACGTGGTGCCGCGGTGGTCGGGCGACACCAACTTCATGACGTCGGTGGCTGGCGTCCGGGTGCTGCCCGAGTCGCTCGGCGTCGCCTGGGAGAAGCTGCACGACGCATGGGCCACCTAACCCGAGCGGACGGCGAACCTTCGCTCTAGCCGTAGTCGCGATCGGCGAGCGCGAACAGGTCGCCCTTCGCTGGGCGGACGAGCTCGGCGGCGGGGGTCGCGTCCTTGGCGAGGTCGAGGCCCCGGACCACGACCACCGGCCGTCCCTCGTCGGACTCACCGGCGAGGAGGATGGCGGCGGAGGCCAGGAGGTCGGCGGAGGGCACCACCGATGCGCCGGTGAGCGGCCGGCCGAAGAGGTCCGGCTGTCCCTCGAGCCGGCGGACCGAGCAGATGCCCGCCGCGCCCAATGCGACCCCGGTGTTGCCGATGCGGAAGGGGCGCCCGTGCGAATCGCTGACCACGACGCCGACGTCCGCCCCGCTCAACTCGAAGAGGCGCGCCCGCAGCGCCTCGGCGCTCGCGTCGGGGTTGCTCGGGAGGAGCAGCACGCGTTCCTCCTCGCCGAGGTTGGAGCGGTCCACGCCGGCCATGCCCGAGATCCAGCCGTTGCGGTGCCGCACCAAGAGGTTGCCCGGTCGCGCCCGGATGACCTCGGTGCTCTCGGCCAAGACGACCTCGACCAACCTCGGGTCCTTCTCGGTGAGCTCGGCTAGGCGCAGCGCCCGCCCGCTCGGGGTGACCGAAGCGAGGTCGACCACCCGGCCCTCGATCTTGGACAACGCCTTGGCCGTGACCACGACGATGTCGGCGCTTGCGAGCGCGACTCGCTCGCCGGCGAGGGCGTCGACGATCAGCGAGGCCAGGTCGTCCCCGCGCCCGAAGACCGGGAGACCCTCGGGGGCGATCAGCTCGACCCGCACCACAACCTCACGTCGCGTCGCTTCGCTCTCGGGGCCCCGCGGGACTAGGGCTTGACGTCGTAGTGGTCGTGGGAGACCCGGAAGCGGCCCCGCCCGCCCGTGAGTGCCCGCAGGTCGACCGCGTAGCGCGAGAGCTCGGCGGTCGGCACGAGGGCGGTGATCGTCTGCATGCCGTCGGAGGACTCGGTGCCCTGGACCCGTCCGCGCTTGGCGTGCAGGTCGCCGAGGACGTCACCTTGGAGCTCGGCGGGCACCGTGACCATGAGCTGGGAGATCGGCTCGAGCACGACGACCCCGGCCTTCTCGAGGGCGGTGCGAAACGCAAGGGCACCGGCCATCTTGAAGCTCATCTCCGAGGAGTCCACGGAGTGGAACTTCCCGTCGTCGCAGGTGACCGAGACGTCGACCACCGGATAGCCGAACTGGCCCCCTTGCTCCATGGCCTCCATCACCCCCTTCTCCACGGCCGGGATGTACTGGCGCGGGATGGCCCCGCCCACCACCTCGTCGTGGAACTGGAACCCCTCGCCGCGGGCGAGGGGTTCCAGGCGGAGGTGCACCACGCCGAATTGCCCGTGGCCCCCGGTCTGCTTCTTGTAGCGACCCTCGGCGTCCGATGCCTGGGTGATGGTCTCCCGGTACGGGACGATCACCTCCTCGCGCTCCACGTGGACGCCGAACTTGCGCGTGAGGCGCTCGAGGGTGATGGACAGGTGGACCTCACCGGCCGTGCCGAGGACCGTCTGGTGGGTCTCGTCCACCCGGGTGACTGCGATCGAGGGGTCCTCTTCGGCCAGGCGTTGGAGCGAGGACATGAGCTTGTCCTCGTCGGCGCGCGAGCTGGGCTTGACCGCCGCGTGGAGGGCCGGTGGGTCGGGCTCGGGGAGCGGCACCGAGACGGGGGAGCCCTTCGGGGCGAGCGTGTCGCCGGTCTTCGTCCCCGTGAGGCGGGGGACCGCCACGAAGTCCCCGGCGACCGCCTCGGACACCGGCGCGGTCGCGTGGCCGCGGAGCAGCTCGAGGACGTGGAGCCGCTCCTCGGTGCGGGTCCTCGTGTTGACGAGCACGGTGTCGGGCCGGATGGTGCCCGAGATCACCTTGCACAACGAGATGCGCCCGGCGTGCTGGTCCGAGAGCGTTTTGCACACCGCTAGGAGCGCCGGACCCTCGGGGTCGCACTCGACCTCGCTCGTGGTGTCGCCGGCCAGCACCTCGAGCGGCGAGCGGTGGTCGGCGGGCGGTGCCAGCTCGACGAGGACGTTGGCCAGACGATCGATGCCGACTCCCGAGGCCCCCGAGGCGCAGAGCACGGGGAAGACGCTCCCCGACGCGATGCCCGAGGCGAGTGCGCCCTCGAGCTCGGCGCGCTCGATGGTCTCGCCCTCGAGATAGCGGGACATGAGATCGTCGTCCGCGACCACGATGCCCTCGACCAGCTGCTCGTGGACCTCGTGCTCGTGGTTGACCAGCTCGGCAGGGATGGGCCCCTCGGTCCCCTTGGCGGGCGGGGTCGACGACGTGTCGTAGATGGTCGCCGTGTCGTCGAGGAGGTCGATCACCCCGCGAAAGGAGGCCTCCGAGCCGATCGGCAGCTCGACGGGCGCCACGCCGGCGCCGAACGCGCTCCGGATCTCGGCCAGCACCCGTTCGAAGTCGGCACGTTCGCGATCGAGCTTGGAGACGACGATCATCCGCGGCAGCCCGAGCGCTGCCGCGGCGCGCCAGGCTTCCTCGGTCTGGCCCTGCACACCATCGCTCGCGCTCACCACGAGCACGGCGAGGTCGCTCACCGCGAGCGCGATCGCAAGCTCGGCCGAGAAATCGGGGTAGCCGGGCACGTCGAGGAGGTTGACCTTGATCCCATCGAGCTCGAAGGGGGCGATGGCGAGCGAGACCGAGAGCTGGCGCTGGGTCTCCTCGGGCTCGAAGTCACAGACGGTCGTGCCCTTCTCCACCGAGCCGAGGCGGGGGATGGTCCCGGTCACGGCGAGGAGCGCCTCGGCCAGCGCGGTCTTTCCCGCCCCGTGGTGGCCGATCAGGCACACGTTGCGGATCGACGATGGCGAGAGCTTCGCCACGGTCCCACCTCCCCTGGATCTCTCGGGCCAGCGCTCACGCCGGGTCGCGTGGGGGCGGCCGGGACGGGGCGTTGTCGTTGACGAGCATAGGGTCGCTCGAAGCGGGCGCGCCTGCCCCGGGGCGCACCCGAGAGGCCTTCGGGGGCTCGCTCGGCTCGGCCCGTCGTCGCAACACGACCCACACGACCCATGAGAACGGCTGGACGATGCCGGCCGGCGTGCGGTGCTCCTCGCGTTCGGCGTGCTCGAGGACGAATGGCGGAGCCAACGCTGCGGCCAACCCGGCCGTGTCATAGCGCACCGTCGGGAGGCCCGAGCATTGCGACGGCCCGTCGGTGGCGAAGGCACCGATCACCGCCACCCCTCCGGGGCGAATCGCTCGGGCTGCCACCTCGACGTAGCGGGCACGATCCCCCGGATCGACCAAGAAGTTCAAGACGGCGCGATCGTGCCACGCCCCGTAGCGGCGCTCGGGATGCCACACGCGCGCGTCGCTCGCCACGAAGCGCACCCGCCGGGCGAGGCCGCCAAGGCGGGCGCGGACCCTGTCCAGTGCCTCTTCGGAGACGTCGAGCAGCGTCAGGTCCGACCAGCCCGCCGCAAGGAGGCCGTCGACGAGCGTCGAAGCACCGGAGCCCACGTCGATGAACGAATCGGACGGGGTCGCCCATGCACCGAGGAGCCTGAGCGACGTCGTCGCCTCGGGTTGGAACCAGCTCAGCTGGTCGAGGGTCTTCGTCCGGTAGACGTCGTCCCAGTGCCCGGGCGCGCGTGGCGTGTGCCAGACGCTAACGACGACGCCAGGATCACCGGGCCGGAGGCACTCAAAACCCCCGGTGGTACCCTGGATGGGACATGTTCGATGGTCGCTGGCGTGAGGCGGTCGACCGGCGCACCGGCCCGGTCGGGGCCGCGCTGCACCGGCACGGTGTCACGGCCGACGTGCTCACGGCGACTGGGCTCGTGTCCGCTCTCGGCACTGCGTGGCTCGTTGCCACCGGCCACCTGATCCCAGCGATCTTCGTGCTGACCTTGACGGGGATGCACGACCTGTTCGACGGTCCGGTCGCGAAGGCGGCCGGCACCACCTCGGTGCGAGGCGCGTTCTTCGACTCGGTGGTGGACCGCGTGAGCGACGCGGTGCTCATGGGCGGGGTGAGCTGGTACCTGGTCTCGACCCACCGGGGTCACCTCGTGCTCCTGCCGCTCGCCATCTTGGGCGTGAGCTCGCTCATCTCCTATCAACGAGCGAAGGCCGACGCGCTCGGCATCGGCGGGGCGACGGGCGGCCTGATGGAACGGGCCGAGCGCATGATCCTTCTCGGTGCCGGCTTCATCAGCACGTCGCTCCTCGTCCCGGACCTCTGGGTCCTCCTCGGGCTGACCAGCGCGACGGCGATCGGCCGGTTCGTCCGGGCATGGCACCACGCCGAGGGTCCGCCCCGCGTGGTGGCCGACCGCACCGGTCGCTCCCGCTGGCGCGAGGCGCGGGTGGACTCGCGCTGGCGTGCCTGGCGAGAGGCGCGGGCGGCCGGGGAGCGGGCGGGCCGCAGCGCCCAACCCGCCGGACGTTGGCGCGCCCGCCGACGCGAGGCGCCGCTCGCGAGCCGAAGCGGACGCCTCCGGCGCGCCGGGAACCCGAAGGTGCGCGCCGGCCGTCCCTCGGGCGACTCGGGCTCCTGAGCCCGCCCGGGCACCTGTCATCGATGGCGACGCGCGGGTACCGGGCGCGCAAGCGGGCGGCGTACTACACCTACACGGGCCTCGCGGCCTGTCTGCGCAACCTCCCCGAGCCGGCGGCGCGTGCCGCGGCCGCGGGCGTGGCGCTCGCGATGCGCCACGGTCACGGGATGACCGTGCGCATGCGGGTCGAGCATCTCCGCCGGGTCCTGCGCGACGTCTCGGGTGCCGAGCCCGATGCCGAGGTGCTCACCCGGGCGACCCGTCGGGCCTATCTGGCCTACGCCCGCTACTGGGTCGAGGGAGCCCGGCTGCCCAAGCTGTCCAAGGAGCTCGTCGACTCCCGCTTCTCGGTCGAGGGCAGGGAGATCCTCGACAAGGCGATGGCGGAGGGCAACGGGGTCGTGATGGCGCTGCCCCACGTCGGGAGCTGGGAGTGGGGTGGCTCGTGGCTGGAGCACGTTGGCTACCCCATGACCTCGGTCGCCGAGGTGCTCGACCCGCCGGAGCTCTTCGAGTGGTTCATCGAGCAGCGGCGAGCGATGGGGTTGCGAATCGTGGCGCTCGACAACGAGGCGAGCACGGAGCTGATCAGGACGCTGCGGGCCGGTGGCCTGGTCGGTCTGCTGTGCGATCGAGACCTCGTCGGCAACGGGGTCGAGGTCGAATTCTTCGGCGAGAAGACCACCTTCCCGGCGGGACCGGCCACCCTTGCCCTTCGGACGGGGGCGACGCTCATCGTGACCGCGGTCTACAGCGGTCCGGGTCGCGGCCACCTCGCGGTGATCCGCGGGCCGATCGACACCGCTCGCAGCGGTCCGTTTCGTGCGGACGTCTCGCGGATCACCCAGGCGATCGCGCGGGAGTTCGAGGACTACATCCGCCGGGCGCCCGAGCAGTGGCACATGTTCCAGCCGAACTGGCCGAGCGACTTCGAGGCCGAGCGGGCGCGTCGCGAGCGGTGACCGACTGAGCATGCGGGTGGCGATGGTCTGCCCCTACGACCTCGCGGTCCCCGGCGGGGTCCAGGGCCAGGTGCGCGGGCTCGCGTCGGCCCTCCGTCGCCTCCATCACGAGGTGGAGGTGATCGCCCCCGGGACGCCGGGGGCGGCCGAGGGGGAGATCCTCGTGGGCCGGGCGCTCGGGGTGCGTGCCAACGGGTCGGTCGCCCCGGTCGCCGTGTCGCCCCTCGCTGCGCTGCGGGCCGCACACGCCGTGCGCGGGGTCCGGCCCGACGTCGTGCACCTGCACGAGCCCCTCGCCCCGGTCATCAACTACGGGTGCCTGTTCGCTGCCCGGGTGCCCGTCATCGGCACCTTCCACCGCAACGGCTCGAGCCCCCTGTACCGCGCGCTACGGCCGGCGGTTCGCTACGTCACGGGCCGGCTGGCGGCGCGCTGCGCGGTCTCGGCGGCGGCCCGCGACAACGTGGCGCCCTACGCCACGGGCGCCTTCGAGGTCCTCTTCAACGGGGTCGACCTCGCGCCCTACCGCAGCGCAACGCCGAGCGCACGACGCGGCCCGACCGTCGTCTTCGTCGGTCGCCACGAGCCACGCAAGGGCCTCGAGGTGCTGCTCGAGGCCTTCGAGGGCAGCGAGCGGGGTGCCGAGCTGTGGGTGATCGGTGAGGGCCCGGCTACGGCCGCGCTGCGCCGCCGCCACCCGCCGAGCGCGTCGCTGCACTGGCTCGGCCCCGTCGACGATGACGAGAAGGCGGCTCGGCTTGCCGCCGCCCAGGTGCTGGTGGCGCCGTCGCTCGGCGGAGAGTCCTTCGGCGTCGTCCTGTTGGAGGCGATGGCGGCCCGCTGTTCGGTCGTGGCGTCGGACATCGAGGGCTACCGCGCGGCCGCCGGCGGCCATGCCCGGATGGTGCCGCCGGGGGATGCCAGGGCACTCGCCGGCGCGCTCGACGAGGCGCTCGAGGAGGCGGCGGACGCCACTGGACGCAGTGCGCCAGGCGCCCTGGACGCCGCGCTCGCACATGCCGAGCAGTGGTCGATGTCCCGACTGGCCGAGCGCTACGTGGACATCTACGAGCAGGTCCTCGCAACGCGACGAAGCGACGGGGGAAGCCCGGCCGTTCGGTAGCCTGGCCGACCGATGCCCGACGCAGATCGCACCAACCATGGGGCCCATCCCCAAGGCGGCGGAGCACGGTCCGGCGGTGCGTCGGGCCGCCGTCGCCGGGGCGGTCGGGGGCGCTCCGGGCAGGGGCAACGGGCCCAGTCCGGCGGGGGCCAGCGCGACGCAGCGTCGCGCGCCGCACGCGGCGGGCACCAGGCCGCTCGCGCCAAGTCCCAAGCGCGCCCCGCCGCTGGGGGCGCCCGCGCCCCACGCGCGCAAAGGGGCCAAGCGGACCGTGCGGGCGCCGGCTCGGGGGACCGTTCCCCTCGGACCCCGGCGGTGCCGACCACCACCACGGCAACGTCGCCGCTCGTCGCCGACGGCGAGGTCCACGCGAACCGGACCCGCACCCGCCTCCTCGTCGCGTGCGGGGCCTTCGTCCCGGCGCTCTTCGTCGGGGCGGTGGTGGGTGCGGTCGTGGGGGTCGTGGCTGGCGCCGTCGCCGGGATCGTCGTGCTCGTCGCGCTCTCCCTGGTGATCGGTCGCGCGGCCACGCCGTTCGCGCTGCGGATCGTCGGCGCCCGACCGCTGCGCGAGGGCGAACTGCCCCGGATCCAGAACCTCGTCGACGGGCTGTGCCCCACCTTCGGGGTCCGACGGCCCCTGCTCATGGCCGTCGACGACGACCTGCCAAACGCGTGCTCGCTCGGGATGCACCCCGACAGCGGCATCCTCGTCGTCACGACCGGACTCGAGCGATCACTCGACCTGATCGAGCTGGAGGGGATCGTCGGCCACGAGCTGGCGCACCTGAAGCGAGGTGACACCGCGGTCTCCTCGGTGGCCGTCAGCGTGCTCGCGCCCGTGGTCTGGCTGACGGGGAGCGACTCGGTGCTGCACCGGGTCCTCGGGCGTGGTCGCGAGATGCGCGCCGACCAGGTCGCAGTGCGTGCCGTGCGCTACCCCCCGGGCCTGCACGACGGGCTGGCCCATGCGCTCGAGGCCCCGGCACCGGGCCCGGGGTCGTTGTTCGCCAGCCGGAGGCTCTCGATGTCGCGCTGGCTGTGGATCGACCCGACGGTCGGTCGAAGGCGTGAGACCGAGATCGGCGACCTCGACCTCACGCCGACCCGGGTGGCCGCCCTGGCCGAGCTCTGATGGGATCGGGCACGCCCTGGGGGGCGGGTCCGAGAGCCGCCGAGCCGTGGCCAGAGCGCCGGCGACTGCGCGGCCCGCGCACGCGGGCGCGCCCGGCGCAGTGACGACGGGCATCGGCTCGCACGATCCATCCGCCGTCGAGCGCGTCGCGGGGCCCGCCACCTGGTCCGTGCGCCGGGACCAGGCCAGGAGCGCTTCGAGACGCGGGTAACTCGGGATCGGTCGGCTCATCGCTGGTTGGCACAGACATCGGCGTGCCCGAAAGGCCAGCTGATCTGCTCCCATTAGGATCTCCCCATGACCGAGAGCCCCGACACGAGCGCACGAACCGGCACCTTCGCGGTCAAGCGCGGTCTCGCAGACATGTTGCGAGGCGGGGTCATCATGGACGTGGTCACGGCGGATCAGGCCAAGATCGCAGAGGACGCCGGCGCGGTGTCCGTCATGGCCCTCGAGCGCGTGCCGGCCGACATCCGGCGCGACGGCGGGGTCGCCCGCATGAGCGATCCCGCGCTGATCGAGGAGATCCAGGCGGCGGTCACGATCCCGGTGATGGCGAAGGCCCGCATCGGCCACTTCGCCGAGGCCCAGGTGCTCGAGGCGCTCCGGGTGGACTACATCGACGAGAGTGAGGTGCTCACGCCGGCCGACGAGGCGCACCACATCGACAAGTGGCCCTTCACGGTGCCGTTCGTCTGCGGTGCCACCACGCTCGGCGAGGCGCTTCGGCGGATCTCGGAGGGGGCCGCCATGATCCGCTCCAAGGGCGAGGCCGGGACGGGCAACGTCGTCGAGGCCGTGCGGCACCTCCGTTCGATCGTGGGCGACATCAAGAAGCTCACCCAGGCCGACAGCGCAGAGCAGTACGGATGGGCCAAGCAGCTCGGCGCGCCGATCGGGCTCGTTCAGGAGATCGCCGGCTCCGGCCGGCTGCCGGTCCCCCTCTTCTGCGCCGGTGGGCTCGCCACGCCGGCCGTCGTGTCGCTCGTCATGCAGCTGGGCGCCGAGGCGGTGTTCGTCGGGTCGGGGATCTTCAAGAGCGAAGACCCGGCGCGCCGGGCGGCGGCCATCGTCGAGGCGGCGGCGCACTTCGAGGACGCCGCCCACGTGGCGAAGGTGAGCCGCGGCCTCGGTGAGGCGATGCGGGGCCAGGAGCTCAGCGCGCTGAGCGAGCGTCTGGCCGACCGCGGCTGGTAGCCGTGAGCATCGGTGTCCTCGCCCTGCAGGGCGACGTGAGAGAGCACCTCGGCGCGCTCGCCGAGCTGGATGTCGAGGGCCGAGCCGTCAGGGCCGCCTCGGATCTGCGCGGCCTGAGCGGCCTCATCCTCCCCGGTGGCGAGTCGACCACCCTGTCGCTGCTCCTCGGTTCCTCCAAGCTCTTCGAGCCGCTCGGCGAAGCGATCGCCTCGGGCCTGGTGGTCTTCGGGACCTGCGCCGGGCTGGTCCTCTTGGCGAACGAGGTGCACGGCGGACGGCCCGACCAGCGCGGATTTGAGGTGCTCGACTGCTCGGTGCTCCGCAACGGCTACGGCCGCCAGAGCGAGTCCTTCGAGGCGGCCGTCGAGGTCGCCCCGGCGCTCGGCCCCGAGGGGGCGTCCATGCCGGCCGTATTCATCCGGGCTCCCTTGGTCGAGCGCGTCGGTGCGGGCGTCGAGGTCCTGGCGCGCGCCGCGCGGCCATCGGATCCCGAGCCCCGAGCGGTGGCGCTCCGCCAGGGCCGCGTCCTTGCGTCGGCCTTCCATCCCGAGCTCACGGCCGATCGCCGGCTGCACCGGCTCTTTCTCGCGATGGTCCAGTCCGCCGCGACGGGATGCGAGGTGGGCGTCCCGGTGGGCGTGGCGTAGGAGAGGAAGGAGAGCGATGTCGGGCCACTCGAAGTGGGCGACCACGAAATACCGCAAGGGTGCGCAGGACAAGGCGCGCGCCAAGCTGTTCGCGAAGCTGATTCGCCAGGTGGAGGTGGCAGCGCGCGAGGGAGGCGGCGACATCAATGCCAATGCCACCTTGCGCACGATGTACCAGAAGGCCCGGGACGCGTCGGTGCCCTCCGACACGATCGAGCGGGCGATCAAGCGGGGGACCGGTGAGCTCGAGGGTGTGCGCTACGAGGCCGTCAACTACGAGGGCTATGCCCCGAGCGGTGTCGCCGTCATCGTCGAGACACTGACGGACAATCGCAACCGCACGGGGGCCGACGTCCGCAACCTCTTTTCGAAGAACGGTGGGTCCCTGGCCGAGCCAGGGGCGGTCAGCTGGCAGTTCGAGCGCAAGGGGGTGGTCGTCGTGCACGGGGGGGACGAGGAACGCGTGATGGAGGTCGCGACCGAGGCCGGGGCCGAGGACATGACCCAAGACGGCGAGAGCTTCGTGCTCACCTGCGCGCCCGGCGACCTGAGCGCGCTGCGGGCGGCGCTCGAGGCGGCCGGCCTCGCCATCGACTCCTCGGACCTCTCGCTCGAACCCTCGAGCACGGTGTCCATCGCCGACGAGGGCGAGGCGAAGAAGGTCCTCCGCCTGATCGAGGCCATCGACGACCACGACGACGTCCAGGCGGTGCACGCCAACTACGACATCCCCGAGGAGGTGCTCGCCGGCTTCTACGGGTGAGGGGTCCCCGGTTGCCCGACACCCCGGCGATAGTGTCGAACGCATGTTCGTGCTGGGGGTGGATCCCGGGCTCTCGCGCTGCGGCTATGGGCTCGTGGCCCGGGAGCCGGGCCGCAACGGCGCGCTGGGGGCGGCGGCGGCAGGGGTCATCGAGACCGACCCCGGCGAGGAGATCCCCAAGCGGCTCTTCATCGTGCAGCGGGAGCTGCGGGCCCTGATTGGCGAGTTCGCACCGGCGGTGGTCGTCGTGGAGCGGGTCTTCTTCCAGGTGAACGCCAAGACCGCCGTGCCGGTGTGCCAGGCGAGCGGGCTCGCCCTGGCAGCGGCCGCCGAGGCCGGCTGCGAGGTCGCGCAGTACAGCGCCAACGAGGTGAAACAGGCGCTCGTCGGCTTCGGTGCCGCCACGAAGGCCCAGGTGCAACGGATGGTCGCGTCGATCCTCGGGCTGGCCGCGCCACCGGCACCCCCCGACGCCGCCGACGCGCTCGCGCTCGCGGTGTGCCACATGCACAGCTCCGGGCTTCGCAGAGCGGTCCGCAGCGCCACGGCCGGCGTGGGGGGAGGGTCGTGATCGGGTCCTTGCGGGGCTCGGTGGCGGCCCGGCCCTCCGAGTCCGAGGTGCTGGTCGAGGTGGGCGGCGTCGGCTACCGCCTGCACGTCTCGACGCCGACGGTGGCCGCGCTCGGTCCCCTCGGCTCCGAGGCGTTCTTCTACGTCCACACCCACGTCCGAGAGGACGCCATCGTCCTCTACGGGTTCCTCCACGACGACGAGCGGAGGTGCTTCGAGGTCCTGCTCGGCGCCCACGGCGTCGGCCCGGCCCTGGCGCTCGCCATCCTCTCCCCGCTCTCGCCGGCCTCGCTCACGACCGCCCTGTTGGAGGAGGACGTCGACGCGCTGTGCGCCGTGCCGGGGGTCGGGCGCAAGACCGCGGCCCGGCTCCTGATCGATCTTCGCAACCGCCTCGAGCTCCCGGACCTCTCGGTCCCGGCCCGTCCCGGTGCCGGAGCGCAGGGCGGCCGGGCACGGGCCGAGGTGCGCGCCGCGCTGGCCGACCTCGGCTACGCCCCCGAGGAGATCCGAGGGGCACTCGATCGCCTCGGTGCCGACGATTCGGAGGAGTGCGTCGAAGACCTGCTCCGTGGCGCACTCCGAGAGCTCGCCTCCCGATGAGCCCGGGCGCCCGCCGAGAGGTCTTGGGCGAGCCGGCACCGGCGCGCGAGATGGACCCGGCCCCCCTCGCCCCCGAGGAGGCCGAGGAGGCCGGTCTGCGGCCGAGGACGCTGCGTGAGTTCGTGGGTCAAGGACAGCTCGTCGAGCACCTCCGGATCGTCCTCGAGGCCGCCGTCCAGCGCGGCCAGCCCGTCGACCACCTGCTGTTCGCGGGCCCGCCGGGCCTCGGGAAGACCTCGTTGGCCGGCATCGCGGCCGCCGAGCTCGGTGTCGGCCTGCGGGTCACCTCGGGGCCGGTCCTGGCGCGCGCCGGGGACCTGGCCTCGCTGCTCACCGACCGCCAAGAGGGCGACGTCTTGTTCATCGACGAGATCCACCGGATGCACCGCTCGGTCGAAGAGATCCTCTATCCGGCCATGGAGGACGCGAAGCTCGACTTCCTGATCGGCAAGGGGCCGACGGCCCGCTCCATCCGCCTCGATTTGCCCCACTTCACCCTGGTCGGGGCCACGACCCGGACGGGCCTGGTCTCGAGCCCGCTGCGGGACCGCTTCGGTTTCGTGGGGCGGCTCGACCTGTACGCCGTCGAGGATCTCGAGGCGATCGTGCTCCGCTCGGCGCGGATCTTGGGGGTCGAGATCGAGCGGGAGGGCGCGACCGAGATCGCGGGACGGTCGCGGGGCACGCCCCGCATCGCCAACCGCCTGCTGCGCCGGGTCCGTGACTTCGTCGAGGTGCGGGGCAACGGGGTCATCACCGGCGAGACCGCCCGCCGAGGCCTCGAACTGTTCGGGATCGATGCGCTCGGCCTGGACAAGGTCGACCGGGCGATCCTCGACGCCCTCTGCCGGCGCTTCGGCGGACGGCCGGTCGGCCTCACCACGCTCGCCCAGTGCGTGGGGGAGGAGACCGACACCTTGGAGGACGCCTACGAGCCCTTCCTCCTCCAGCAGGGCCTCATCCAGCGAACCCCGAGGGGGCGGGTCGCCACCCAGCGGGCCTGGGCGCATCTCGGCCTCGTGGCCGAGGAGCCGGCACTCTTCTAGATGGGTCGAACCGGTCTCGCTCGGGCCTTGGCGGGCGCCCGAGCTGGGTCGACCGGGGATTCGACGATGGGGTGGACTAGGGTGTCCCTCTTGCGCGGGTCCCCTTCGGGACCCCTTCCGAAGGACCTCAGACGTGACTCACCTTTCCATTCTCGCGACGGCCCTGCTCGAGGCGGCGACCAAGGCCAAGTCGTCGAGCTCGAGCAGCGCGACGTTTCTGATCTTCATCGTCGTCGTGGTGGTGGCGCTGTACTTCTTGTTCCTGCGACCCAACCAGCAGCGGGCCAAGCGCCAACGCGAGGAGAGCGCTGCGATCGGCGTGGGGGACCGGGTGGTGAGCATCGGCGGGATCGTCGGGACGATCGAGGAGATGGACGGCGACCGGGTCGTGCTCCTGACCGGTGATCACGACGCCGGCCCTGGGGATCCCGAGCCCACCCGGCTCGTGATGTTGCGCTCGGCCATCTCTCGCAAGGCTCCGGTCCCCACCCCGGCCCCCGAGCCCGCTGAAGGCGAGACGGACGCCTCTGGGTCCGACGATGGCCGTTCGGAGGGAGACGCCGGGGCATGAGCCCGTCGGCGCGCTCGCAGGCCCGACGGCCGCGGGCCCTGATCGTCAGCCTGCTCTTCGTCGTGGTCGTCGCGTTCGGCGCGCTCGCCGGGGTACTCGCGGCGCGGTGGTCACCGCGCCTCGGCCTCGACCTGGCCGGGGGGTTCTCGGTGGTCTACAAGCCCGCCCACAAGACCTCCCAGACCGACCTCAACGAGGCGACGACGATCCTCACCAACCGGGTGAACGGGCTCGGGGTGAGCGGTGCGACGGTGAACACCCAGGGCGACGAGATCGTCGTCCAGGTGCCAGGGGTGAAGAACCCCAACCAGATCCTCCAGACGATCGGGCAGACCGCACAGCTGCTGTTCCGCCCGGCACTCTGCTACGCCCCGCCCTACACCGGGACGGCGCTCAAGCAGCCCGGCGGCAAGACCAAGACGATCGGGCTCAGCCCCCCACCGTCGACCTGCCCCCAGGCCAACCTCCTCGTCACGAGCAACCTCTCGCCCCAGGGCGCCAACTCGGCCAATCCCTATCCGAACGGCGAGGACACCTCGCTGGCCGCCTACAAGACGACGACCCCGGCCGAGGACGCCAAGATGGTGCACAAGACGGTGCTCCTCCCGGGCGTGCCCGGCTCGGGGGCGACGCGCTACCTCGCCGGGCCCGCCCAGCTGACCGGGACGATCGTGAAGTCCGCGCAGGCCGTGCTCACGCCGACCTCGGGCTGGGCCGTCAACATCACGATGACCGGCCCGGGCGCTGCGAAGTGGGACCAGATGGCCCAGAAGTACTTCCACGAGATCATCGTGATCGAGCTCGACGGGGTCGTGCAGTCGGCGCCCATCACCCAGCCGACCCAGGCCACCTTCTCGTCGTTCGGCGGCCAGGTGCAGATCTCGTCGAGCAACGGCGGCTTCAATTCCACCACTGCGCACAACCTCGCGATCGCCCTCACCTATGGCTCGCTGCCGGTGCGCCTCGAGAAGCTCACCACCCAGACGGTCTCGCCGACGCTCGGGCGCTCGTCGCTCGACGCGGGCCTCGGCGCGGGCATCGCCGGGTTGATCCTCGTGCTCCTCTACACGGTCTTCTACTACCGGCTCCTCGGCATCGTCGTGGTGAGCGGCCTTGCCGTGACCGGCGCCCTCTTGTGGTCGATCATCTCGGCCCTCGGACACACGAGCGTGGCGCCGAGCTTCGACCTGGCCGGCGTGACCGGCATCATCGTGTCGATCGGAATCACCGTCGACTCTTACATCGTGTACTTCGAACGCCTGAAGGACGAGGCGCGCGGCGGCAGGACCGTGCGCACCAGCGTGGACCGCGGGTTCAAAAGCGCGTGGCGGACCGTCCTGGCCGCCGACACGGTGTCGCTGGTGGCGGCCGTCGTGCTGTTCGTGGTGGCGGTGGGGGCGGT
>DAHUZM010000076.1 GCA_027306525.1 Acidimicrobiaceae bacterium
CCGTGCGCTCGTCGTCGGCACCGGTCTCATCGGGGGCTCGCTCGCGTGGGCGTTGCGACGGCGGGGCTGGCACGTCACCGGGCAAGACGCGGAGGCCTCGGCGACCGACCGTGCGCTCGAACGGGGGCTGATCGACGAGGCGGGGGCTGGCCTCGACGCCGAGGTGGCATTCGTCGCGACCCCGGTGGCGGCGACCGCATCGGTGGCCGGCTCGCTCTTGGCCGACGCGCGTCGCGAGCGGCTGATCGCGGTGAGCGACGTGAGCGGGGTGAAGGCGCCCGTGGTGGGGGCGCTGCACGACCCCCGGTTCATCGGGGGGCACCCCATGGCCGGCTCCGAGCAGGTCGGCATCGACGGCGCCGATCCCGAGCTCTTCGTCGGGGCGACCTGGGTGCTCACCCCGACGGTCGAGACCGACCCGGCGGCCTACTCGCTGCTCACCGCGATCGTGGCCGAGCTCGGCGCCGACGTCCTCACCCTCTCGCCCTTTGACCACGACCGCCTGGTGGCGGTCGTCTCCCACGTGCCCCACCTGGTGGCGGCCACGCTCATGAACGCGGCGACCGAGGGGGCGAAGTCCGACGGGGCGCTCCTGCGGCTGGCTGCCGGCGGGTTCCGGGACATGACGCGGGTGGCGGCGGGCCAACCCTCGATTTGGCCGGACATCTGCGCCGACAACGCGCAGGCCATCTTGCAGGGCCTCGACCGGATCGTGGACGACCTGCGCGCGCTGCGGGCGAAGATCGCATCGAAGGACCGCTCCGGGCTGCTCGAGCTGCTCGCGCGGGCGAGCACCGCCCGTCGCGAGCTGCCGGCCGGCGCGGCGAGGCCCGATCGGCTGGCCGAGCTCAGGGTCCCGGTGCCCGACCGCTACGGCGTGCTCGCCGAGTTCACCGGGCTGGCGAGCGATCTCGGGATCAACATCTACGACCTCACGATCGCCCACTCGGCCGAGGGGCCTCGGGGGGTGCTGACCCTGCTCGTCGACGCCCAGGAGGCCGACACGCTGCGCAGGGCCGTCGATGCCCGCGGGCACTCCTGCACGGTGATCGAGCTGTCGTGAGCACCCGCGGCCATGCCGAGCGCATCAGCATCGAGGGTGGCCGCCCGCTGCGCGGCACGCTGCGCACGCCGGGTGACAAGTCGATCTCGCACCGGGCGCTGCTGATCGGCGCGCTGGCCGAGGGGACGAGCCTCGTGCGGGGCATCTCCGAGGGCGACGACGTGGCGAGGACCGCTGCGGCGCTCGAGGCCATGGGCGCGGTCCTCCGGCGGGCCGACGGGGCGCTCAGCATCGAGGGTGGCCGCCCGGCGCTCGGGCAGCCCCCGCCCCTCGACTGTGGCAACTCGGGCACGTCCATGCGCCTGCTCGCCGGCGTCGTCGCCGGGTTCCCCTGGACGACGACCCTCTTCGGGGACGCCTCGCTCTCGGCGCGACCGATGGACCGCATCGCGCTGCCGCTCGGCGCGATGGGGGCGAGCGTCGAGGGGACGGGCCCGACGCTCACCCCACCCATCGTCGTGCGGGGAACGGCGCTGCGCGCCATCGACTGGAGCCCTCCCATGGCGAGCGCCCAGGTGAAGTCGGCGATCCTCTTCGCCGGCCTCGACGCGCAGGGGGCGACCGTCGTGCGCGAACCGCTCGCCACCCGCGCCCACACCGAGGAGCTGCTGGCCCTCGCCGGGGCGGACATCGAGGTCGAGTCATGGGGGAGAGGCAGGGTGGTGACCGTGCGACGATCGTCGCTCACGGCCATCGACCTGGACGTCCCCGGCGACCCCTCGCAGGGCGCGTTCTGGATCGTGGGTGCCTGCGTGATCCCGGGGAGCGACGTGGTCGTCGAGCACCTCTACGCGGGGCGCGAGCGCATCGGGTTCCTGGGCGTGCTCGAGCGGATGGGGGCGCTGGTCTCGCGCTCGGGGACGGCCGAGGGGACCGCCGACGTCGCGGCGAGCCACCGGGAGCTGCACGGGACCGAGGTGGACGCGGCGGAGATCCCGTCCTTGGACGAGGTGCCGGCGCTCGCGGTGGCGGCCGCTGCGGCGAGCGGGACGACGACCTTTCGGGACGTCTCGGAGCTGCGGGTGAAGGAGAGCGACCGTCTGATGGCGACCATCGCGCTGGTCGAGGCGTGCGGCGGCGCCGCCCGGGCCGAGGGCGACCGGCTCATCGTCGAGGGGACGGGCCGCATCGGCCCCGGGCCGGTGCGCCTGGAGAGCCGGGGTGACCACCGCCTGGCGATGGCCGGCGTGATCGCCGCACTGGCCAGCCCGGGCGGCGGGACCATCGGCGGCATCGGCGCCATCGACACCAGCTACCCACGCTTCTTGGCCGATCTCGAGGCCCTGGCGGGCCCGGGCGCGTGGAGCGCCTCGGGGGAGCGTCCATGAGGGGCGGGCCGCTGATCGCGATCGACGGCCCGGCCGGTGCGGGCAAGTCCACCGTGTCGCGCGCCGTGGCCGAGCGGCTCGGTCTCGAGCGACTCGACACCGGCGCCATGTACCGCTCCGTCGCCTGGCAGGCGCTCCAAGACGGGGTCGATCCGGCCGATGGCGAAGCGGTGGCAAAGATCGCGGCCGGCGCGCTGCTCGAGGTGGGGACCCGGGTCGTGATGAACGGCCACGACGTGACGAGCGCCATCCGGACCCCGGAGGTCAGTCGGGCGGTCTCGGTCGTCGCCGCCAACCCAGCGGTCCGCCGCGAGCTCGTGAAGCGCCAGCGTGCCTGGGCCGCAGCGCGCCGGGGCGGCGTCGTCGAGGGCCGCGACATCGGGTCGGTGGTCTTCCCCGACGCGACCGTGAAGGTCTTCCTCACCGCGGCGCCCGAGGAGCGGGCGCGACGGCGGGGCCACGACGAGTCGGCCGACGGGGTGGCCCGCCGTGACCGGCTGGACTCCACCCGGCCGGTCTCGCCGCTCATCAGCGCTCCCGACGCGCACATCCTCGACACGACCGGGCGCAGCGTCGAGGATGTCGTCGAGGAGGTGCTGTCGTGGCTGTGACACCCATCCGGGGCGAGGACGCCGCAGGCGACGCCGGCCACCAACACCACGCGGTCCGCCGCGGGGCGAACTTCCGGATCGATCCGCGCCGCTCGGCCTTCTACCGCATCTGCCGGTCGCTTTTGGTCGGGATCCTCGTCGTCTGGTTCCGCCCCAAGGTGCGCGGCCGGGAGCTCGTGCCGAGCGAGGGTCCGGCCATCATCGCCCCGGTGCACCGCTCCAACCTCGACTTCGCCTTCACGCCGTTCCTCACGCGTCGCAAGCTCTTCTTCATGGCCAAAGAGGAGCTGTGGCGATGGCCACGCTTCGGGCGCCTTCTCGAGATCTGGGGGGTCTTCCCGGTGCACCGCAGCGGTGCCGACCGCGAGTCGGTGCACCGCGCCGAGGAGGTGCTCGGCCGCGGCCAGGTGCTCGTGATGTTCCCCGAGGGCTCCCGCCACTTCGGCGAGACGGTGGGCGAGCTGCTCGAGGGGGTGGCGTTCCTCGCGGCGCGCACGGGCGCCTCGATCGTCCCGGTCGGCATCGCGGGCAGCGAGCGCTCGATGCCCAAGGGCGCGAAGTTCCCCAAGCCGGTGTCGATCACCGTGTCGGTGGGGACCCCGGTCGCGCCCGAGGCCCGGGGCCCGGGCGAGCGGGTGGCGAGGAGCCAGGTGCGCCGCCTGACGGCCGAGCTGCGCGAGGCCCTGCAGGCCGCCTACGACGACGCGGCTCGCTGAGGGATCCGGCCCCCTCGCTCGCGCAGCCAGGTGCGGAGCACGACCCCGCCGTAGCGGAACCCGAAGAACAGGTTCGATCCCTTCTTGGAGCTGCCCGAGGCGCGCGGCCGCCACACCGTCGGGCGCTCGGTCACCCGCCAGCCGCGGGAGATCGCGGTGATGAGCAGCTCGGCCGTCTGGTACTGGCGCTGCTCGAGACGGTCGACCACGTCGGCCAGCACCTCGGTCTTGAGCGCCCGGTAGCCGTTGGAGGTGTCGGTCAGCCGCGCCCCGGTGAGGCGGTTCATCAGCCAGGCGAACACGACGACCCCGGCCCGGCGCACCTCGTCGCTCGTCTCGTCGACGCCGAGGCGGCGCGACGCCACGACGAAGTCGGCCTCGTCGGCCACGAGGGGCTCGAGCATGCTCGCCAGCTCACCGGGGTCGTTCTGGCCGTCGGCGTCGAGGGTGACGACGTAGCGGGACCCGCCATCGATGGCGAGCCGGTAGCCCACCTGCAGCGCCACCCCGTGACCGAGGTTGGTCGGAAAGACGCACGTCATGGCGCCCGAATCGAGCGAGATCTGCGCCGTCGCGTCCTCACCGCCGTCGACGACGACGAGCGTGCTGACCGGGAGTCCGCACGCCTCGGCGGGGACCGCCTTCAACACGTCGCCGATGTTGTCGGCCTCCTCGTATGCGCAGATGAGGGCGACGACGGGGGCCAGCTTGGCCGCGGGATAGCGGTCGTGGTACTCGCGGAGCGCGCCGTCGATGGCGAAGCGCTCGAGCCCCCTCACACGGCGCTGCTCCCGGTCGAGCGTGCGGGCCATGGTGCGCTCGGAGGCCCTCAGATCGTGCGGGGCCGGGCGAAGATCTCCCGGACCATGGGCTCGAAGTGCTCGAGGGGCTGGGTCGGGTAGTCGGGGTCGAAGCTCGTCTGGTCCCAGTCGTCCGCGAAGCGCTCGGCGAGCTCGTACCAGGGCTCACCTCGGTACTGGGCGCGCGCCTCGGGGTCGAGCTTGAAGTACTCGTAGTAGTGGCGACCCTGGAAGTCCTGGTGCGCCTGGATGACCCGGTACACGTGCTCGGCCACGTAGGGCCGCAGCATCTCGGCCGCGATCTTCGGATGGTTGGCGACCGACACCGCCTTGCCCATGTCGTGGCAGAGGCTGGCCACCACCATCTCGGTGTCGGCCCCGGCCTCCTCCGCGCGCGTCGCGGTCTGCAGCGAGTGGGTCAGCTGGTCCACGGCGAACCCGTCGGTGATCTCGCCGAGCGAGCGCAAGAGCGCGAGCACCCGCTCGGCCACCCGCGGCTGGTTGGCCGCCGTCTCGGTCGCGATCGTCTGCCACTGCTCGGCCGTCGACTCGTCCATGCGGGTGAAGGTCCGCTCGTCGGCGATGGCGTCGATGCTGGTCATGGTGTCTGCCTCCCGGCCGGTCATTCTCCCATCCCGGCCCGGGCCGGTCGACTCCTCACGGCGCCAGGGCTTCGAGCACGTCGGCCGCCGAGACGCTGCGGTCGCCGGCCGCGGGATCCACCTCGCCTGCTCCAGGAGGGCGGCCCGTGAGCAGGCCGACGGTCGTGGCGAGCGCTCGGAGGAGCTCGCGCAGCTCGGGCGGGGGCGGGAAGTACTCGTCCTCGGTCCTCACGTGGACGACCTCGACGCCCGAGTCGGGCGACAGCCGGGCGATCACGGCCTCGACGAGCTGCTCAGGGGCCGATGCCCCGGCCGTGACCCCGACCGTCCCCGAGAGGTCCACGGGGAGCTCGTCGGGTCCGTCGACCCTGATCACCCTCGGGCAACCCGACGCCGTCGCCACCTTCTCGAGCGCGACCGTATTGGAGGAGTTGGCCGACCCGATCACGACGACGGCGTCGACCCGCCCGGCGATCTCGCGCAAGGCAGCCTGGCGGGTGGTGGTGGCGAAACACAGGTCGCTGCGACCGGGCAGCCAGAGCCCGGGGAAGCGCTCGAGCGCCGCCTCCATGAGCCCCCGCCACTCGTCGTGGCTGAGGGTGGTCTGGGCGAGCAGCGCGACCGGGCTGTCGGCGTCGAGGTCGTCGAGCACGTCGAGATCCGACTCGTACTCGACGAGGTGGACCGCCTCGGGCGCCACGGCCATGGTGCCGACCGCCTCCTCGTGGCCGGCGTGGCCGATGTAGAGCACCTGGTAGCCCTTCTTCGAGCGCATCTTCAGCTCGTGGTGCACCTTGGTCACGAGCGGGCACACCGCGTCGACCACGACCCGGGCCCGGGCCCGGGCCTCCTCGACGATCGCGGGCGCGGTGCCGTGCGCGCTCAGCATGAGCGGGGCGCCGGGCGGCACGTCGGCCACGTCGTCGACGAAGACGACCCCGAGATTGCGGAACTCCTCGACGACCAGCTGGTTGTGCACGATCTCGTGGTAGCAGTACACCGGCGGCTCAAAGACGCGCACCATCCAGGCCAGCGCCTTGATGGCCTTCTCCACCCCGGCGCAAAAGCCCCTCGGCTCGGCGAGCAGCACCTTGTCGACGCCCACCGCACCAGGCTACCGGGGCCCCATTCGGGCCCGACAGGACGCGGCGGGGCGGTGAGGGCCCCGCTTCGCACCCCGGTAGCCTGGGCTTATGTCGGCCCCCAAGGTGACCGCCCTCGTCGAGGGCTCCCCGGCGGCTGCGGCCGGGTTCGCGCTGGGCGACGAGCTCGTGTCCTTGAACGGCCAGCAGCCCCGCGACGTCATCGAATACCACCAGCTCATCGACGCAGCGCGCCTCGAGGTGGTGGTCAGGCGCGACGGGGCGCCGCTCGGCCGCCGGATCCTCGTGGCCAAGGAGGCCGGCCAGCCGCTCGGGATCGAGGTGTCGGCTGCGGTCTTCGACCGGGTGCGGACCTGCGACAACCACTGCGCGTTCTGCTTCATCTACCAGCTGCCCAAGGGCATGCGGAAGAGCCTGTACCTGAAGGACGACGACTACCGGCTCTCCTTCCTCTATGGGAACTTCACCACCCTCACCCGCTTCACCGAGCTCGACGCTGAGCGCGTGATCACCGAGCGGCTGGGGCCCTTGTTCGTGTCCATCCACGCGACCGACCCCGAGGTGCGCTCGGCCATGCTGCGCAACCCCCGCGGGGCGACCAGTCTGCGGTGGTTGCGCGTGCTGCTCGACGCCGGCATCGAGGTGCATGGCCAGGTGGTCGTGTGCCCGGGGGTGAACGACGGGGCGGTGCTCGAGGACACCATGGTGGGCATCCTCGACGAGTACCCCGAGCTCGCCTCGGTGGGCGTGGTCCCGCTCGGGCTCAGCAGGTTCTCGAAGGAGCCCCAGATGCGCCCGCACACGACCGAGGAAGCGGTGCGCGTCCTCGACACGGTGCATCGCCATCAGGAGCTCTGCGCCACGCTGCTCGGCCGGCGCCTCGTCTTTGCCTCCGACGAGTACTACCTCATGGCCAAGCACCCGTTTCCGGCGGCCGCCGCCTACGAGGGCTACCCCCAGCACGAGAACGGGATCGGGATGGTGAGCGCCTTTGCGGCGGCGTTCGGCGGGGACCAGACCGCGGCCCATGGCGTGCGCCCGGGCTTCTTCGCCTGGGTCGACGGCGCCCCGCCGGCCGGTTACCGGGCCCCGCGCAACGAGCCCACGCCCGCCGGGCGGCTCGGCGTCCCGGTCGGGATCCTGACCGGGAGCTTCGGGGCCGAGGTGCTCGGGGCCCTCCTCTCGGGGCGAAGCGACGCGGTGCGCGTGGTGCGCGTCGAGAACCGCTACTTCGGGGGCACGATCGGCGTGGCCGGGCTCCTCACCGCGTCCGACGTCTCCCGGGCGCTCGCCGAAGAGCCCGAGGGCCACCGCTACCTCCTGCCCGACGCGTGCCTGTCGAAGGGCACCTTCCTCGACGGCGGCACGCTCGGGGACCTGCCACGCGCCGTCGAGGTGGTTCCCTCCGACGGCCTGTCGCTCCGCCGGGCCATCGAGGGCGCAGCGTCATGACCGACACGAGCGCGCCGAGCACGGCGCCCGCGGGGCGCCCCGCGGCCCGGCCCGTCGTGGTGGTGGCCGGGCGGCCCAACGTCGGCAAGTCCACGCTCGTCAACCGGATCGTCGGGCGGCGCGCCGCGGTGGTCGAGCGCGAGCCGGGGGTGACCCGGGACTACAAGGCGCTCGAGGCCGAGTGGAACGGCCGCTCGTTCGATCTCATCGACACCGGGGGATGGCTCGGCCGTGGCGACGAACTCGCGACCAAGGTCTCGCGCCAGTCCGAGCGCGCGCTCGGGTCGGCCGACGTCATCCTCATGGTGGCCGACGCGACGGTCGGGCCGACCGACGAGGACCTGGAGACCGCCCGGCTGATCAAGCGCCTCGGGAGGCCGGTCCTGCTCGTCGCGAACAAGGTGGACGACACCAACCGCGAGGGGCCCGCGTGGGACCTCGTGTCGCTCGGGCTGGGCGATCCCTGGATGGTGAGCGCACTGCACGGCCGGGGGACCGGCGACCTCCTCGACGCCGTCGTCGCGCGCCTCCCCGAGGCCGGCGAGGCGACCACCGACGAGCCGACGTCCGGGCGCGACCCCGACGTGCCGCGCATCGCGCTCGTGGGGCGGCCCAACGCCGGCAAGTCCACGCTCTTCAACCGGCTGGTCGGCGAGGAGCGCTCGATCGTCCACGACATGCCCGGGACCACCCGCGACGCCGTCGACACGGTCATCGAGACCGACGACGGCTCGTTCTGCTTCGTGGACACCGCCGGCATGCGCCGACCGTCGCGCACCGAGCTCGGGACCGAGCATCACGCAGTGCTGCGAGCGCTCGACGCGCTCGACGACGCCGACATCGCGCTGCTGGTGATCGACGCCACCGTCGGGGCGACGCACCAGGATCAACGTCTGGCCGAGCGGGTCGGCGCCGCTGGTTGTCCGGCCGTCGTCGTGTTGAACAAGTGGGACCTCGTGGCGACCGACGAGCGCAAGGACGTGCTCGCGGGCGTGGGGGACCGGCTGGCGTTCCTCGGCTCCGCCCCGGTGATCCGGGTCTCGGCCAGGACGGGGCGCAACGTGCACAAGGTGCTCCCGGCGGTGCGCGAGGCGGTCGACGCCTACCACACGAGGATCCCGACCGGTGCGCTCAACCGGGCGCTCCGAGACCTCCAGGTCAAGCACCCCGCCCCCGGGGCGCGCATCCGCTACGGCGTGCAGGGCGCGTCGGACCCCCCGACCTTCACGCTCTTCGCCACGGCGCGGATGAGCGCCGACTACCTCCGCTACATCGAGCACCAGCTTCGCGACCGCTTCGATCTGGGCCCCACCCCCATCAAGCTGCGCGTCCGCATCGGGGGTCGGTAGTGGCCTGGTGCGAGGAGTGCGACCGGCTGGTCGAAGACGAGGAGCTCGACGAGCAGGGCGCGTGCCCCAAGTGCGGGACGGTGCTCACCGAGTCCGAGCACCGCCAGGTCCCCTGGTCGTTCAAGGCCATGCTGGTGGCCTTCGTCATCTACCTCGGCTACCGGGGCTACCAGGGCATCACCTGGATCGTCCACCACGCGTAGGCGGGCCTGGGCGACCGGGCCCGGGCACGGTACGGTGCGCCCATGACCGATATCTGGTGGCAGGACGCCACCGACCAAGCGGCGTTGGTTGCGAAGGGCGAGGTGCACCCCGTCGAGCTGGTCGAGGGGGCGATCGAGCGCATCGAACGGCTGAACCCCGAGCTCAACGCGGTCATCCACCGGCTCTTCGATCTCGCCCGCACGAGCGCCGCCGCCCCGCCCTTCGACGGCCCGTTCCGTGGCGTGCCGTTCCTCTTGAAGGACTTCGCAGCCGAGCTCGACGGCACGCCGTTCTGCGAGGGCAGCGCGCTCGCCGGCGACTACGTGTCGAAGGGCGACCAGCTGCTCACCACGCGCTTCAAGGAGGCCGGCCTCGTCATCTGCGGCAAGACCAACACACCCGAGTTCGGGATCCTGCCCACGACCGAGCCCCGACGCTTCGGGGCCACGAGGAATCCGTGGGACCCGACGAGGACAACCGGTGGGTCCTCGGGCGGGTCGGCCGCCGCGGTCGCCGCAGGCATCGTGCCCATGGCCCACGCGAACGACGGCGGAGGCTCGATCCGGATCCCCGCTTCGTGCTGCGGCCTCGTGGGCCTGAAGCCGACGCGCGGGCGCGTGTCGCTCGCCCCCCGCTACGGCGACGTCATGACCGGCCTCGTGTGCGAGTTCGTCGTGACGCGCTCGGTCCGGGACACCGCGGCGATGCTCGACGCCGTCTGCGGGCCGGTCCCGGGCGAGCCCTACTACGCACCAGCCCCCCGGGGCCCATCGTTCCTCGCTGCGTGCGAGGAACGGCGGCCGCTGCGCATCGGGGTCGTCACCGAGGCCCCGATCGACACGCCGGTGCACGAGGACTGCGTCGCTGCGGTCTGGGCCGCTGCGAGGCTGTGCGAGCGGCTCGGCCACCGCGTCGAGCCGGTGGAGCTCAGCGTCGACGGTGACGCCTTCGTCGGGCACTTCACCACGCTGTGGGCAGGCGGCAACGCCTGGATCATGGCCGATTGGGAGCAGCGGGTGGGCCGACGGGCGACCGAGGCCGACGTCGAGCCCCTCACCTGGGCGCTCTGTGAGCTCGGCCGCCAGGTGAACGCCGCGCAGTACCTCACGGCGCTCCAAGAGGTGCAGCTCGCCTCCCGCAAGATCGCCTCGGTCTTCGAGGGCCTCGACGTCGTCCTCACCCCGACCCTGGCCGAGCCGCCGGTGCCTCTCGGCACCTTCGACTCGCCACCCGACAACCCGCTAGCCGGCCTGCTCCGGGCGGCCGCGTTCGTGCCGTTCACCCCCGCCTTCAACGTGACCGGCCAGCCGGCGATCTCGCTCCCGCTGCACTGGAGCGACACCGGCCTGCCGATCGGGGTCCAGGCGGTCGGCCGCTACGGCGACGAGGAGACCCTGATCGCCCTGGCCGCCCAGCTCGAGGAGGCCCAGCCCTGGGCGGAGCGCCGGCCGAAGGTGCGGGCGTAGCGGTGGCCGAGGGACGCGGCGTGCTCGCCGGGAAGGTCGCGGTCGTCACCGGCGGGAGCCGGGGCCTCGGGCGGGCGATGGTGCTCGGGTTCTGCGCCGAGGGCGCCGATGTCGTCATCGCGAGCCGAAAGCTGGACGCCTGCCAGGCGCTGGCCGACGAGGTCCGCGAACGCTTCGGGGTCGCCGCGTTGGCGGTCGCGACGAACGTGAGCAACTGGGAGGACTGCGACGCGCTGGCGGCCGCCGCCTACGAGCACTTCGAGGCGGTGCACGTGCTCGTCAACAACGCGGGGATGTCACCGCTCTACCCCTCGCTCGATGCGGTGAGCGAGGGCCTGTGGGACAAGGTGCTGGCCACCAACCTGCGGGGACCGTTCCGGCTGAGCGTGCTCTTCGGGACGAAGATGGCCGCGGCGAGGGGCGGGTCGATCATCAACGTGTCGTCGGTCGAGGCGGTGACCCCCACCCCCAATGCCCTGCCCTACGGCATCGCCAAGGCCGGCCTCGAGGCGTTGACCCTCGGCTGCATGCGCGCCTTTGGCCCAAATGTCCGGGTCAACACCATCCGCTGCGGGCCGTTCCGGACCGACATCTCCAAGGCCTGGGGGGACATGGCGGCCATCGAGGAGGGGGCGCGTCGGCGCATGCCGCTCGGGCGCATCGGCGAGCCCGAGGACATCGTGGGGAGCGCGCTCTACCTGGCATCGGACGCATCGGCCTACTGCACCGGCACCACCAACCGCCTCGACGGGGGCGGCAGCCGCTGAGCGCCCACCCCGGATGCGGCACCTCGACATGGTGGGGGAGGGAGGAGACCCCCGCCGCACTTGGGTCAGAGGTCCCAGACCCGGTCGGTCGTCAACAATTCACCCGCAGCGCTGCTGAAGACCTCGAAGGAACGCACGAGCTCAGAGCGGGCCGCTGCGGGAACGCCCTTGAGCACTCGCTCGATCTCCTCGCGGCGACGCTCGGTCACACGCGAGAGCAACTCGATTCCCTTCTGTGACAGGGCGAGCTGCACCTCACGGCGGTCGTGGCCATGGCGTCTGCGAGTGATGAGCCCCCGACGGGCCAAACGATCACAGAGCCTCGTAACCGAGGATGGGTCGACACCCAGGGCGAAGGCGAGGTCGACGGGTCGTTGGGGGCCACGCGAACCCAGGACGACGAGCGAACGGAACTGGGGGATGGACACGTCTTGTTCAAGCTCTGCGAGCGACCGCGCCGCAACCGCCACCAACACCCGGCTGGCAGCCAAGACGGCGTCGACCACCGACTCGAGCTGTTGGTTGTTCGTCCTAGCAGGTGTCATCCGACGATAAATGCTATACCGCAATCATCGTAGAGGTACAGGTATTCGGAGTATCGTGACCTTCGATGCCACCCGGGCCAGACCAGAGCGTTCGCCACCGCAGGCAGCGACACTGGCGCCGGCTCGCCAGTCGTGCGGGAACCAACCTCAACGCCATGGGGTATCTGCCGCGTTGGCTGATCCTCTCCACGTTGATCGGGGTGATCGCGGGACTAGGTGCGGTCGTCTTCTACGAGGCCCTGCGTGAGGCGACGAGGCTCTTCCTGGGCATTCTCGCCGGGTACCACGTGCCGACGCCGGCCGGCGAAGGCAATGCAGCGGGTTCCGCCCACTACGCCCGGCCTTGGGCGATTCCGCTCGTGGTCGTCCTTGGTGGGCTGCTGGCCGGCTTCTTGGTGTTCACCTGGGCTCCCGAAGCCGAGGGCCACGGGACCGACGCCGCCATCGAAGCCGTGCATGACAACCCCCGTGGCATCCGGCTGCGAGCGGTGATCATCAAGATCATCGCCTCTGCACTGACCATCGGCTCGGGCGGATCGGGCGGACGCGAAGGTCCGACCGCGCAAATCAGCGCCGGCTTCGGCTCGCTCTTGGCGCGCGTGCTCGATCTCTCTCCCGAGGACGGTCGGGTCGCCGTATCGGTTGGGATCGGGTCAGGGATCGGCGCCATCTTCAGCGCCCCTCTCGGCGGCGCGGTGCTCTCCGCCGACATCGTCTATCGCGACGACTTCGAGTTTGCCGCGCTGATCCCCGGGCTGTTTGCCTCCATCGTGGCGTACGCCATCTTCGGGGGCGTCTTTGGGTACCACTCCCTCTTCTCCTTCGGCGTGTACCACTTCCAGCCCCTGCAGCTGGTGTGGTTCGCCGTCATCGGGCTTCTCGCCGGAGGCATCGGGCTGCTGTACTCGAAGACCTTCTACGCGGTGATACGGCTCACCAGTCTCCTGCCGTTCACGCGGAAACTGCGTCCCGCCCTCGGCGCGCTGTGTGTGGGACTCATGGCGCTCGCCCTTCCCGAGCTCCTGGGGACCGGCTACGGATGGGTCCAAAAGGGCCTTTCCAACCAACTTCTGCACACCCCGCTGTACATCATCTTGCTCCTGCCTTTTGCCCGGATCCTCGCGACGGCCTTCTCCATCGGCAGCGGTGGCTCGGGTGGAGTCTTCGGACCAGGCATCGTGATCGGGTCCTTCACCGGTTTGGCGGTGTGGAGGATCCTTGAACCACTGACCTCCAGCGCGGGACACAACCCGGCGCCGTTCATCGTCGTCGGCATGATGGCGGTCTTCGGCGGCATCTCGCGCGCGCCACTCGCCGTCATGATCATGGTCGCTCAGATGACCGGTAGCGTCGGGATGCTGGCGCCCGCCTTGGTCGCGGTGTCGATTGCGACGTTCATCGTGGCTCGCAGCGATGACAGCATCTACCGATCGCAACTGCGAACGAGGGCGGATTCTGCTGCCGGACGATTGCAGTTCGCCATGCCCCTTCTCTCTACCCTGGAAGTCGCGAGCGTCGCCCAGTCTCCTCGTGTCGTTCTGAGCGAAGGTATGCCAGGAAACGACGCACTGAGCGCCCTGGAGGCGGCATCGGTGCCCGGAGCCCCCGTCGTCGACGAACACGGGCTCTACGTCGGAGCGATCGAGACCGACGTTCTCGCCGAACGCCTCCAACACGATCCGGACCTCTCGGTGGATCAGGTGCTCGACACAACCGCGATGACCGTTGCCAGCAGCGGCCGCGCAAGCGCAGCGCTCGACGCTCTCACCCAGGGTGGAGGACATTGGGTGACGGTCACCGGCGACAGCCGGCGGGTGGTGGGTGTCCTGGCGGTGAGTGATCTGGTTCGTGGGTATGGCACCGCGCTCGGCAAGAGCCTGCACCAGATCTCGATGGTCACTCCCGACTCGGTGATCGTTGAGGAGAGGCTCGGGCCCGACTCACCGCTTGCCGGAAAGCGATTGCGAGAGACGCGTCTTCCTCCGGGCTGCATCGTCTTTAGCGTTCAGCGCGGCGAGGAGCTGATCTTTGCCACCGGTGAGACCGAGCTCGCGAAGGACGACGTCGTGAGCGCACTCACGAACAAGGAGAATCGCGAGCAACTGGTGAGCCTGCTGCGAGGCCATCGGGGACCGGAGGATCCCGTCGTCGAACACGGCAGTCAGATGGTCTGAGCTGGCGAACCTCGGCGCTCCGAAGTCGCGAGAGCTCGAGCGTGCGATTTGCGCCGATCGAGACCGGCTGGCGTCGTGTCACACCGCGGGCTCGCACCCCCTGTTGCCTCACGTCAAATCCTCCGAGAACGCTGATTCGTTGCCTCACCTAAGACCTCCGGGGACGGGGAGGCGTTGAAGGCCCGGTTCACCCGTCGAAGCGGGGTAGGGGCCTTGGTGAGTGCCAGGCGTTGGAGTTCGGCGGCCAGGCGGTTGATCTCTCGCTGGAGCTGACCGGGGTGGAGCTGATTGCGTTGACGGATCAGAGCCCCTCGGCGGGCCGGGGTGAGGACGCCCGAGCCGATGGCCCGCTCGAGAGGGGTTGCCGCTCGGTCATGGCGTTTGACGACCTTTGCGCCGACCCGGGCCCGGCTGAGGAGCTTCTGTTGGGCACAGAGGAGGTTGGTGAAGCGGCGGTCGAGTTCCCAGATGCGGTTCAGCACCTCGAGCTCGTCCCCGGTGTCGAAGCGCAGATAGCCGACCAGCGCGCGCACGTGGGTCCAGTTCTTCTGTTCGACGTGGGCCCCGTCGTTCTTGTTCCCCGGTCGGGACCGGGTGAAGGTCAGTTGCTTGGTGCTGCAGTACTCGAAGAGATCCGCGTTCAGAAACTCAGAGCCATTGTCGCTGTCGATGCCCAAGATGGGGAACGGAAACGCCCTGGCGGCATGATCGATCGCGTTGACCACGTGCACCGCCGCCTTGTTCTTGACCGAACGGTTGACCGTCCAGCCGGTGACGACATCGGTCATCGTGAGCGTGAAGCAGAACTCACCAAAGGAGTTGCCGCCTTCGTGGCCGACCAGGTCGATCTCGACGAACCCCGGGGTCGTCTCATCCCACTCCGACCAGGTGCGGATCGGGATCTGAGCCTTCAACAGCGAGCCGGGCTTGGTGTGGCTCCTCCCCCGGAACT
>DAHUZM010000077.1 GCA_027306525.1 Acidimicrobiaceae bacterium
GGCGCTCTTCATCCACCGGCTGATGCGGCGCTACACGGCCATCCACGAGGTCCTCGAGATCGGATTCAACGCCGGGCACTCGAGCTACCTGTTTCTCTCGGCCCGGCCCGACGTGAAGGTGCTCTCGTTCGATCTCGGCGACCATGACTACGTCGACATGGCCAAGGCGCTGATCGATCAGCTCTTCCCCGGCCGTCACGAGCTCATCAAGGGTGACTCGACCACGACCGTTCCCGCGTACGGCGAGACGCATCCGGGCACGACGTTCGATCTCATCTACATCGACGGTGGGCACGCGTACGAGGTCGCCCGGGCGGACCTTCAGAACTGCGCGCGGCTGAGCACCGCCCGCTCCGTCCTCTTGATGGACGATCTCGAGCCGAGTCACGAATGGGGTGTCGGGCCGGCGAGGGCGTGGCGCGAGGCGCAGGCCCAGGGGATGGTGACCGAAGACCTACTGGTCGAAGACGGGTTTCCCCTGGCTGGGCTGGGCCTCGACGACGTCCGCCCGGACGCGGTCGTGTGGGGGCTCGGCCGCTACCGCCACGAGGCTTGAGCCCGGGCGAGCCGCAACCACGGGCCGGCGCTGCGAGCCTCAGATCGCGCACGAGTCGTCCGAGCACGCGTCGTCGGTCGGCGGCGCCGTGACGACGACCCTCCGGCGCTCCCAGAGCCGACGCATCGTGAGCAGCAGGGTCTCGGGATCCTGGGCGCCCGGGACGGCGAAGGTCCGGTCGAAGACGAAGAACGGCACCCCGGTGCACCCGAGCGCGTTCGCCTCGGCCTCGTCGCTGCGGACCTCGTCCGAGTACCGATCGGATGCGAGCACCTCGGCCGCCTCGTCTCGATTGAGGCCCACCCTCTCGGCCACGTCGAGCAGGGTCTCGCGCTCGCCGACGGCCACCAGCTCCTCGAAGTAGGCATGGAGGAGCGCCTCCTTCAGCGCTGCGCCGGTCGACGGACCCTTCTCGTACGCGAAGTGGATCAGCCGGTGCGCGGCGAAGGTGTTGCCCCCCTTCGTGTCGGCCAGGCGGTAGCGCAGCCCCTCCTTGGCGGCGAGCCGGTCCAGGCTGGCCAGCCGCTTGGTGGCCTCCTCGACGCTGGTGCCGTACTTGGCCGCGATGTGCTCGGCCATGGTGCGTGAGCTGCGCTGCGATGCCCTCGGGTTCAGCTCGAAGCTGCGCCAGCGCACCTCGACCTCGTCGGCATGCTCGAAGTGCTCGAGCGCGGTCTCGAATCGGCGCTTGCCGATGTAGCACCACGGACACACGATGTCGGACCAGATCTCAACAAGCACAGCGTCTCCCACCGCCCCTCGGGTGCCTTCTTTGCCTCAGACCCTACCGACCCTGGGCGACGGCCGTCACCCTCGGAGCGCCCGGCGATCGCCGGGGCGCCGGATCGCTCGAGCGGTCAAGATGAGCCCATGACCAAGAGGATCGAAATCTCCAAGGACATCGCAGCAACACCGGACGCCGTCTACGCAGCCATCTCGGACGTCACCCGCATGGGCGAGTGGTCCGAGGAGTGCTACGCCTGTGCGTGGCACGAGGGCTTCGACGGCCCGGCGGTCGGCGCCGTCTTCGACGGGCACAACCGCAACGGCGAGAAGACCTGGACGACGCAGGCCAAGGTCATCGAGGCCGACCCGGGACGGGCATTCGCGTTCGAATGCTCGATGATGGACTTCCACTACGCGACGTGGGGCTACCGCATCGAGCCGACTGGGGACGGCTGCACCGTCACCGAGTGGAGCGAGGACCTGCGGCCGGACTCCGCGCTCGAGATCAGCAAGCAGATCTCTGGCATCGATGACCGGGGCGAGCGGAACCGCCAGACGATGAGCGGGACCCTCGAGCGCCTGGCGGCCAGCCTGAAGGGGGCCAGCGCCTGAACGGCCGGGCCCGGGCCAGGCCCGACGCTGCTCCGAGTCCGCTCGGCGGGCCCTAGGCGCGACCCCGCGGGGGGACCGGGCCGCCCTAGAGTGCACCGATCCGCCAGCATCGGAGAGCGGTGATGTCTCACGAACAGGCGCCGGTTGGAGCGCCCCCCACGGCGAGCGCTCCGGCGGTCACCAACGCCATGCCTCGGGACCACGACGGGTGGGAGCCGGGGATCCCCTCGATCCGGTCGATCGCGCCGAGCGCCGTGGGCGGTGCCGTCGTCCCCCTCGCCGTCTACTACCTCGTGCGTTCACACGTGGGCAGCGACGCGGACGGGCTGGCGATCGCCGGGATCCCGGCCGCGCTCTGGGTCTGCGTGCAGTTCGTCAAGCGTCGCCGCATCGACCCGATCGGCGCGGTCGTCCTCACCGGATTCATCCTGGGCCTCGTCGTCTCCTTTGCGATGGGCGGCAACGCGTTCGTCCTCAAGGTCCGCGACTCGGGCTTCACCTTCGTCTTCGGCATGTTGGCCGTCGTCTCGGGGCTCTCGGGGCGAAGGCCGCTCACCTATTTCATCGGCCGGGCGCTGTCGGCGGGCTCCGACGCTCGGAGAAGCGCGATCTTCGATCAGCTCTGGGACCTTCCCTCGGCCCGGGCGACCTTCCGTTTCATCAACTATCTCTGGGGGGTCGGCTTGATGCTCGAGGCGACCACGCGGGTCATCCTTGCGGCCGACCTTTCGACCAAGGCGTTCGTCGCCGTCTCCCCGCTGATTGGCTTCGTGTACATCGGATCGATGGGTGCGCTGACCGCCTGGCTCGCCACCCGGTCCAGGCACCGGGCCCCCTCGATCGACCCGGCGGCCATCCCGCCGGACGGCGGGGGCACGTGGTGGTGGATGCGGGTCTACCTGGGCGCGACGCCCGTCGCGAACCCGGCGACGGTGCCGAGCAAGGGTTGATCCCGGGCGGCCCCTTGACACCCCGGGGGTGTCGTGGTGCCGTGGTGGCATGGGCTGCCTGCTCACCCTCGTCCTGGTGGGGGCGCTCGTGCTCACCGGGGCGGGCTTCGCGCTCCACCTGCTGTGGGTGTTCGCCGTCGTGTTCTTCATCTGCTGGGTGGCCGGCTACGCGTTCGCCAGGGGAAAGGCCCGCGCCGAGCGGCGCCGGGCGCAACCTTGAGGGGGGCCGAGGGTGCCGGCGGCGGGCTCGCGTATGATGGCCTGCCCCCCGGCACGGGCGTGACCCGTCCGAGGTGCATGGACCTGTGGTGCAGTTTGGAGTGCACGCCGGCCTGTCAAGCCGGAGGTCGCGGGTTCAAATCCCGTCAGGTCCGCCACGGTCGGGTAGCTCAGTTGGCAGAGCGCGCGCCTGAAAAGCGTGAGGTCACCGGATCGACGCCGGTCCCGACCACGAGAGGGCTCGCCACCGGGGGACTCCCCGCGGCTCGCTCGCGATCTAGCGTGGCCCGGCAACCGCCCGGAGCGGGGACAGGAGGGTCCATGGACGCCGACATGGTGAGCCAGGTCATCGAGGTGGCCAACCGGGTGGTCGGGTCCGGCGCGATCTCGACCAACGGGCACGGCAACGTCAGCCTCCGGGTCGCCGGCGCCGACGAGATGTACTTCACCGGCGGCCCCTCGCTTCGGGGCCACCCGCCCGAGGCGGTGGTCAGGGTGGGGCTCGACGGCACCCTGCGCGAGGGGCAGCTCCCGCCGATCCAGGCGGCCGTGGTCGCGATGCACACCGCCCTCTACGCGAAGGACACCGACATCGGGTGCGTGATCCACACGCACTCCCCCTTCGCCACCGCCTACGCCGTCGCCCACCGGCCGATCGGCTGCTGGATCGAGGCGTTGGCCATGTTCGGGCTCCCCGACGGGGTGCCCGTCGCGAGCTACGCGCAGCGGGGCTCCGAGCAGGGCGTCGCCAACATCTTGGCGGCGCGCCGGACGGGGGTGCCCGCCGTGCTCCTCGCCAACCACGGCGTGCTGGTCTTTCACCGGACGCCCGAGCTCGCCGTCATGGTCGGAGGCGTCGTCGAGGAGGCCGCCCAGGCCGGCATCAACGCCGGCGGTCTCGGCGGAGCGGTCGCCATCCCCGACGAGATGAAGGCGGCGGCCCTGCAGCGGGCGATGGCCTTCGAGCATCAGGGGACCGCCTCGGCGTGAGCGCTGCGGGCGTCGGCCCGCCCTGCGCTCAGGCGCCCGACTCGCAGGAAAAGCCGAGCTCCGGGGCGCTGAACGCCGCGCTGAAGGCCGGCTGCTCGGCGCCCTCCTCGCGCACGATCCGCGCCGCCTCCAACAGCGAGCTGCCCCGGGTGACGGTGTCCTCGGTGATCACGACGCGGTCGCCCGGGTCGAGCGTTCCCGCGATCCGGCCGCCGCCCCCGTGATCCTTGGGCTCCTTTGCGAACGCTGAACGCTCGCGATGGAACGTCGCAGCCACGGCCCGCGCCCGAGGTTCTCGGGACGGGCCGTGGCCACGGGGTCGGCACGGACCGCTCGACCGCCTGGCTAGCTGACCTTGATCATGCGCAGCATGCCGAGTTGCGTGTGTTCTCTTCCATCCTGGGTGTCCATGAAACACGCGAGGACATAGACACCCGGCTTGGCGTGGAGGGTCTGCTGCACGATGCCCCCTTGCGACAGGGTGTCGGCCAAGCTCACGAAACCAGTTGCCATCTTCTCGGCCTGCTTGTCCTTGCCCGCACGGAGCAACGACATCAACTTCTTGGCCTGTGCGGTGT
>DAHUZM010000078.1 GCA_027306525.1 Acidimicrobiaceae bacterium
CGTCCTCACCTTCGCAGGCGACCTCTGGCAGCGGACCTTCGCCGAGGTGGGCAGCGAGTACTCCGAGGTCACCCGCGGCTACCACCACGTCGACGCGGCCTGCATCTATCTCGTCGAGCGCGCCCGCGACTACGACGTCATCGTGACGGACAACCTGTTCGGGGACATCCTGACCGACCTCGCCGGCGCGGTGTGCGGCGGCATCGGGTTCGCGGCGTCGGCGAACCTGAACGCCGCGAGGACCGGGCCGTCCATGTTCGAGCCGGTGCACGGGGCCGCGCACGACATCGCTGGCAGCGCGAGGGCCAATCCGCTGGCCGCCATCCGATCGGCCGCCATGATGCTCGACTTTTTGGGTGAGGCCGACGCCGCGGCGCGTATCGACAAGGCCGTCTCGGACTTCATCGCCTCCGACCAGCTCTCCCACCCCCCGGCCGGCGCCGACGCGTGGTCCACGACCGCCATCGGCGCCGCAATCGCAGAAAGGCTCTGAGCATGCCCATCACCCCCACCGACAAGATCTGGATGGACGGCGAGATGGTGGACTGGGCCGACGCCAAGGTCCACGTCCTCACCCACACGATGCACTACGGCTCAGGCGTGTTCGAGGGCATCCGCGCCTATCGGAGCGCGAGCGGCGTCGCCGTGTTCCGCCTGCGCGAGCACATGGAGCGCCTCCTCGCCTCGGCCAAGATCCTCATGATCGACGTGCCCTTCACCCTCGAGCAGCTGATCGACGCGGCCAAGGACGTCGTGCGGGTCAACCACCTGGTGGACGGCTGCTACCTCCGGCCGATCATCTACCTCGGCTACGGCGAGATGGGTCTCAACCCCCTTCCGTGCCCGGTGAACGTGTCGATCGCCGCCTGGCCGTGGGCCAGCTACCTGGGCGACGAGGGCGTGGCGAACGGGGTCCGGGTGAAGGTGAGCTCCTGGCAACGCCACGACCCCAACGCCGTGCCCACCGCGGCCAAGAGCACCGGCATGTACCTCAACTCCTCGCTCGCCAAGGTCGAGGCGCTGAAGGCCGGGTACGACGAGGCGATCCTGCTCGCGCCGGACGGCCACGTGAGCGAGTGCACCGGCGAGAACCTCTTCATCGTCCGCGACCAGACGATCATCACCCCGCCGTCCTCGGACGCCGGTGCGCTCGACGGCATCACGCAGCGGACGGTGGAGACCATCGCAGCCGATCACGGCTATCTCGTCACCCACGAGTCGCTCGTCCGGACCGATCTCTACACGGCCGACGAGGCCTTCTTGACCGGGACCGCCGCCGAGGTGGTGCCGATCCGCTCGGTCGACGACCGCGAGGTCGGGACCGGACGACCGGGCCCGATCACCAAGGAGATCCAGCAGAGCTACTTCGCGACGGTCCGGGGCGAGGTCGACCGCTACAAGGACTGGCTCGACCATGTCGAGTGAGCACTCCCACCGGGCCGGGCACTCGCACCGCGTCGGCTCGCACGACTTCACGATGCCGACATGGCCGGCGGCCGTCGACGTCTTCGACACGACGCTGCGCGACGGGAGCCAGCAAGAGGGGTTGTCGCTCACCGTCGACGACAAGCTCAGGGTGGCCGAGCAGCTCGACCACTTGGGCGTCGCCTACATCGAGGGCGGTTGGCCGGGGGCCAACCCCAAGGACGACGAGTTCTTCAGGCGGGCGCCCTCCGAGCTGCGCCTCGCCACCTCGACGCTCGTGGCCTTCGGCTCCACCCGGCGGGCCGGTGCCAAGGCCGACGACGACGAGACGCTCCGCAAGCTGGTCGACGCAGACACCTCGACGGTCTGCATCGTGGCCAAGTCCTGGGACCGCCACGTGACCGACGCCCTGCGCACCGACCTCGACGAGGCGGTCGCCATGGTGGCCGATTCGGTCGATTTCCTGCGCCGGCGGGACAAGCGGGTCTTCCTCGACGCCGAGCACTTCTTCGACGGGTATCGCCACAACCCGCAGTTCGCGATGCGGGTCCTGCGGGCCGCCGAGGAGGCAGGCGCCGAGGCGCTCGTGTTGTGCGACACCAATGGCGGCTCGCTGCCGCACGAGATCGCGTCGACCGTCCTCGACGTCGTGGACCGGACCGGGGCCCAGGTCGGGATCCACTGCCACAACGACACGGGGTGCGCGGTGGCCAACACGCTCGCCGCAGTCGGCGCGGGGGCGACCCACGTGCAGGGCTGCGTGAACGGGTACGGCGAGCGGGCGGGCAACACGGATTTGGCGGCCGCGATCCCCGACCTCGCACTCAAGCTCTCGGTCCGGACCATCCCGCCCGAGCGCCTGGAACGCCTCACGGCCGTGTCGCACCACATCGCCGAGCTCGTGAACATCACCCCGAACTCCCAGCAGCCTTACGTCGGGGCCTCTGCGTTCGCCCACAAGGGCGGGCTGCACGCGAGTGCGGTGGCCCGCCGGCGCGACCTCTACGAGCACGTCTCGCCCGATCTCGTGGGCAACGGCATGCGGGTGGTCGTCTCGGAGATGGCCGGCCGCTCGACGCTCGCCATGAAGGCGAGCGAGCTCGGCCTCGACCTCGACGGCGAGGTGCTCGGCCGAGTGCTCGATGAGCTGAAGCGCCTCGAGCACGAGGGGTATCACTTCGAGGTCGCCGACGGCTCGCTCGAGCTCCTGCTCCGGCGGGCCGGAGGGTGGCGGCCCGAGTTCTTCGACGTGGAGTCGTACCGGGTGATCACCGACCACGGGACGCCCACGAGGAAGACCGACGGGGGAGCCCCTCCGGTGACGACCGAGGCCACGGTGAAGATCCACGTGGGGGAGAGCCGCATGGTGGCGACCGCGGAGGGCAACGGACCGGTCAACGCGCTCGACGCCGCCCTGCGCAGCGCCATCGGGTCCCACTACCCGGCGCTGGCGGGCATCCACCTCACCGACTACCGGGTGCGGGTCCTCGACACGGGACTCGGTACGGGTGCGGTCACCCGGGTCCTCGTTGACACGACGGACGGGGAGCGGACCTGGACGACGATCGGCGTGTCCGAGAACATCATCGAGGCCAGCTGGCAGGCGCTGTACGACTCGGTCGTCCTCGGGCTCCTGCGCGCGTCGGAGGGCTGACCCCTCGACCGTCGGGCGCGAGCGCGCGCGTGCCGTAGCGTCCAGGCCATGAGCGCACAGGCGGTCGGGCGCGACGTCGCCACCGGCTCGCGCTCGCTGCTTGGCGTGCGCGTCAACCCGATCGTTCCCACCCTCCTCGGTGCGGCCTGCATCTCGTCCTCGGCGATCGTCTCCCGGCTGGCCGACACCGCGCCCGGCACGACGTCGTTCTTCCGTTGCGTCATCGCGCTGCCCCTCCTCGCGCTCTTGGCGGGAGCCGAGCGCCGGCGCCGCGGGTCGCGGGCCCTCGGCGCCCGGGCGATGGCGGTGGCCGGCGGGATGTGCCTCGGGGTCGACCTCGTGCTGTGGACCAGGGCCATCTACGACGTCGGGGCAGGCATCGCGACCGTGCTGGCCAACCTGCAGGTGGTCTTCGTCACCTGCATCGCCTGGGCGCTCATGAAGGAGCGGCCCAAGGCGCAGTTCCTCCTGGCGCTGCCGGTGGTGCTCTTCGGCGTCGTGCTGCTGGCCGGCCTCGGGACCTCGGCGCAAAGGAGCGGGTTCCACCCGGTCGCGGGCGTCCTCTACGGCCTCGGCGCATCGGTCGCGTACGCGACCTTCATCCTCGTCTTCCGGGCGAGCACGACGGGCCGTGACCACGTCGCAGGGCCGCTGTTCGACGCCACCGCCGGGGCGGCGCTTGCCTCGCTCCTCCTCGGGCTGGCCGTCGGCCAGATGGGCTTCGCGCTCTCGGGACCCTCGCTCTTCTGGCTGGTCGTGCTGGCCCTCGTCAGCCAGACCGTCGGGTGGCTGCTCATCACGGCCTCGCTACCCCATCTGCCCGCCGCGCTCTCGTCGATCCTGCTCCTCCTCCAGCCGGTCGCCTCGCTCGTGCTCGCGGCGATCGTCCTCGCCGAGCGCCCCTCGGCGCTCGAGCTGCTCGGCGCGGCGCTCGTGTGCGGCGGCGTGCTGGCAGCTGCGAGGTCGCGCTCGGGGCCGACGGTGCTCGCCGAGGGCCCCACGCCCGGCTAGCGCGCCGCGCCCTTCGCTGGTGAACTGGTCGCCGAGCGATGGGGAGGTGCACATGGGCGAGCCGGTTGTCCTGAGCGAGGCGGGAAGGCTCCGGGGCGGGGCGGGCGTCCACGGCCTGTTCTTCCGGGGCATCCCCTATGCCAAGGCCCCCTTTGGGGCACTGCGGTTCGCCGCTCCGGCGCGCGTGGAGCCCTGGGAGGGCGAGCGACCGGCGATCGAGTCGGCGCCGACGGCACCCCAGCCGTCCACCGGCTTCACGCTCATCCCGGAGCCGACCATCGACGGCGGCGAGGCGCCCGAGTGCCTGTCGCTCAACGTCTTCACCCCCGAGCTCGGCGCGGCCGCGCTCCCGGTGCTCGTGTGGATCCACGGGGGCGGGTTCGTGACCGGCACCCCCTCGAGCACCTGGTACGACGGGGACCGGTTCGCACGCGACGGCGTCGTGGTGGTGAGCGTCGGCTACCGCCTGGGCGCCGAGGGGTTTCTCGAGATCCCTGGGGCCCCGTCGAATCGGGCCGTGCTCGACTGGATCGCCGCGCTCGAGTGGGTGCAGCGGAACATCGCCGCCTTCGGCGGCGATCCCCACAAGGTGACCGTCGGGGGACAGAGTGCCGGTGGCGCGGCTGCGATGCTGCTCAGCACCCTGCCCCGCGCCGAGGGTCTGTTCCGGGCGGCGATCCCCATGAGCGGCTCCATCTTCCCGGCCCCCTCCGCCGACGCGCTCGGCGAGCTCAGGGCGAAGATCGCCGCCGAGCTCGGCGTCGAGGCCACGCTCGAGGGGTTCTCGCCGGTCGCGCCCTCGAGGCTGGTCGAGGCGCAGATCGCGGCGACGAGCGCACCGGAGGGGCCGGCGGTCGAGCGCTTCGGGCGCGGGCTGTCCTTCTCGCCCGTGGTCGACGGGGAGGTCGTGCCCGAGGCCCCGATGCGGGCGCTCACAGGGGGCGCCGGCGCGGCGTGCAGGCTCTTGATCGGCACGACGGCCGAGGAGGTCACGGCGCTGGCCCGGATGTCGGCGCCCGACGAGGCGGCGACCGATCGCGCCCTGCGCGCCCTCGGCCTCGACGACGCCGGCGTCGCCGCCTACCGGGACGCCTATTCGGACCCTGGCACCCGGCTCGGCCAGGCGGCCACCGACCGTACGTTCCGGCTGCCGGCCTGGCGGGTGGCCGAGGCGCGTGGCGGGTCAGCGGCGCCCACGTTCCACTACCAGTTCGACTGGGGCACCGAGGCGCTCGGCGGGCTCGGTGCTGTGCACTGCCTCGATCTCCCCTTCGTGTTCGACGTGCTCCATGACGACCATGTCCGGGTGGTGGCCGGTGACGCCCCGCCTCAGGCGCTCGCCGACCGGATGCACGCCGCCTGGGTGGCATTCGTTGCCCACGGCGACCCGGGGTGGCCCGCCTTCGCGCCGGGGGCCCGCTCGACCATGGCCTTCTCGGCCGCCTCAGAGCTCAGGGTGGACCTGCTGGAGCCGGTGCGGGCGCGCTGGCCCTGAGCGCCCCGTTCAGGGCCAGTCGGGGAGCTCGGTCGACACCCGGCCGCTCCACGCGGGGGCCCGCTTCTCCAAGAAGGCCATGGTGCCCTCCTTCGAATCGGGCATGCTCGTGGTGAAGTCGAGGAGCTTGCCCTCCTTGCGCCTGAGCGCGTCCAGGTCGACCCCGACCCCCTCCCACAAGAGGCGCTTGGAGATGGCGACCGAGAGCGGCGCCGCGTTGGTCGCGATGTCCCTGGCCAGCGCCATCGCCTCGGGGAGGACCCGATCGGCCGGGAACGCCTTGGAGGCGATCCCGTATTCGACCGCCTCCCGGCCGCTGAAGGTCCGTCCCGAGAAGAGGAGCTCGGCGGCGTTGGAGAGCCCGGCCACGCGGGCGACGATCACGTGCGAGGCCAGCTCGGGCAGGACGCCGCGGCGGACGAAGGCAAAGGCGAGCTTGGCGTCCTCGGCCACGTAGCGGATGTCGGCCTGCATCGGCCAGGTGAGCCCGGCGCCCACGGCCGGACCGTTGATGGCGGCAATCACTGGCTTGCGGACGTCCATGGGCCACTTGTGGCGCAGCGTGCCCTCGACCGTCCCCCACCCGGCGGCGAAGCGACCGCCCGATCCGAGATCCGCGCCGGCGCAGAACCCCCGACCGGCCCCGGTCACCACCACCGCACGGACCGAGTCGTCCTCGTCAGCCTCGACCATGGCGTCGTCCATCTCGGCACCCATCTGGGCCGTCATCGCGTTCAGCTTCTCGGGGCGGTTGAGGGTGACCACGGCCACCTGGTCGATGACCTCGTAGATGATCTGCTCGTAGCCCATTGGGTCCCCTCCCGATCGAGCCGGCGCCGACACGATCCAGAGACGCCGGGTGAACGGCATCCGAGCCTACGTCGCTCCTTGCTCAGCGGCACCGAGGACCTTCGGCGGTCGCGACCTCGCTCGATGCGTTCCACGGTTCGGACCTGGGGGCGATGAGGACCCTGTCGGCGGCAGCGCTCCCGCCGTCTCGTGATCGAGCCGCCCGAGCTCCCGGCGCCCGGCCGACACCTCCTGCGCGGTGGTGGGCTATGGAAGGCTCTGCCCGTGTCCGGCTCACCGGGATGGTCCAGGCAGTACGACTTGATAGCGAGCGAATACGCCGCGAAGAACGAGGTCAGCGCCTACAACGCCCACTACGAGCGGCCGGCGACGATCGGGTTGCTCGGCGACGTGCGCGCTCTTCGCGTCCTCGAGGCGGGCTGCGGCGCCGGACCGCTCACCCAGTGGCTGATCGAGCACGGTGCGAGCGTGCGCGCCTTCGACATCAGTCCGGCCATGGTCGATTTGGCGCGATCGCGCGTCGGCGATCGAGCCGACCTGTTCGTCGCCGACCTCGCGGCACCGATGCGCTTTGCCGCCGACGGGAGCTTCGATCTCATCGTCGCCTCGCTGGTGCTGCACTACGTCGAGGACTGGGTGCCGGTGCTGCGCGAGTTCCGTCGTCTCCTCGCCCCCGGTGGGGCCGTGGTGTTCTCCACCCATCACCCGACCGCCGATGCGAAGGCATTCAGTCCGGACGACTACTTCGCGAGCAAGCTGGTGAGCGAGCGGTGGGACTACGGCTCGGGCATCGACGTCAGATTCTGGCGGCGTCCGCTGAGCGCGATGACGCGTGCGATTGTCGAAGCGGGCTTCGTGATATCGAACCTCGTCGAGCCGGAGCCGACTCCGGAGTTGCAGCAACTCGACCCCGAGCTGGACCACCGGTTCAGAACCCAGCCCCAGTTCCTCTTCTTCCGCCTCATCTGAAGCGCCGAGGCGAGCGGGCGCCGGAGTGAGGGTGCTCGACCCCCATTAGCTGTCTGGGCGCGGGGGGCCCGCCGAGGTGTGCCTCGTCCCAGGCGGGTCGATCGCCCATGTGGGGCTGTTCCCCCAGGCCTCTTCGTAGACGAGCTCGCCGAGGGGCCGGCGTCGCACCGGACCGTGGCTCCCCCTCGGCCTCCCGATCGTGATCGTGCCGGCGATGAAGACCTCTTCGGGGACGCCGAGGAGCCGGTGCAGCTCGGCATCGACCCCGAAGTTGAACCCGGTGAGGACGCCCCCGTATCCGAGGGCGCGCGCGGCCAGCAAAACGTTCTGGCAGGCCGGGTAGATCGATCCGCCCTCGAAGGGGGTCGCCTGTCGGTAGCGCACGAGGCACGGGAGGATGAGCACCGGGACCCGCTCGAAGTTGTCCACGTAGGACTGCATCGCCCGAGCGGTGCGCGCCTTGGGGGAGTCCTCGACCGCTCCCGATCCCGCGTCGTAGCTGTCGGCCCGCCGCTTGGAGCCCCAGATCCGCTGGGCCGAGGCCGCGATCAGCGCCTTCGCCTCGAGCGCCTTGGGCCCGTCGGCCAGCACCAGCATGCGGAAGGGTTGACGGTTCGAACCGCTCGGCGCACGGGTGGCTGCGAAGAGGATGTCCCGCAGGATCTCGGGCGGGACGGGCTCGTCGCGATAGCGGCGGATGGCCCGGGTGGTGGCGATCCCCTCGAGGAGGCCGACGGCGTCTTCGGGCAGCCCGGTCGTGCGCAACTCCTCTTCGAGGCTCATCGATCGATGCTCGCACCCCTCCGGGGGCCTGTCGAGACGGCGCGTCGCGAAGGGTCGTGCGCGCCGATCGCTACAGTCGGGCCAAGACGAGACGGGAGGGACCGTGGGGGCCACGAGGTGCGCGATCGAGGGCGGGGTGGCGACCATCACGCTCGACGTCCCCGAGAAGCACAATGCCCTGTCGGCGGAGATGCTCGACTCGCTCGGCGACGACCTCGCACGCTGCGGTGCCGACGCCTCGGTGCGCGTCGTCGTGCTCACGCACAGCGGTCCCACAGTCTGCGCCGGTGCCGATCTGTCAACGGCCGGCGCGACCAAGGCGCGCTACGACGTGGCCGGCATCCTGCGCGCCATCCTCGATCTCGAGAAGCCCGTCGTGGCGCGGATCGCCGGCCGCTGCCTCGGCGGGGGCGTGGGGCTCGCCGCGGCGTGTGATATCTCGATCGCGAGCGTCGACGCCGAGTTCGGCTTCACCGAGGTCCGACTCGGCGTTGCGCCGGCCGTCATCTCGGTCGTCTGTTTGCCCAAGCTGAGTCGAGCCGACGCGAGCGAGCTGTTCCTCACCGGTCGCCGGTTCCGAGGTGCCCGGGCGGCGGCGGCGGGCCTGATCACCCAGGCCGTCGAGGAGCGAGAGCTCGACGGGGTGCTGGAGCTCACGGTCGGCGAGCTCATGCGGGGCGGGCCGAGGGCGTTGGCCGCGGCCAAGCGCCTGATCAACACGGTCCCCTCGATGGGGCGGGACGAGGCGTTCTCCTGGTCGGCGACGGTCTCGCGGGAGCTCTTCGCATCCGGTGAGGCGGGAGCGGGGATCGCGGCCTTCCGCGAGCGCCGGCCCGCTCCCTGGGTGCCCCCCGGCCTTGCCTGAGGGCCGAGGGAGCGCCGGGTCGCCGGCTCACGCCGGCCACCCCGAGCACGAGGCCGTGCGCCGGGAGGTTCGGAGCTGGTACACGGTCCCGGCCCCCCAGATCGGCCTCGGTGTCGTCCCCACCCCCTACGGGTACCTGAGCGATCCGGCGGGCGGGAGCGGACCCAGGCGGCTCGTGCTGAGCGTCGACGACGCCGAGGAGGTGGAGCCGGCGATCGCGGCAGCCCGAGCGTTCTACGGCGCTGCGGCCTTCGAGGTCTGGGTCGACGATCGGGAGCGATCGGAGCGCCTGACGCCCGCCCTCAGGGGGTCCGGGTGGGAGGTCCGCGGTGACACGGTCGTCCTCGCGCTCGTCGGCAGCGTGCGTGCCGAGCGCG
>DAHUZM010000081.1 GCA_027306525.1 Acidimicrobiaceae bacterium
GTCGATCGGTCGGCTCAGGCGGCCGACTTCTCGAGGATGTGGATGCCACAGGCCGAGCCGAGGCCGATGACGTGGGCCAGGCCCACCTTGGCGCCCTGGATCTGGCGGTCGCCCGCCTCGCCGCGCAGGTGCGTGGCCACCTCCCAGATGTTGGCGATGCCGGTGGCCGCGATCGGATGGCCCTTGGACTCGAGGCCGCCCGACACGTTGACCGGGGTCTTGCCGTCGCGCCAGGTGGCGCCGGAGCGGAAGAAGTCGGCGGCGCCACCCTCCTCGCAGAGCATGAGGTTGTCGTAGTGGACGAGCTCGGCGGTCGCGAAGCAGTCGTGCAACTCGACGAGGTCGAGGTCCTCGGGGCCGATGCCAGCGGCCTCGTAGGCCTGCTTGGCCGCGTTGCGGGTGAGCGTGTTCACGTTGGGGAGCACCTGGCAGGCCTCCTCGTAGGGGTCGCTCGTGAGCACCGAGGCGGCGATCTTGACCGCCCGGCGCTGCTGCTCGAGCGACAACGTCTTCAGCTTGGCGTCGGTCACCACCACCGCGGCCGCCGCCCCGTCGCAGTTGGCCGAGCACATGGGCCTCGTGTTGGGGTAGGCGATCATGACGTCGTTCATGATCTCGTCCAGGGTGAACCGCTTCTGGTAGCTGGCGAGCGGGTTGAGCGTCGAGTGCGCGTGGTTCTTCTCGGCGATCTTCGCGAACAGCTCGAAGTCGACCCCGCCGTAGCGGTGCCCGTACTCCATGCCGATCTGGGCGAACACGCCGGGCATCGCCTCGGTGCCGATCCGTCCGTCCGTCGGCGCCACCGCGCCGAAGCGCCCCCTGGGCGTCCAGCTCTCGTCCTTCTCCTGGGGAGCGCCGCGGGCACCGAGCAGGCCGGCGCCGGCCAGCTTCTCCACCCCCACCGCAAGACCCATGTCGCACTCGCCGGCCTTGAGCGCCATGATCGCCGTGCGCAGCGCGGTCGCCCCGGTCGCGCAGGCGTTGGCGACGTTGTAGACCGGGATGCCGGTCTGCCCGACCTGCTTTTGGATCATCTGACCGATGGGCGCCCCGGCCCCCATGAGGTTGCCCGCCGCGAGGATGCCCATGTCCTTCATCGTCACGCCGCCGTCGCCGAGCGCCCCGATGGCGGCCTCCGAGGCAAGATCGACCGTGTCGCGATCGGGGTGCTTCCCGAACTTGGTCATGTAGATGCCCAGGATCCAGATGTCCTCGCTCATCAGGCTGCCCCTTCTCGTGGTTCGAATCCGAAGCCCACGGCCTCGGTCCCTTGTGCATCGACGCCGACGACGGTCGTCGCCAGCCGGACCTTCATCCCGACCGAGACGTGCTCGGGATCGGGCGACACGTTGATGAGGTTGCCCCGCACGCTCGTGCCGTCACAGTCGACCACCGACGCGACGAAGGGCACCGGGACCCCCGGCGCGGCAAGGGCAACGATCGTGAACGCCCGAACCTCGCCGCTCGTCGCGATGTCGACATCGTGGAACGACCGTCCCCCGCATCCCGCACAGGCGTTGCGATGGTCGAAGAACCGAGCCCCGCACGAGTCGCACTCGTGGGCCACGAGATGCGGCTCGGGCTCCAGGCGGAGGTAGTCGACGAAGGGGATCTGCTGCGCCACCAGTTGCCTTCCGGGTCGCTTTCAGGACACCCTTTCCTACCACGGGCCCGGGGGGATCGCATCCCCTGGCCCGCTCGAGCGTCCGTTCGGACGGACGGAGAAAGGAAGCGGCGTGGAGATCGACGGCAAGAAGGCGATGATCGTAGGCGGCGCGTCGGGGATGGCACGAGCCTCGGCCGAGCAGCTCCGCGCCAAGGGCGCGTCCGTCGCGATCTTGGACCTGCCGAGCTCGGCCGGCGCGCAGGTCGCGGCCGGGCTCGAGGGGACGTTCCACCCCCTCGATGTCACCGACGAGCACGGGGTCGAATCTGCCATCGCCGACGCGCTGGGCGCCCTCGGTGGGCTCCACATCGTGATCAACACGGCGGGCGGGGGGCTCGCCCGCCGCACGCTCACCAAGGAGGGGCCGCACCCGCTCGCGGACTTCCGGCGCATCATCGAGCTCAACCTGATCGCCACGTTCAACCTGAACCGGCTCCAGGCGCTGCACATGTCGGGCAACGAGCCCGAGGACGGCGAGCGCGGGGTCATCATCGACACCTCCTCGATCGCCGCCTTCGAGGGCCAGATCGGCCAGGTCGCGTACACGGCGTCCAAGGCGGCCATCGCGGGCATGACGCTCACGATGGCCCGGGATCTCGGGAGCCTCGGCATCCGGGTCGTCTCGATCGCCCCCAGCCTCTTTTCGACCGGGCTCACCCGGGGCATCCCCGACCAGTTCGCCGAGGCGCTGACCAAGGACGCCGCCTTCCCGCGGCGCATGGGCCGGCCCGAGGAGTACGGGCGCCTGGCCGTCGCGATCGTGGAGAATCCGATGCTGAACGGGAGCTGCATCCGCCTCGACGGCGGGCAACGCTTCGCACCCAAGTAGTCCGAGCCCGAACGCTGTCGGGAGGAGGCACATGCCGAGGATCGAGTTCGAGGGAAGGGCACCGGTCGTCGACCCGAGCGCATTCGTGGCGCCGACGGCTTCGCTCGTCGGCGATGTCACGGTGGAGGCGGGCGCGTCGGTGTGGTACGGGGCCGTCTTGCGGGGGGACTACGCGGCGATCGTGGTGCGGGCGGGCGCGAACGTGCAGGACGGCGCGGTCCTCCACGCGCCGCCGGGATCGCCCGTCGAGGTCGGCCCGGGCGCCACGGTCGCGCACAACTGCGTGGTCCACGGCGCGGTCCTGGGCGAGGAGTGCCTCGTGGCCAACGGGGCGATCGTCCTCGACGGCGCGCGCATCGGGGCGCGCTCGCTCGTCGCCGCGGGGGCGATCGTCCCCGCCGGCCGCGAGATCCCCGACGACACCCTCGCCATAGGGGCGCCGGCGAGCGTGAAGGGCCCGGTGCCCGGCAGCTCCTCGGAGTTCTGGGTGAAGGCGAACCCCTCCGCCTACCGCGAGCTCGCGCAGCGCCACCGCCGGGGCATCCGCGTCCTCGAGGAGGGATAGGGCCCGACGGATCAGAGCCAGCCGGCGAGGGTCTCGACGTCGCGGACCCCGTTGGGGCCGATCGGCTGCACGTTGAGCACCGTCACGCCCGCGTCGCGGTAGGCGGCGACGCGGTCGGCCACGAACCCGGCGTCGCCGACGAGCGAGATCCCCTCCACGAGCTCGTCGGGGACCATCGCGGCGGCCTCGTCGCGCCGTCCCGAGAGATAGGCGTCTTGAAGCTCCTCGGCGACCCGCGCGTAGCCGTAGCGACCCAGCACGTCGTTGTAGAAGTTCGTTCCCCGCGCCCCCATCCCGCCGAAGTAGAGCGAGAGCATCGGCCGGGCCCGTTCGCGCAGGCCCTCGAGCCCCTCGCCGATCGCGAGCGGGCCGCCCGCGACCTGCAGCGGTCCGAGACCGGGGTCGCGCTGCGCCGCGCCGGCCTCGAGCGGCGCGCCCCACACGTCGCGGGCGCGCTCGGGCCAGAAGTGCAGCGGCAGCCAACCGTCCGCGATCCGGGCGGTCATCTCGACGTTGCGCGGTCCGAGCGAGGCGACGTACACGGGCACCCGCTCGCGCACGGGGTGGTCGGTGATCTTGAGCGGCTTGCCGAGGCCGGTGCCGCGCCCCTCGGCGAGGGGCACCCGGTAGGTCCGCCCGTCGTGCTCGACACGCTCGCGCCGCCACACGGCGCGGCAGATCTCGATGATCTCCTCGGTCCGCCCGATCGGGTCGTCGTACTCGACGCCGTGGAAGCCCTCGATCACCTGGGGCCCCGAGGCGCCGAGGCCGAGGATGAAGCGGCCGCCCGAGAGCTTGTCGAGTCCGACCGCCGTCATCGCGATAAGCGTGGGGGTGCGCGTGTAGAGGGGCAGGATGCTCGAGCCGATCTGCGCCCGCCTGCTCACGGCGGCCAGGAACCCGAGCGTGGAGACGGCGTCGGAGGTGTAGGCCTCCCCCGCCCACAGGAACTCGACGCCCGCCTCCTCTAGGGTCTGCACGGAGCGCGCGAACGAGTCGGGGGACTCGCGTATGGCCACCGTCGCACCGAGCTTCACCTGGGCCTCCCCTCGCAGCGCCGGAGAATAGAGGGTACTGTTTCGCCATGTCGATCGCCATCACCGATGACCACGCAGCACTCGCCAAAACCGTCTCGGAGTTCTTGAGCCGCCACGAATCGCGTCGCGCGGCGCGCGTGCTGCTCGAGGCCGACCGCGAGGACCTCCCGCCGTTCTGGGGCGAGCTCTGCAAGCTGGGCTGGCTCGGGCTGCACATCCCCGAGGAGT
>DAHUZM010000085.1 GCA_027306525.1 Acidimicrobiaceae bacterium
CACGAGCATGGTGACGCCCCGGTTGGGGTCGCTGCGGAGCAGCCTCGGCAGGACCAACCCCGCCAAGAGGACGCCCAGCGCTGCGCCGAGCAGGGCGAAGTCCTCCTCGAGGCGTCTCGCGTTCGCGTTCTGGTGGAAGACGTTCAGGTACAAGAGGCCCGCGTAGTAGTTGACCCCGATGAAGCAGACCGAGAGCAGCGGGAGGGCCCGGTACAGGGTGCGGATCGACGGCACGCTGAAGAGCACGCGGGCCGCCTCGGGCAAGGTCGCCGGGCCCTCGGGGCTCTTCCTTCGCGCCTCGTCCTCTGCCTCCTCCTTCTGCACGGGGAGCAGACGGCTGCCGACGAAGGCCAGCACGAGGGCGAGGCCGGCCAGGACGAGCAGCGGGACCTCCCAGCCGAAGGCCCGGCCGAAGACGTACGCGACCGGCGCCGCCAGCGCGATCGCCCCGACGCCGACGAAGCGGTGGGCGAGGATGGCCCGGGTCCGGATCTCGGGCGGGTAGTACTGGGCGAGCGCCCCGTGCTGGGTCGAGGTGAGCAGGCCGCTCATCGACACGGCGAGGTAGACGCCGACGTACAAGAGGACGGTGTTCGGGGTGACGCCGGCCATGGCCAGCACGAAGGTGAACGCAGCGAGGAAGACCATCCCCCCGATCGCGAAGCGCCAGCGGTTGTTCCGGTTGGCCGCCACGGCGACCGGCAGGTCGAGCCCCATGCCGAGCTGGACCTGCTGGGCCACGGCGCCGGTCAGGACGACGAGCGCCGAGTGGTAGGAGTCCTGGATGCCGACGAACTGCAGCACGATCAACATGCCCGACATGAGCAGGCAGAAGTTGAAGGACATCAAGACGGCGAGCGGGGTGAAGGGGTAGGGCGCGGTCAGGCGCCGCGGATCGAAGACGTTGAGCCGGTCCCGCTCGAGCCTCGGGTCCGCCTCTGCGACGGCGACGGTGAGGGTCATGGCGTCTCACCCGGCCCGGTTGGCGCGCCGGGGATCGACGCCCGCGCGTCCTCGGGGGTGTCCTCGAGGACCGTGCCGTCACCGGCCAGCACCGCCGATTCGAGGTGCGCGGCGGCCTCCGTCGCCGTCGCGACGAGCGTCCCCTCCCCGACCTGCCCGTCGGTGGCCCCCGCGAGCAAGAGCCCCGTCGGCGTCATGTGCCTTCGGTGGGCCACGAGCGCGAGGAGCACGTCGCGCACCTTGTACATGATCCCGCTCAGGCCCTCGGGCAGGACGATCAAGAGGAACAAGATGGCCCCGCCGTTGATGAGCTGCGCCCACCCCGAGGGCAAGAAGTAGGTCGCCGCCCACACCGCGAAGGCGCCCACGACGACCCCCGGGAGCGATCCCAGCCCGCCGATGACCACCATGGTGAAGAGGGCGATGTTGACGTCGGTGGTGAACGAGCCGTTGTTCACCCCCTGTTGCTGGACCACGAACAGCGCACCGGCGAATCCCGCGATCGCGCCCGAGATGACGAACGCCGTGAGCTTCTGGCGGGTCGTGTTGAGCGCCGAGGCCCGGGCCGCGGCCTCGTTGTCGCGCGTCGCGATGAGGCTCCGCCCGACGTGGCTGCGCCGAAGCGAGCGCACCGCCATCAGGGCCAAGAAGAACCCGATGAGGCAGAAGTAGTAGATGTCGGTGTTCGAGCTCAAGAGCGCGGAGGACCCGAAGATCGACGGGCGGTTGGCCGACGGGGTCACGAGCCAGGTCAGATAGGACGGCGAGAGCAAATAGACGTAGGCGCAGTAGCCGAACGCAAGGGTGGTCACCGCGAGGTAGGGACCCTGGATGCGCAGGGCCGGGATCCCCATCAAGAGCGCCACGCCTGCGCCGACGATCACCGCCACCACGAGCGCGGCGAAGAAGTCCCAGCCGTGGCGGGCGTAGAGATCGGCCGACACGGCGCCCGCCAGCCCGGCGAAGCCGGCCTGGCCGAGCGAGATCTGTCCCGTCCACCCGGTGAGGACGAGCAGGGAGAGCCCGATGATGGCGTAGATGAGGATGTAGCCGGCCAGGTAGGTCTGGGAGTCCGAGAGGATCGCCGGCAAGACGATGGCCACCGCGACCAGCGCGAGCTTGAGGCCCCGCAGGCTCCAGCGGACCTCGGGCAGCGCCATCAGGGCGCGGGGAATCGGCCGCACCGCCGCCACCGCCCGCCAGGTGGACTGGTCGGCCTCGACGACCCGGCTGTAGCTCCGCCGCTGGAGCAGCCGGGCGGCGCTGATCACGAGCACGAGCGTGGCGTCGACGAAGGTCACGTTCGAGTACGTCCAGGTCGCCCCGGCGTCGAAGATGCCGATCGCGATGGCCGCCACCGCGGTGCGGGGCATCGACTCCATCCGCCCGATGACCGCCGCCGCGAGGATCCGGATGAGGGTGTCGCTGCTGCCGGTGGTGACCGTCTGGAACCCGCCGAAGCCGAGGACCGGCGTCTGGAGCAGGATCGCCACGGTCGAGAGCACCGCCGCGAGCACCCAGATGATCGTGTCGAGCCGCGGCACCGAGACCCCGAGCAAGGTGGCCCGCACGCCGTTCTCCGAGGCGGCCCGGATCGCGAGGCCGTACTTGGAGCGCCGCATGAAGAGCGCGAGGGCGACGACGATGAGCACCGTCCCGGTGAAGGCGATGATGTCGTTCCCCGAGAACACGACCGGGCTGATCGTGAACTGGGTGTGCAGCGGGGTGTTGAAGCTCTGGTGCGCGGCGGCCGTCGTGCAGGACTGGTTGGTCGCCGGGTTGCAGAAGAGGACCGGGAGCAGGGCCGAGACGCCGCCCAGGCCCTGGGCGAGCCCGATCGTCGCCACCGTCAAGATGAGCCGTGAGCTGTTGCGGAAGTGCCTGGGCAGCAGGCTCAGGATCGCCCCGATGATGACGGCGGCGGCGATCCCGGTCAGACACGACAGGACGAAGTTCACCTGGTAGGTGACGTTGAGCTCGATGGCCAGGATCGCCGCGATGACCCCGATGGCCGGCTGGGCGAAGTTGATGATGCGGTTGCCCCGGTAGACGAGCACGATCCCGATGGCGAGGAGCGCGTAGATCGACCCGTAGATGACCCCGAGGAGCACGATCCCGATGGGGAGTCCCTTCGGCAGCACGTGATCCAGGATCAGCCAGGCGCCCACCGCGAGCAGGGCCCAGCCGAGCTGGTGGCGCACCCCCCAGACGCCCCCTCGCATGCGGTCCAGCCACGGACCGGGGGGTTGCTCCTGCGCGATTACCGGCGTTGCCACCACCGCCACACCCTCCCCCGGCACATGCGACGTGGATCGGCCACTGAGCGCCCGGCGGAGCAGGCGAGGGCATCGATGAACCTCAACGCTCAGCCCCCCCAGGCTTCCCCGGCGCCCGAAACCCTGCAATCGTTTCTACGGCGACGGCTCGGTATTGTAACGCCGCGGCCTGCGGGGGGCGAGGCGAACGGAGGGGGCCGACGGCTCGCTCTTCGGGAGCCGATGAAGGAGATGGAAGGGGGGCGGCCCGCGTGGTCATCGAGAGGCGAACGGCGCGGGGGCGGTGCGAGCGCCCGGGGTGCGCGAGGCGGGCGTCGCATGTCGCCCTCCTGCGAGGGGTTCGAGGTGCGGCTCCCGAGATGAGCGACGCGCCGGGGCCGAGCGTGGCCGGCCCGCGCCATGCCCGACGCGCCTCGTGCCCCAGGACGCGAGCAGATGCAGCGCGCAACGACAAGAAAGGCAGCCTCGTGGCAATCGATAACGCCAAGCGATTCGACTCGGTGCCGAAGGTGGGACACACCCCCGGCGACCCTGGAACGGGCGTCGCCCGATGACCGACGTGGAGACCGACCAGCGCCTCGAGTACGCGCAGCGGGGCATGCTGCTCGCTTGGTGGGCCCAACAGCAGCCCGAGGCGCCCGCCATCATCAGCCCATGGGGCTCGAGGACGTTCGCCGAGCTCAACGCGCGGGCCAACCAGCTCGCCCGCGCGCTGCGGGCGCGCGGGGTGACGACTGGCAGCTCGGCCGCGCTCATCTCGGGCAACCTCCCCGAGTTCTCCGAGGTGTCCTTCGCCACCCAGCGCAGCGGCATCCGCCTCACCCCGGTCAACTGGCACCTGACCGGCGAGGAGGCCGGCTACGTCGTGGACAACTGCGAGGCGACCGCCCTCATCGCGGACGCCCGCCATGGCGAGGCCGCTGCGGTCGCCGCCAAGGCGGCTCCGAACGCCACCGTGCGCCTCGCGATCGGCGGCGAGATCGAGGGGTTCGAGTCCTATGGCGAGGTGGTCGGCGCCGAGGACGGGAGCGACATCGAGGACCCGAGCCCGGGCTCCCAGATGCTCTACACCTCGGGCACCACCGGCCGGCCCAAGGGGGTGAGCCGCACCCAGGCGCCGCGCCAGGTGGGCGTCTTGGGCGGGCTCTTCGACTACACGGCGGGCCAGGACCTCAACCTGTGCACCGGCCCCCTCTACCACGCCGCCCCGCTCGCCTTCTCGCATCTCATCCCGCTCGCCTCGGGCGCGGGCGTCGTCACCATGGAGCGCTGGGACCCCGAGGAGGCCCTCCGGCTCATCCAGGAGCACCGGATCACCCACACCCACATGGTCCCGACCATGTTCGTCCAGCTGCTGAAGCTCCCCCAAGAGGTGCGCGACCGCTACGACGTCTCCTCGCTCCGCCACGTCCTGCACGGCGCGGCGCCGTGCCCGGTGCACGTCAAGCACGCGCTCATCGAGTGGCTCGGCCCGGTCGTCTTCGAGTACTACGCGGCGACCGAGGGCACCGGGACCTTCGTCGACTCTCCGACCTGGCTGTCGCGCCCGGGCACCGTCGGCAAGGTCATGCCGCCTGACCAGGTGAAGATCGGCGACGACGAGGGCAACGAGCTCGCGCGCAACGAGGTCGGCACCGTCTACCTGAAGGCGCCCGACGTCGGGCGCTTCGAGTACTTCAAGGCAAAGGAGAAGACCGACTCGGCCTACCGCGGCGATTACTACACGCTCGGCGACGTCGGCTACATGGACGACGATGGTTTCCTCTTCTTGACCGACCGCTCGGTCGACCTCATCATCACCGGCGGGGTGAACGTGTACCCGACCGAGATCGACGCGGTCTTGATCGCGCACCCCAAGGTGGCCGACTGCGCCACCATCGGGGTCCCGAGCGACGAGTGGGGCGAGGACGTGAAGTCGGTCATCGAGCTGGCCGAGGGGGTCGAGCCGAGCCGGGACCTCGAGGCCGAGCTGATCGAGTTCGCCCGCGACCGCCTGGCCCACTTCAAGTGCCCGAAGACGATCGACTTCGTCGACGAGCTGCCCCGCCAGGACAACGGGAAGATCTACCGGCGCCGCCTGCGCGACCAGTACCGCAAGGCGACCGAGACGAGCTGAGCGCCCTCCGCGGGCTCAGCCGAGGGCGTCGAGCTCGGCCAGAACCAGATCGCTCACCGCGAGGGGCCCGCCATAGAGGGTGCCCGAGGTGAGCCCCGGCGCGACCTGGGTCAGGTAGGCGGCGATCGAGGCCGGCAGGGCCCCGCTCGGCGGCACGAGCAGGAGTGGCGCCTTGGCCAGCCCGAGGCCCGGGCCCGCCGAGAGCGCGTCGGGGAAGTTGGCGCCCGTCGCCGCCCCGACGGTCGTCGGGGCCGGGAAGAACTTGGCCGCCACCGCGGCCGAGGTGTCATAGAGGGTGGTGCCATAGACGGCCGTCGCCCCGGGGTCGGCGCCGGCCGCCGCCAGCGGCCCCCCGATGGCATACCGGGTGTCACCGGGGTGGGAGGCGAGATAGGCGGCGGTCGCGGGATCCTGCGTCGGGCCGTCGGTCAAGAGGATCGCCCCGTGGTCGAGCACCGCAGCGGGCACCGCCGAGAGCGCGTCGGGGAAGTTGAGGCCGGTGGCCTCGAAGATGGTCGAGGGGTTGCCCAGCTGCTCGGCGATGGCGATCGCGGTCGCGTACTCGTCGGCGCCGGCCAAACGGACGGTCTTGTAGCCGAGGCCCTGCAGCGTGGCGTCGAGGTTGGGGCTGAGCGCGAGGTCGCCACCCAGGAGGTACACGGTGCCCCCGACCGGCAGCACCCGCTGGATCTCGGTCTGGACCGCCGGATCCAGGCTCGAGGACTGCGCAGCGCTCTCGGTGATGAGCACCGGGCCGCCCACCGAGGCGGCGAGGGGGCCCCCGGCCAGGGCGTCGGAGAAGAAGTCGTCACGGGCGAGCACCACCGCCTTGGCCGAGTCCGGCGCGGGGAAGGCCGCCTGCGAGGCGGCGATGGCCGTGCCGATCGCGCTCTGGCCGTAGACCCGGTTGAACAGCCCGACCGGCGAGCCGTACGTGAAGGTGGCCGGCGAGCCGGCGTTGGCGACCGGACCGGTTGCGCCGACGGCGACGGTCCCGGTGCCGTTCGGCACGACCACTTGCGCGCTGGTCGCGCTCTTTGCGACGACCTCGACGGGCGCGCCGTTGAAGGTGATGGTGGCGTTCTCGAGCCCGAAGCCGTTGACCGTGACCGTCGAGCCTGCCGGCGCCTGGGCGGGCGTCACCGACTGGGCCGAGGTGCACGCGACCCCGCCCGCGTTGAGCGACCCGAGCCCGCTCGCGAGGTCATAGCCGGGGCCGGCCGCGTAGTTCCCGCCGTTGGTCCCCGTGAAGTCGTTGTTGCCCGAGGTGATGTCGTTGATGCCCCCGGCGTACGCGCCAGCGTTGGCGAGCGTGTAGAGCGTCGGGGCGGCCTCGCCCGGCTTCGCGATGCCGCACTCCGAGGACCGATCCGCCCAGATCGCCGCCTCGAGCGGCGCGGCGATGCTCGTGCCGACGAAGAGGCCCCAGCTGCCCCCGGTGAAGAACGCCACGGGCACCCCGGCGTCCGAGGAGATGTCGGGCACCAGGCGGCAGTTGGTCCCATAGGACCCGCACGAGGCGCCCGCCGGCTCGGCCAGGTTGGTCTGCCAGAGCGGCCGGGGCTCGACGCTCGAGGTGCCCCCGCCGCCGGCGCCGTCGTTGGGCGCGCACCCGCTGTCGCTCGCGACCCCGGCACAGCCGTTCCAGACCGTCTCGGTGCCGTCGAGCGAGCGGGAGGTGCCCCCGACCGAGGTGACCCACGGGCTCGACGAGGGGAAGTCCACCGCGAGCTGGGTGCTCTGGTTGTTGGGGTAGCAGTCCTCGGAGCCCGTGTCGCCGTCGGCGGTGAAGACCGCCTGGCCCTGGGTGGCGGCCTGCTGGAGCAGGGTGTCCACCGCGCTCATGGTGTCGGGGCCGCTCGTCGGGTTGAACGCCTCGCACGCGCCCCAGCTCACCGACACGTACGAGGCGGTGTCGTCGTTCACGATGGCGGCGGTCACGTCGTAGGCGCCGAGGTCGGTGTTGGGCCCCTCGTAGGAGGTGATCAGACTGGCGCCGGGCGCCTGGGCGGCGAGCTGCTCGATGTCGAGGTCGGCCTCGCCGGTGCCCCCCGTCGACGGCGTACCCCCGCCGTCGACCGTCTGCGCCTTGACCGGCACGTGCAGCCCGAAGCACGACTCGAAGGCCGAGATGTCACCGGGCGAGGAGGGGGCGAGCTCGTAGACGGCGAGCTGCGCGCCGTTCCCGTTGAACCCGGCGTTGGTCAGCCCGCTCACCCCGTAGGCGGCACCGAGGGTGGCGGTCGTGTACCCGCCGTACTGGTTGGCGAGCGAGGAGG
>DAHUZM010000090.1 GCA_027306525.1 Acidimicrobiaceae bacterium
GAGCAGACGCGCCGGGCGTCGGGTGGCCGCCTCGGGGTCGGCCGCGTCGAGCAGCCGGATGTGCGCGAACGACGTGAGCGCGGCCGCTGCGTGGCGCGCGTCGACGTGCAGCGATTGGCTGCGCCCCGTTCGGGTGCGCCACATCTCCGACGCGCCGACGCCAGTCAGGAGCCGAACCACCGCCGCCCCCTCGCCCAGGTGATGGGGCGAGGGGAGGACGGGATCCTCCCCGGCGACCTCGAAGTCGAGGTCCTCGGGGAGCTCGAGACCCCCAAGTGCGACGGCCCGCTTGACGGCCTCGGGACGCATGGATCCTCCTGTGCTAGTGCCCGCGCCGGGTGGGGAGCGCGAGCTTGGCCTCGCAATCCGAACACCGGCCCTGGATCGCGACGTGGTGCGGGTCGATCGAGAACCCGAGCTCCGCCTTGGCGGCCTTGGCGAGACCGGCAAAGAGGTCGTCGGAGACCTCGATTCGGGCTCCGCAGTCCTCGCAGACAAGGTGTGCGTGCGCGAGGGCGGCCAGCTGATAGGTCACCGGCCCGTGCCCGAGATGCGAATGGGCGACGACGCCGAGTTCCTCGAGCTCCTCGACGTTTCGGTAGATGGTGGAGATGTGGACATCGGGTGCCCGCTCCTGCACCGCCTCGGCCAGGGCTTCCACGCTCATGTGCTCTCGCGAGTGGAAGAGGATCTCGAGGAGGATCCGACGCGACGAGGTGGCCCGACCCCCGCGCGAGCGCAGCACCTCCAAGACGTCCTCGACCGATTCGAACCCACCGTGCCCGGCGCCTTGAGCCGCCGTCTTGCTCACCGCTCCCAGAATATGAGGAGTGGCCAGCCCCCCGGGACCGGAACGCCCTCAGGGGCGAATCAGTCCAGTGCCGGGCGGCGTTCGTCCCACTTCTGCTCGATCCGGCCGAAATGCCAGATGGCAAGGGCGACGGCCCAGGTCACCACGAATATGCCGACGATGAAGAGGCCGGCCGTGTTGATGTTGAAGCGCTCGAGGAACGACCAGAGAGGACCGCCCAGGTGGATCTCCTGGGCAAGGAGCCCGACGATCTCGACCGTGCCGATAAAGAAGGCCACGAACACCGAGAGCGAGGTGATCGTCAGGTTGTAGAAGACCTTGCGCACGGGGCGGGCGAACGCCCAGTCGTACGCGAAGTTCATGAAGCACCCGTCCAGGGTGTCGAACAGGCTCATACCTGCGGCGAAGAGGACGGGCAGCGAGAGGATGGCGTAGAAGGGCAGTCCGCCGACGACGGCGGTGCCGGCCAGCACCAAGAGCGCGACCTCGGTCGCCGTGTCAAAGCCAAGCCCGAAGAGGAACCCGACCGGGTACATCTTCCACGGCGCGTCCACCCGGGAGGCGAGGGGGCGCAAGAAGCGCATCATCAGCCCGCGGTTGTTGAGCTGTGCGTCCAGCTCGGCCTCGTCGTAGTGCCCGCCACGCATCTGGCGGAACACCCGGACGATGCCGACCAGGATCACGACGTTCAAAGCCGCGATCAAGAAGAGAAAGAAACCCGAGATCGAGGTGCCGATCACGTTGGTGGTGTGTTCGAGGGCGGAACTCGAGCTCTGCAGCTGGTGGTCCAGGCCACGGATGCCGAAGTTCAACAAGACGGCGAGGATGAAGACGACGCTCGAGTGTCCGAGCGAGAAGAAGAACCCCACGCTGAGCGGCCGCTTGCGCTCGTTCACGAGCTTGCGCGTCGTGTTGTCAATCGCCGCGATGTGGTCCGCATCGAAGGCGTGGCGCATGCCGAGCGTGTAGGCGAGAATGCCGGTCCCCCAACCGAAGACCTGGGTTTTCGAGACGTGGTAGTGCCCACCGAGGGCCGCCGCCAACATGGCCCACCCGAGGACGTTCAAGATCACGATGGTGGCGACCATGGCACCGACCCGCGACCACTCCGCTCGAGACAGCCCGTTGCGGATGGCTCGTAACCGCACGTAGGGACTGACCAACGATCGCTCCTCGCCCGCCTCGGTGACACCACCATTGCGAATATCTCGCAACAGCGACCTTACAGCCACACGGGGCAGGGACGGCGCGTCGGCCCCTACCGGGTCCCTTGGCCTCCGACGGCGCCCGGTGGCATCTCTCGTGACTCCACCGAAAGACAGGTCTCCACCCAGCCCATGCGGGTCAGATGCCGGCCGGTTCCCAAGTTCACGGGACGGGACAACCCGCCGATCCGGTCGTGTCACGCACGGCGCCCGAGATGCGCCCGGGACCTCGGTCGGGCCGCGCAACTGTCCCGGGTGCGACCACCCCCGATGCGGCCACCGCCGGATCGGGAAGCTCCTCGACGGCCCCGTTCGAGAGGTCGATCCGCCACAACAACGCGTTCGGCGTCGCGGGCCACGTCATGTCTTCCACCGGCGTCCCCCGCAAGACGTTGCGCGCCACTCTGAGGAAGCCGCCATGGGTGACCGCCACGAAGGAGTGAGCCGGCGGCGCGGTGCGGAACGCCTCGAGGCAGCGCTCGACTCGCCCGTAGAGCTCCCGGAGCGACTCCCCCCCTGCGGGACGCGCATCGGCGTTGGTGACGACGGCACGGTCGTGGCCACTGATCTCGCCGATCAGCCGCGCCTGGGGCTCGCCCTCGATGTTCCCAAGGTTCCGCTCGCGAAGCCTCGGCTCGTGAAAGATCGGGACGGCGAGTGCCTCGGCAATGATCTCGGCCGTCTCCATGGCACGAAGAAGGTCGCTCGTGACGACCATCTCGACCGGGCAATCGGCCAGCCTTCGCGCCAGCCGGCGCGCCTGTTCGTGCCCGGTGGCGCTCAACCCGGGGGCAACGGCCTGGCCCTGCACCAGCCCTGCGTCGTTCCACACGCTCTCGGCGTGACGAGCGAACCAGACGACGGGTGCCGCCGAGCGTGGGTCCGCCATGCTCAGATCGGGTCCTGTATCTGGAGCGCGGCGGCCGGAGGTGCGTCGGGGGCGTCCTTGGGCGCCGATGCGTCGCGGGCGCGGCGGACCCACCCCGGGACGAGGGTGTGCCAAGGCTCCTGCTTGCGGCCGGTGAGCGCCTCGGACACCCGCGTGCGCGCCAGGACCTCGGTCAAAACACAACACAAGAAGAAGATGAGCGGCACCGTCACGACCAGCACGATGGGCCACGCGACGATGCTGGTGAGGTGCCGCCAACCGATCCAGATGAATGCATCGATGAAGAGCACCTGCGCCAAGTACACACCATAGGAGTCGTCGGAGCCCCTGTGGGCGAGCACGACCGTCCTGCGAGATCGGTTCGGACTGACCAACGCCACCCCGACGACATAGATCGCGAGGATCGCCGGGACGTTGTAAACGACCCCGACCGGCTGGAAGGGATCCGACGCCAATCCATGGCCGAACGCGACGGTGTGCGTCGCCTGGAGAAGGTACCAAGTCTCGGCGAGCGCCGCCGTTGCGATCGTTGCGCCGACGATGAGGCGGACGTGGCTACGGACCCACGCGTCGAACTCCTTGTAGTGCAGGGCCGCCAATGAACCGGCGATCAAATAGAACTGATACGACATGATTTCGCGGGTTGCCGAGTAGCCCTGGAGGCCTGCCGGCAACACCGACCACCGCATCAAGGCCAGATAGGCGATCTGCACGGTGCCCGAGGCGGCGAGCAGCAACCCATGATGTCTGGCCGTGCGTCGCAACAAGATCAAGAACACCGGGAACACCAGATAGAACTGCAACAAGACGACAAGGAAGTAGAGCTGGTAGTAACCGGTCTCGACCAAGAACGCGAGATGGCGCAGATTGCCAAGCGCTGAGCGGTGCGATCCCGGCAACCCGACGAAGAAGTAGATCAACGTCCAGCACAGGTACGGGATCCCGACGGTGACGAACCGCCTTCGCCAGAACCGCCTGAGATCGGAGCGCTTCAGGTCGTAGTAGCTGTAGGTGAGCATGCAGGCCGAGATGAAGAGAAAGGCCTCGCGGGTCACGTGGGTCAGCATCAGGATCGCTCCTGCGGCGAGGCCACCGCCCACCGGTGTGAAGAAGATCAACGAATGCGTCCCGACCACACCCATCTGCTTGACCGGTCGCATCGCATCGACGTGATCGAGACGCTGACGCGTCAACTGCCCACGAGAGAGGGTCGGCGCGTCGACGTCAGCTGATACAACGACGGCCACGAGCTGAGCGTACGGGCCCAAGCTGAGAGAGCCATCTGAGGGACCTGGGAGGAAGCTGGGCAACCGCCCGGTGTCGACCCCGATCTCGGGACGAGATCGCCAGATTCTCAGCGAACTCGCAGCTCCTACCAAGGCTGCACCCAGAGTCAGCCCAGGGTGTTTCCAGGTCGCTCGTAGAGACTGGTCGTGATTGGTGCGACGTCGCACCCGACGAGGGACCGACGATGGGACAAGTCAGGGAACTGCTCACGCGTACGGTGGCGCAGAAGCCCGACAGCGTTGCCTTTGTGCACGGCAGGACAGGGGACACCCTCACCTGGCGCGAGCTGGCGCGGCAAGCCTCGGCGTGGTCGTCGATGCTCGTGCGCAGGCCCGAAGCGGGGACCTCGCTGACCGGACTCGCCCTCAGCTCGCCGATCCGGTTCTGTGCGGCGTACCTCGCTGGCCTCGCGAGCGGTACGGCCGTCGCACCGCTCGACCCCCGCTCGACGGCCGACGAACTCGCGGCGGCGACGAGCGTGCTCGCACTGACCGATGTCGTCGGCGACGGTCTCGACGGGGTGCAGATCGAGGCCATTCGAGATGCCGGGGCCCGTGTGTGGTCCCTGGGTCCCGGCGAACTCGAGCTGGTGACCGACATCACCGATCGGTGGGATCCACCCAGGTGCGCGCCGCCGAGCGTCATCCTCGCCACCTCCGGCTCGACGGGTCGACCGAAGCTCGTTCCGCTCCAAGAGGACCAGCTCGTGCACGTCGCCACCCAGGTCGTCGCACACCACCGGCTCAATGCAGAAGATCGCGGCTACTGCCCACTGCCCCTTTTCCACATCAACGCCCAGGTGGTCGGGATCATCGGCACCGTCATCTCGGGTGGCTCTCTCGTCGTGGAGGAGCGCTTCTCGAGAGAGCAATTTTGGGACGTCGTCGGCGCGAACGAAGTGACGTGGCTCAACCTGGTGCCCGCGATCCTCGCCGCGGCAACACCCGGCCAGGGCACCGTCGCGTCCTCCGCCTCGATTCGTTTCGCCCGGTCGGCCTCCTCCCCCCTTCCCCATGCGATTCGAGAACGATTCGAAGCGGCGTCGGGGATCGCCGTGCTCGAGACCTACGGCATGACCGAGGCGGCGAGCCAGATCACCGCGAATCCGGCACGACCTGATTGTCGCCGCGCCGGCTCGGTCGGCCTCCCCGTCGGTCTCGACCTTCGGATCACCAACCAGATGGGAGCCGATGTCGCACCGGGTGAGACCGGCGAGGTCAGGATCCGAGGTCTCGGGGTCATCGACCGGTACCTGCTCCCCGGGCGGATCGACTGGACATCGGCTCGAGACGAGGACGGCTGGCTCCCCACGGGCGATCTCGGCCGGCTCGACGAGGATGGCTTCCTCTATCTCGCCGGTCGGATCGACGACGTGATCAACCGCGGAGGAGAAAAGGTCTACCCGCGAGAGATCGAGGAGATCCTGCTGCGTGACGACCGGGTGTGCGGTGCGGTCGCGCTTGCCCGTCCTCACCCCTCGCTCGGGTCCCAACCGGTGGCGTTCGTCGCATCGTCGGTGGCTCCCGGTGATCGCACCCGCCTCGCAGAGGACCTCGCTCGATCCTGTGAGCGTGCCCTGAGCCGCTTCAAGCGCCCGGTCGAGATCTTCGTGACCGATGAGCTTCCCGTGGGCGCCACCGGCAAGGTCGCTCGACGGCGATTGGCCGAGACGCTCAAGGCACCAGAGATGGAAACGATCGGAGAGACGCGATGACCATTGTCCCGAGCGAGTTGGATCTGCCGGAGCGCAGCAGGCGCCCGAGGTGTAGCGGCCTCACGATGGTCATCGACAACGGGATCCCGCTCCGGGCGTTCACCGATGCGATCGACAGTGCCGCCGAGTACATCGACTCGGTCAAGTTCGGATGGGGCACGGCCCTTGTCACGCCGACTCTCGATGAGAAGATCGCACATCTACGCGAACATGGGATCTCCTTCTACTTCGGGGGAACGCTGTTCGAGAAGTTCGTCGTCCAGGGCGCGTTCGACTCGTACCTCGCTCTGTGCCGCGACCATGGGTGCGAGGTCGTCGAGGTCTCCAACGGAACGATTCCTCTCCCCAATCGGGAAAAGGCCCGCTACATCGAACGTGCCGCGGCAACCTTCACCGTATTGAGCGAGGTCGGCTACAAAGACCAGGAACGGTGTCTGCAGCTTTCGGGCGCGGATTGGATCCGTTGCATTCGAGAGGACCTCGAGGCGGGGGCGACTCGGGTCATCACCGAGGCCCGCGAGAGCGGCAAGAGCGGGATCTGTCGGCCCGACGGCACGTTGCGATTCGATCTCATCGAGCGGATCCTGGCCAGCGGCATCGATCCCAACGATCTCGTCTTCGAAGCACCCACCAAGGAGCTGCAGTCCTACTTTGTGAAGCGCGTCGGCCCCGGGGCGAACCTTGCCAACGTCGCTCCTGGAGATGTCGTCGGATGCGAGACGCTTCGGCTCGGGCTTCGATCCGACACGCTCTTGCACTTCGAGCTGGAACGCCACGCGACGGAGCTCGCCGCCGGTGCGTGACACAAAGGACGTCTTCCATCTCGCGATACCCGTCAACGACCTGGACGAGGCCCAGGAGTTCTACGTGGCCGGGCTCGGATGCAAGCTCGCCAGGCGCTACAGCGATCGGATCACGCTCGACTTCTTTGGCGACCAGGTCGTCTGTCACCTGAGCCAGAGGATCGAAGAGGATCCCGAGCTCTACCCGCGCCACTTTGGCGTCACCTTCCACGACAGAGCCGACTTCGATCGGCTCCAGGCGCTCGTGGCGCTCCGCAAGCTCCCGATCTACCGGGAGGTACAACGGCGATTCGAGGGTTTGGTCGAGGAGCACCTCACGTTGGTGCTCCGGGACCCCGCCAACAACCTCATCGAGTTCAAGCACTACCTCGATCCGCGGATGATGCACTGAGGGTGCCTCTCGGCCAGTGGCCAAGGACCGCGATTGGCGCGACACTTCGCCCATGGCGGTCGCACGCGATCGACCGGCGGGGCGGGTGTGGTTCGTCGACCCCGAGTCGCCCGAGCGGCGCATGAGCGTCTCGACGCATCTTGAAGACGGCGTGGTCCTCGTCTCGCTGTGGAGCGGCCAGCGCTGCACCGGGTCCTTCAAGATGCCCCTCACCGATGCCCCGCGGCTGATCGGTGCGCTCGCTGATGCGAAATCGAGCTGCCCAGCGCCACGCCACCCGGCATTGCAACGACACCGACGCGACGCGATGCTCGCCTGGGCACGCGAGCGCATCGGGTTGCCCGCCCGCAGGCGCCGGCCCCGCCTCCGTCTTCTCAAGTGATCCTGGAGACCAGGGGCCCCGCCGGGACGAGGTGGTCGCTGCTTGGCGGGCCAGTGCGCCGCGAGGTTCCCACCCGCCCTCTACTGTCAGGCTGATGGCGACGGAAAGCGGGGGATGCCGACCAACGACAACTGGAGTGACCACTACTTCACCGTGAGCGACGGAACGAAGCTCCATTGGGTCGAGATGGGCGAGGGGGTTCCCGTGATCCTCATCCACGGAGCGGGAGGGAGCGCCGTCGGTAACTGGTTCGTCAACGGCATCGCGCCGGCGCTCGCCTCCACCAACCGCGTCATCGGGATCGACATGCGGGGCCACGGGTTGAGCGAGGGGGGTCCTGACGGAGGCCGCCAGAAGATGTCGCGCGACGTCGTCGAATTCATGGACGAGCACGCCATGGAGAGGGCGCACATCGGCGGATACTCGATGGGTGGCTTCGTGGCGGCTGGTGTCCTGGCCTCCAACCCCGAGCGCTTCCTCTCGGCGAGCTTCGGTGGCTCTGGGATCGTCGAGACCGAGGAGTTCGCGGGCCAGGTCCCTGCGGACAAGGAGGGGACCGCTCCCGACGAGGCCGCGGCGAGCGAGCAGTTTCGCAAGCGTGCCGAGACCCCCGGACAAGAGGTCGGCAACTCGACTCCGAGCACGTCCGCCCCGATTCGGGCCGATCGTGCAGAGTTCTTGGCCCGTCAACGGGCGCTCTCGGCAGCGATCGACCTCCGGTCGCTTGACTTCGCGATTCTCGCGATCAACGGGGAGTACGACCGCCCCTACGCGAAGACCCACCGACTATGGCGAGAAGCCCGCAATTTCACGAACGTGGTGCTGCCGGGGAAGGGGCACCTCTCGGCCATCATGCGCGGCTTCATCCCCCAGCAGTACATCGACTCGATGGTCGCATTCATCACGGCGAACAACCCCTGAGAGCGCGCCATTCACCAGCTGGATCAGAGCAATTCGCCAAGCGGCGTGTAGACCATCGAGTGTGCCTCGGCGACCGGCTCGTAGGTGACCTTGCCCGCCACGACGTTGACGCCCTTCGCTAGCGCCGGGTCGGCCTGCGCCGCCGACTGCCAGCCGTTGTTTGCGACTTCCAAGACATAAGGCAGCGTTGCGTTCGTCAGGGCGTAGGTCGAGCTATGGGGCACTGCACCGGGCATGTTGGCGACGCAATAGAACAGGGTTTCGTGCACCTCAAAGGTCGGGTGCGAATGCGTGGTCGGGTGCGAGGGTTCAAAGCAGCCCCCCTGGTCGACCGAGATGTCGACGAGGACCGAGCCGGGGCGCATCGCGGCGACGAGGTCCTCGGAAACGAGCTTCGGAGCCTTCGCTCCGACCACGAGGACGGCTCCGATGACGATGTCGGCGTCGATGCAGGTCCCCTCGATGGCGTGCGCGCTCGATGCGATCGTCTCGAGCGCGCCCCGGAAATGGTGATCGACGGCGCGGAGCTTGGCCAGGTCGCGATCGAGCACGTACACCTCGCAGTGCAGGCCGACCGCAAGCGTGGCCGCCGCCATTCCCGAGATCCCGGCGCCGAGGATCACCACCTTGGCCGAGCGCACCCCGGGGACGCCGCACACGAGGATCCCACTCCCTCCAGCCGGTCGCATCAGATGGTTCGCGCCGACGATTGGAGCCATCCGCCCAGCCACCTCGCTCATCGGCATCAAGAGGGGCAGGGAGCCGTCCTCGAGTTGCACCGTCTCGTATGCGATCGCAGTGTTCCCGGCTGACACCAGGGCCTCGGTGCAGGCCCGATCCGCCGCCAGGTGAAGGTAGGTGAAGAGCACCTGGTTCGTGCGGAGCTCGAGACGCTCGTACTCCTCGTCGATTGGCTGCTTGACCTTCAGCACCAGATCGGCGGATCCCCAAACCTCGTCGGGATCGGCGAGGATCTTCGCTCCCGTCCTCACGAACTCCTCGTCGCGGATCGAGCAACCGGCGCCTGCACCCTCCTCGACGTGGACGCTGTGGCCGGCGGCAGTGAGCTCGCGGACGCCGGCCGGTGTGATCGCGACCCGATACTCGTCGGCGAGCCGTTCCCTCGGGATCCCGACGATCACGCTCTTTCCCCGTGCACGCGTGTGGCCTCCGACACTGCGCCGAAGGGGTCCGGAGCGCCCCCGTCGTGGGAATCGATCACCATCGTGGTCCTATTCAACACCGCCCTGCAGACAGCGGCGCGTTCAACCGCCGGAGTCGAAAGGCGGTTCAGCCCGGAGGGGTGCGGGCTCGAGTCTGTCCACCCCTCGGTCCGGAGCCTCCACAGGAAGCTCCGTGGGAGGATCGCCCCTGGATTCCGTGCTCGGGTCGTCGACCCAAGGGTCTCTCGACCCAAGGGGATAGGGTGCACCGGGTAGGGAGAACGCGGTGAGGATGCCGAGCAACGTCGAAGGCGAAGGCCAGATGGCCGTCGAGCGCGGGGCGGGCGTTGGTCCGTTCCGGGACGAGCCGGGCGGTGCGAAGATCCCGCAGGCATCGAAGGGACGGGCCGCGATGGCCACCGAGTCGACGCGCCCATGTCGATCGCCCTTGGACCCTCCGAGATGGGACACCGCCGTGGTGCACTGGGGTTCTGCTCCACCTCGGGCATCCGATTGAGCGAGTCCGTGATGCACCTGAAGTCCGCCAGGCCGACCTGACTCTGGGAGCAAGATGACCGGAATGGGATCCGAGATGAATGTGGGCGACGCGTCACTGAGCGAGCGGGCCCAACGGCACCTGTGGATGCACTTCACGCGCCTCGGGTCCTACGACGGGCACCACGAGGTCCCCGTCATGGTCCGCGGCGAGGGCGCGTACGTGTGGGACCAGCACGGAAAGCGCTACCTCGACGGGCTGGCCGGGCTGTTCACCAGCCAGATCGGGCACGGACGCACCGAGCTCGCGGAGGCAGCAGCCAAGCAGGCCGCCGAGCTCGCCTACTTCCCGCTATGGAGCTACGCACATCCGCGCGCCGTCGAGCTGGCGGAGCGGATCGCTTCGCTCGCCCCAGGCGACCTCAATCGCATCTTTTTCACATCGGGTGGCTCCGAAGCGGTGGAATCCGCGTGGAAGCTCGCCCGTCAGTACTTCCGCGTCATGGGACAGCCGTGGCGGACCAAGGTGATCAGCCGCAACATCGCGTACCACGGAACGTCAATGGGGGCGCTTTCCATCACGGGGATCCCCGCGCTCAAGACGCCCTTCGAGCCCCTCGTTCCGGGAACGGTCCGCGTCCCCAACACGAACTTCTACCGCGCTCCGGAGCACGGCGACGACCTCGATGCCTTCGGGCGCTGGGCCGCGGACGAGATCGACCGGGCCATCGAGCGCGAAGGGCCCGAGACCGTCGCGGCCGTGTACCTCGAACCCGTCCAGAACTCCGGCGGGTGTTTCCCACCTCCACCCGGCTACTTCGAACGGGTTCGCCAGATCTGCGACCGCCACGGCGTCCTGCTCGTCTCCGACGAGGTGATCTGCGCCTTCGGGCGCCTCGGCGAGTGGTTCGGCGCACAGCGCTACGGCTACCTGCCCGACATCATCACGGTGGCAAAGGGTCTGACGAGCGGCTATGCCCCCCTCGGGGCGATGATCGCGACCGACCGCTTGGTCGAACCGTTCCTGCACGGCGACCAGAGCTTCACGCACGGCTTCACCTTCGCCGGTCACCCGGTGAGCTGCGCCGTTTCTATGGCGAACCTCGACGTCTTCGAGCACGACGACATCCTTGGTCACGTCCGGGCGACCGAGCCATCCTTTCGCCAAGGCCTTGAGACGCTGCTCGACCTCCCCATCGTGGGCGACATCCGCGGAGCCGGCTTCTTCTACGCCATCGAGCTCGTGAAGGACAAGGCCACCAAGGAGACCTTCGACACCAGCGAGCGTGAGCGACTGCTTCGCGGGTTTCTGTCAGGCGCCCTGTTTGACGCCGGACTCATCTGTCGGGCTGACGACAGAGGCGACCCGGTCGTACAACTCTCGCCCACGCTCATATGCGGCCAAGAGGAGATCGACTTCATGGTCGACGTGCTGCGGAGCGTGCTCTCCGAAGCATGGCATCGCGTCTGAACGGCGACGAGCGCGCCGATCCGAAGGCGAGCAACGGGGCGCAGCACCGGGGCCTTCGATGTCTCCTGGGAGCACGAGCGACTCGGATCGCGCTCCCAGGTGGCGTCGCGCTCTCTCGGTGCCGAGCACGCTCGCGCGAAGCCCTACGTGTTGGGCTCGGGGAGGCGCAGCGATCCGCCCGGGTCTGTGCCGACACCGCGCTGATGCGCCTCTTGCGTGAGGCACCGCGCGAGCATTCATCCGTTTCCCCTTCGGGGGCCCGCCGCTCGCCGAGCTTGCTCGGGGTCCTCGACCACCACGCCGAGGAGACGGTGTGACACCGTGGTCACAACGAAGTGCTCTGGGAGTGCATCCGGCGGGGGCCGTCGGCAGGCGCACACCACGGTGGCCCTTGCTGTGCGCGCTCATGATGCTCGCTGTCACCGTGCTCCCGCCGGTGTCCGCCGGGGCGTCAGCGCCCGAGCCACCGGCAAGCCCGGTCGGCGCCCAGCTCTCATGGCTGCTCGTCGCGGCCGGCCGCGTGCCCCTCTCCGAAAGCGAGATCGCCGCCCACTTCGATGGGCCATTCCTCGCCCAAGTTTCAACGGCGCAGCTCAACCAGGCTTTGGGGGCGGTCGGCAGCGGGAGGATGACCCTTCGTTCGCTGTCCTCGGTGAGCCAGACCTCGCTCGTCGCGGTGGTCTCGCGGGGGACCGTCGATCTCCGGGTGCACCTCGACGTCGACCCCCAGGGGCTCATCTCGGGCCTGCTCCTCACGCCGATCGTCAACGTCAAGAGTTGGGCGCAGGTCGACCGACAGCTTCGCTCAATCGCGCCCGGGATCGGGTTTCTCGCGGCCCGCGTCGGAGCCAATGGCAGATGCACTACCGTGCATGCGCTGTCGCCGGGCCAACCGAGACCGCTCGGATCGATGTTCAAGCTCTTCGTGCTCGGTGCCCTGGCCGAGGCGATCCACGCGCGTCGCATCTCGTGGAACCAGAAGCTCACCATCACCCCCGAGATCAAGGTGGGCGGGAGCGGGTCTCTCGCCCAAGAACCCAACGGCACCCGACTCAGCGTGCAAGAGCTTGCGACCAAGATGATCTCGCTCAGCGACAACACCGCGGCCGACATGCTGCTTGCCCTCGTGGGGCGGTCAGCGGTCGAGGCCCAGGTGCGCCGCTGGAGCACTCACGCCGCGCTCGATACCCCCTTTCTCAGCGTCGCCGAGTTGTTCGCCCTCAAATACGGCGACTATCCCAGGTTGGCCAACCACTACCTCTCGCTCGGCACATCGGGGCGCACCGCATACCTACGCTCGACGATCGACAAGGTGACCGCCGCCCAAGAGGTTGCCTCGGCGCTGCCGCGTGACGTCAACAGCATCGAGTGGTTCGCTTCGCCCGACGATCTGTGCCGCGCCTTCTCAGGGCTCTTCCGCCTCGCCGCCAAGCCGGGGCTCGGGGCCATTGGCACGGTGATGTCGCTCAACGACGGCGGGATCGAGCTCTCCCACGCCGTGTGGCCGACGATCTGGTTCAAGGGGGGATCGGAGGCAGGGGTCCTCACCCTTGGCTATCTGGCCCGCGACAGTTCCGGTCAGCGCGACGTGGTCATTGCCATGACCGAGAACCCAAATGCCACCCTCAATGAGGAGGCCGACGCGGTGAGCCTCCTCGGCACGATCGCGGGTGCCTTCGGGTTGCTGCACCGCTCGTAGTCGTCAGCCTCTCACCCCTCGCGCATGGTCGAGGACCGTCGGGTTCACCACGTTGATGGGGTTCCCGGCGGCAAACGCATTGACCTGGTCGAAAATATCGGCGAACTGCAGCTCCCACTCGTCGGTGGTCACGTAGCCGATGTGCGGAGTGCAGATCACGTTGTCGAGCGCGAGCAACGGCTCTGTGTCACCGATGACCGGCTCCCGCTCGAAGACATCCACGGCAGCGAAGCCCGGTCTCCCGGCGCGCAGCGCCGCCTCGAGGGCGCCGGGTTCGATCAGGCCGGCCCGGCTGGTGTTCACGAGCACCGCACTCGGTTTCATCTCGGCCAGATCCGTGGCGGTGATGAGCCCCCGGGTGGCATCGACGAGCCGCAAATGCAAGCTGACGACATCGGCCAACTGGAAGAATTCGCTGCGGTTCTGCGCGATCCGATGTCCGTCCATCCGAGCCCGCTCGAGCGAGCTCTTGCGTCCCCACACGAGGACCTCCATGTCAAACGCGGTGCCGTAGCGGGCGATGACCTGACCGATCCGGCCGTAGCCGTAGACGCCAAGCACGCGCCCGCGCAAGCTCTGCCCCATGTGGATCTGCCAATGGCCGGCGCGAAGCGCCGCCGCCTGCTCGGGAATCCGACGCGCCGCTGCCAGGATGAGCCCCCAGGTCAGTTCGGCGGCCGCATAGGAGGGTTGATCAACATGCTGGCTCGAGCAGAGGACGATCCCGAGTCGGGTGCACGCGTCCACGTCGATGTGCGGGTAGACACTCCACTGGCTGATCAAGGCGAGACGGGGCAAGCGTTCGAGGAGCCTCGCATCGATCGTGGTGCGCTCGCGAATGAGCACGAGCGCCTCGGTCTCGGCCAATCGTTCCGCCAGCACATCGATGTCGTCGACATGGTCGTTCCAAACGGTCACGTCGTGATTGCGAACGCGTGCGAACGCCGCAAGGCTCCGCACCGAGTCGAGGTAGTCGTCGAGGATGGTCACCTTCATCACTGGCTGTGTACCACACGCTCCGATCGACCCCTGGATAGCGTGCAGCGATGAGGCGCGACATCGTCGGTTTCATGGTCGACGAGGACGGGGACTGGATCGCCCAACTGTCCTGCGGTCATCGCCAACACGTGCGGCACCGGCCACCATTCCAAGTGCGGCCCTGGGTGCTCGAAGAAGAGGGCCGGCGCTCGAGGCTGGGCACGCCCCTCAACTGCCCCCTTTGCGATCGCGGTGAACCCGTCTCGGGCTAACGGCGCTCGATGATGCCGCGAACGAATGCCGCCTGGCCTCCATGGGCGACGTCGTCGCAGATCACGCTCACCAGCCGCACGCCGAGCGTGACGGGCGGGTCCCAGCGCGTGTCGACGATCCTCTCGAGGTCCCCATCGGAGAGACCCTTCACATAGGAGAGCGTGACGCGCTCGACTGCGTCGTAGTACCCGGTGAGCAGCTCGGCGCTGGCGTGGACCGATGCGACCTCTTCGGAGGTGTGCCCATAGCCGTGGTCGGTCGGCGGAAGCGGCAGGGCGAACCGTGCCGCCCATCCCTCGGCGATCCAGACCTGCTCACGACCGGCGACATCGGCGACGTGGTCGTCCTGGATACGGGTCAAGTGCCAGACGAGCCAGGCGATCGAGTTGGCGTCCCGGTCGACGCGGTAGGCGAGGTCGGCCTCCGAGAGCCCCTGCACCGCGCCGTGGACCATGTCGTGAATCCGCCCGAATGCGTCGTGGAGCAACCCAGCCGAGTGCATCGCCTTCTCCTCGCCACTGCCGACAACACCCCATCGAGGCGGAGCACGCGGGATTGTGGGCCGCCCCTCGTCGGGCACCCTAGTTGGAAGCTCCTCGTGACCGGCCGCTGCGCCACCGGTCACGACGGGCACATCCGTGGTCCGACCTAGGCCCCGAGGCGCGTCACGAATTCGTCTGCGTAGTGCTCGAAGCGAGCTTCCCAGATGCCGCCCTCGGGCACTTGCCTGCCGAGGGTGCCAAGACAAACGTCCCATCCTGGGGCGCGCGAGCACACGCGGCTCGTCTGACTCGAGCGCCTCACCCTCGAGGTCCGGCCAATCTCCCTGGCAAACACGAGACGCAGTCGCTGTCGGTGACGACGTCACATGGGAACCACGAACCGAGCGCTTCGCGTGAGGTGAGCGCGCCGAACAGACCGCTCCAGCCGGATCGCCGGCCGGCGACCGCCAGAGTGACCGAGGTCGCGTCCTGCATCAGTCTCCCTTGGGCTCCAGGTGCCGTTCGAGAACATCCAGGCGGGCGCTCCAGAGCGACCGATACCGCTCCAGCCAGGCGTCGAGGTCGGCGAGGGCTTCCGGACGGATTCGGTACAGGCGCCGCTGCGCGTCCGGCCGCACCTCCACCAGGCCGACGGAGCGCAACGTGGCGAGGTGCTTCGAAACGGCGGGCTGGCTGAGGCCGATCGCTGACACGAGATCGCCAACGGCCCGCTCCCCATCGCGCAACAGATCCAGGATGTTTCGCCGGCTGGGCGCAGCGAGTGCTTCCAAGACCTCATCCGCGCTGCTCATAGCTATATAGCTTAACAGCTATATGGCTATGAAGCGATGCACCAGTAAGTCGGGCCCAACTCGTAATTTTCCCGTGGGCGGATCACCACCGGTCGGGACCTGAGGGTCATCGAGCGGCGGGAGCAACTTCGGGTCGGACGGAGGACATCGATGCCCCCAGGCCAGGGCGGCGAGCGCTGGAAGGACCGCCGCGTCCTCGCCGCGGCACTCGGGGTGGCGATCGCGCTCTTCCCCGTCGGCTGCTCCGTTGCCGCAGCGTTTGGGGTGCAGCAAATTGTCTCGGCCCCCTCGACGGTGGTCGGCTTCGGAGCCTGGTGGCTGGGCACGCTCGCCATCTGCACACTCGTGTTCTTCGGAACCGAGCGACTGGCCCGGCGCGTTGTCCCCCTCGCCGTGCTCTTGAAGATGGGGATGGCGTTCCCAGGACGAGCGCCCAAGCGCCTCGCCGTCGCCCGAAGGGCGGGCAGCGTGCGGGAACTCGAGCGGCGGGTGGACGATGCTCGGACCAAGGGCATGCACGACCCGCCCTCGGTCGCCGCAGAGAAGATCGTGACCCTCGCCGCCATGCTCAGCTCCCACGACCGCACCACTCGAGGGCACGCCGAGCGGGTCCGGGCACTGACCGACATGGTCGCCGAAGAAATGCGACTGCCCCAGGTTCACCGCGACCGCCTCCGCTGGTCGTCACTGCTCCACGACATCGGGAAGCTCACGGTCCACCCCGACACGCTGAACAAGCCCGGCAAGCTGAACG
>DAHUZM010000104.1 GCA_027306525.1 Acidimicrobiaceae bacterium
TCGGAAGGCAGCAGCTCTCAGCGGGTGAGGCCGTGTGCCGTAGCCAACCTGGCCGCCGCACCGAGCGCCGGATCGGTGCCGAGAGGGGGACCCATGCTGATCGTGGCCGGACATTTCGACGTGGACCCGTCGGATCGTGACGCCTTCGTCGCCGACCGGGTGGCGATGATGCGGGCCTCCCGTGCCGAAGCCGGCTGCATCGCCTATGCCTTCAGCCCCGACCCCATCGAGCCGGGGCGTGTCCTGCTCTTCGAGCGATGGGAGGACAAGGCCTCCCTCGCCGCCCACCTGGAGGGGTTGCGCTCGGCACCGCGCCCGGCGAGCGAGATCAAGATTCTCGGGGCCGAGATGCAGCAATACGAGATCGGCGAGGTCGGCCCGATCGGGAGCTGACGCCCGAACGCGGCCCTGGGAGGCGCCCGGGCGGACCGTTAGGCTCCGCATGATGGCTACCGACGGCGCCCCGGCGCGCGATGGGGGCGCCGGCGAACCCTACGTCTCGCTCTACCGGCGCTTCCGCCCGAGCAGGCTCTCGGAGATCCGAGGGCAACCCCACGTCGTCCAGGCCCTGCGGGGCGCCGTGGCCGAGGGCCGGGTCGCCCACGCCTACCTGTTCTGCGGTCCCCGAGGGACCGGGAAGACCTCTGCCGCCCGGGTGTTGGCCAAGGCGCTCAACTGTGCCCATCCCCAAGACGGCGAGCCCTGCGGGGTGTGCGACTCGTGCCTGGCGATCGCCCAGGGCACCTCGCTCGACGTGCGCGAGCTGGATGCAGCGTCGAACAACGGCGTGGACGCCATGCGCGATCTCGTCTCGCACGCGGCCCTGGCGACGCCCGGCGAATGGAAGCTCTACATCGTCGACGAGGTCCACATGCTCTCGACCGCCGCCGCCAACGCGCTTCTCAAGACGCTCGAGGAACCGCCGGCCCATGTCGTCTTCGTGCTCGCGACCACCGACCCGCAGAAGGTTCCCGAGACGGTGCGCAGCCGGACCCAGCACTACGAGTTCCGTCTCCTCGGGGCCGACACGCTGAGCGAGCTCGTCACGTGGGTGCGCGACCAGGCACGCCTCGATCTCAACGACGAGGCGCTCGCCCTCGCTGTTCGCCGAGGTCGGGGGTCGGCGCGCGACGCGCTCTCGGCGCTGGACCAGATGGCCTCGGCGGGCTCGGCCGAGGGCGTGCGCCCCGAGCTCGTGGGGCTCGTCGATGCGATCTGTGGCGAGGACCCCGCAGGCGTGCTCGTCTCGGTGGCCTCGTTGATCGAGGCCGGTTGGAGCCCCCAGCAGCTTGCGGCAGAACTCGTCGATGACCTTCGTCAGGCGTTCCTCTTGAGCCTGGCGCCCGAGCTCGCCTCGGCGGGAGGGGACGAGCGCTCTCGCCTCGCAGCGCAGGCGGAACGCATGGGCCTGGCCCGGCTCGTGCGTTCCATGGAGTCGATCGGGTTGGCACAGGTCGACATGCGCGAGGCCCCCGACGCACGTGTGGTGCTCGAGGTGACCCTCGTGCGTCTGGCCAAGAGTGAGCTCGACAGCGCGCCCGAGGCCCTTGCAGAGCGCGTCGCACGCCTCGAGCGAGCGCTCTCGTCGCGAGATGCCCTCGCCCGCCCCCGGGCCGAGGAGTCGCCGACACCGCCGGCCGTCGATCCGCGCACCAGGCCCACGATCGGGGCACTGCGCCGGCAACGCGCCGAGCGCCCGGCTCCCGAGCATCGCCCACCCGATCAAGATGGCGCACCGTCGCCGACGGCGTCGGAGCGGCCCGAAGCGTCGCCACCGGCCGCACCGGCGCGCCGAAGGGTGGCGCTTGACCGAGACTCGCTCGTCGAGGCATGGGGCGACCACGTCTTGCGTGGCCTGCCGGCGAGGGCGAAGGTCGTCTACAGCTCCGGCCGGTTCACAGGGCTGGAGGGATCGAACGCGGTGTTCGCCCTGCCGAACGCGGGCTACCTCGGCCGCTGCGAGGAGATGCGTCAGGTCGTCGAGGAGGCGCTCGCCGAGCACTTCGGGACGCTGGTCGGCCTCCGGCTCGTGGTCGACGAGGCGGCGGATGCCGAGGCACAGCCCCGCGGCGCCGGGCGTGCCTCCGAGCCGGACCCGAGCGACCTCGGCGACGACGACTTCGACCCCGACGACCCCGGCGAGCCGATGGAAGCCCAGTCGCTGGCACAGTCGCGGATCCTCGAGGCCTTCCCCGGCGCCGAAGAGGTCACAGGCTAGGTGTACACCGGCCCACTCCGCTCGCTCATCGACGAGCTTGGCCGCCTGCCCGGCATCGGTCCCAAGTCGGCCCAGCGCATCGCGTTCCACCTCCTCAAGATCCCGACCGAGGACGCCCTGCGGCTCTCCGATGCGATCGTCTCGGTGAAGGAACGCACAGCGCTGTGCGAGCGCTGCTTCAACGTCGCCGAGCGCGGCGCACTGTGTGAGATCTGTCAAGACGAGACCCGTGACGGGACCGTCGTCTGTGTCGTCGAGGAACCCCAGGCGATCGCGGCCTTCGAGCGGACCAAGGAGTTCCGCGGCCGCTATCACGTGCTCCAGGGCGCCTTGAACCCGCTCGAGGGCGTGGGTCCCGAGCAGTTGCGTATCGGCGAGCTGGTGGCGCGGATCGAGGTCGAGCGAGTCGTCGAGGTCGTGCTCTGCACGAACCCCAATCTCGAGGGAGAGGCGACGGCGATGTACCTCGCGAAGCGCCTGTCCGAGCTGCCGGTCCGGGTTACCCGCCTCGCGAGCGGGCTGCCGGTGGGCGGCGACCTCGAGTATGCCGACGAGATGACCCTCGGTCGTGCCCTCGAGGGTCGACGCGAGCTGCGGGCCTGAGCCCCGGTGGCGACCGGCCGGGTGCTCTGGGTGCTTCGGCACGCAAAGACGGTTCGCCGTCCGCCCGTCGGCGGCGGTGATCACGAGCGGGTGCTGGCCATTCGGGGTCGCCACGACGCCGACGCGCTCGGCGAGCGCCTCGGGGACGACGGGGATCTCCTCGGACTCGACACAGGCACCGTGCCGGCGCTCGTCTTGTGCTCGACGGCCGCCCGCACGGTCGAGACCACCGAGCGGGTGCTGGCCAAGATGGCGACCCCGCCGCCGGTGACCTACCTGCGATCGCTCTATGGCGCCTCGCCCGAAGACGTCCTCGAGCAGGTGTCCATGGTCGACGAGGACGTGCCGTCGGTCATGGTGGTCGGACACAACCCGACGATGGAGGCCCTCGTCGCGGCGATGCCGCGCCAACCGACCCCCGCGCTCAGCGGTGGGTTCGCCACCTGCGGGCTGGTGGTCTTCGAACTGCCGATCAGGCGCTGGGACGAGGTCGCGCCGCGGACAGCCTGGGTGCTCGGGGTCTTCGTCCCCCCGTTCGCGACCCGCCCCTAGCGGATCGCTCGCACGATCAGGGCGTCGCCCTGGCCGCCACCGCCGCACAGCGCCACCGCCGCGAGATTCGCGCCGCGGCGGCGCAACTCCAAGAGGGCGGTGAGGGCGAGGCGGCTCCCCGACATGCCGATCGGATGGCCGAGGGCGATCGCGCCACCGTTCACGTTGAGCTTGTCCTCGGGGATGCCGAGCTGGTCGGCCGAGGCGATGCCGACGGCGGCGAAGGCCTCGTTGATCTCGAACAGGTCGATGTCACCGACGGCAACCTTCGCCTTCTTGGCCGCCTGGTCGATGGCGTTGGCCGGCTGGAGGAGCAGGGAGGGGTCCGGTCCGGCCACCTGGCCATAGGAGATGAACTCGCCGAGCGGGGTCACCCCGAGCTCCTCGGCCTTCTTGGCCGAGGTGACGATGACGGCGCAGCCGCCGTCGGAGATCTGCGAGGCGTTCCCGGCCGTGATGGTGCCCTCCTTGTCGAAGGCCGGACGCAGCCCGGCCAGGGACTCGGTGGTGGTGCCGGGCCGGACGCCCTCGTCGGTGTCGGCGAGGATCGGCTCGCCGCGGCGCTGGGGCACCTCGACCTGGACGATCTCCTCGGCGAAGCGGCCCTCCTTGGCCGCGGCGGCGGCGCGCTCGTGCGAGGCGGCGGCGAAGGCGTCCTGACGCTCGCGGGTCACCTTCGCCGTCGAGGTGTTGTAGCGGTCGGTCGCGAGCCCCATCGCGCAGTCGTCGAAGGCGCAGGTGAGGCCGTCGAACATCATCGAGTCGACGAGGGTCCCGTCCCCAAGGCGATACCCGGTGCGGGCCTCGGGGAGCAGGTGCGGCGCCCGGCTCATCGACTCCATCCCCCCGGCGACGACGATCTCGGCGTCACCGGACGCGATCATCTGGTCGGCGAGGTAGATCGTGTTCAGCCCCGAAAGGCAGACCTTGTTCACCGTCGTGGCCGGGACCGACATCGAGATGCCCGCCTTGTTCGCCGCCTGGCGAGCCGTGATCTGGCCCTGGCCCGCCTGGAGCACCTGGCCCATCAGGACGTAGTCGACCTGCTCGGGGGCCACCCCGGCCCGCTTCAGGGCCTCGGCGATGGCGAATCCGCCGAGCTCCTGGGCGCTGAAGCCCGAGAGGACTCCCGAGAGCTTGCCGATCGGCGTGCGGGCGCCGGCGAGGATGACCGAACCAGGCATGTGGAGACCTCCAGGGGTCGGAGAGTTTCCCATCCTATGACCACGGATATCGTCGCGGTCCATGGATGAGATCTTGCAGGCCGTGATCGACGGTGCCCCCGGTGAGGCGCTGGCCGAGATGCCCCTCCCAGAGACGTTCCGGGCGGCGTTCGTCCGCCGGGAGGAGGCGGACATGTTTGAGGGGATGGAGTCCGCCGAGAAGGACCCGAGGAAGTCCCTCCACACCGGCGAGGTGCCCCTCCCCGAGCTCGCCCCCGACGAGGCCTACGTCGCGGTGATGGCGTCGGCGATCAACTTCAACACGGTGTGGACCTCCATCTTCGAGCCGCTACCCACCTTCGGGTTCCTCGACCGGCTGGGGAGGGAGAGCCGCTGGGGCGCGCGCCACGCCCTCGACTACCACGTGGTCGGCTCCGACGCCTCGGCCGTCGTCATCAGGGTCGGCTCAGCGGTGCGCAACTGGAAGCCCGGCGACAAGGTCACCATCCACTGCAACCACGTGGACGACCAGGACCCCTCGGCACACGACGACTCCATGCTCGCGGCGAACCAGCGCATCTGGGGCTTCGAGTCCAACTTCGGCGGGCTGGCGGACATCGCGCTCGTGAAGGCGAACCAGCTCATGCCCAAACCCCGCCACCTCACCTGGGAGGAGGCGGCGGTCAACGCGCTCTGCAACTCGACCGCGTACCGCATGCTCGTCTCGCACAACGGCGCGCCGATCCGTCAGGGCGATCGGGTGCTCGTGTGGGGAGCGACCGGTGGGCTCGGCAGCTTCGCCGTCCAGTACGCGCTCAATGGTGGTGCGATCCCGATTGGCGTGGTCTCCTCACCCGAGAAGGTCGACCTCCTCCACGACCTCGGCGTCGAGGCGGTCATCGACCGCCGGGCCGGCAACTACCAGTTCTGGAAGGACGAGCACCACCAGGACGAGTCGGAGTGGCGGCGCTTCGGCAAGGACGTCCGTGCGCTCATCGGCGACGATCCCGACATCGTCTTCGAGCACCCCGGCCGCTTCACCATGGGGGCCTCGGTCTTCGTGGCCAAGCGCGGTGGCACGGTGGTCACCTGCGCCGCAACGTCGGGCTACATGATCGAGTACGACAACCGGCACCTGTGGATGAAGCTGAAGACGATCAAGGGCTCGCACTTCGCCAACTACCGCGAGGCGTGGGACGCCAATGCGCTCGTGTGCGAGGGCAAGATCCTCCCGCCACTCTCGGCCGTCTACCCGCTCACCGAGGTTGGCGAGGCCGCCTACCAGGTGCACAAGAACCTGCACGAGGGGAAGATCGGCGTCCTTTGCCTCGCCCCCTCCGAGGGGCTCGGAATCGACGATCCCGAGCTGCGCGAGAAGGTCGGCGAGGACCGCATCACGCTCTTCCGGAGGCACGGCGCATGACCGGCGCCTCGGAGCCGGCCGGATTGCTCACCGAGGTCGATCACGTCGCGATCGCCGTCAACGACCTTGACGCGGCGGTCGCGTTCTATGAGCAGACCTTCGGCGCACGAGTTGTCCATCGCGAGGTGGTCGAGCACGACGGCGTCGAGGAGGCGCTCGTGAAGGTCGCCGACTCCTACATCCAACTGCTCACCCCGACGAGCGAGGACTCGACAGTCGCCAAGTTCCTCGCCCAACGCGGCGAGGGGCTCCACCACGTCGGGTTCCGGGTGGCCGACTGCGCCCAGGCCCTGCAAGCGGCCCAGGACGCCGGGGTCCGCTCGATCGACCAGGCGCCGCGGCCCGGCTCGCGTGGGACGACCGTGGCGTTCTTGCACCCCAAATCGGCACACGGGACCCTCATCGAGCTCGTCGAGGAGTGAACGGCCGGTCCGGGTGAAGGCGCGCTTCGGCGCCGCACGGCGTTGAGGCCCGGTCGGTCGAGGTGGCCGACGCGCCGGCCCCTCGGTTCGCGGGACGGGTGATCCGAGCGCGTTCGCGGGCCTCCCCCCAGGCTGCCCCTTGCCCCGGGATTGCTAGCGTGGCCGCCGTGGAACACGACCAGCGGCTGGAAGAACTCCTGGCCAGGCGGTCTGAAGCACTCAGTGCGGGCTCTCCCGCCGCGATCGAGCGGCACCACTCGAGGGGGAAGATGACGGCCCGCGAGCGCATCGACTACCTGCTCGACGACGGCTCCTTCCAGGAGCTCGACATGCTGGCCAGGCATCGGGCACATGGCATGGGCCTCGAGGACAAGCGCCCCTACACCGACGGCGTGGTCACGGGCTTCGGGACGATCAACGGCCGCCGGGTGTGCGTGTTCTCCCAGGACGCCACGGTGACCGGGGGGTCGACCGGAGAGGTGCACGGCGAGAAGATCCACAAGGTCATGGATCTCGCGACGTCGATCGGCGTGCCGATGATCGGGATCAACGACGGTGGCGGGGCGCGGCTCCAAGAGGGCGTCGTCTCTCTGCATGCTTATGGCGGGATCTTCTTCCGCAACGTGCAGGCGTCCGGCGTCATCCCCCAGATCAGCGTGATCCTTGGTTCCTGCGCAGGAGGGGCCGTCTACTCGCCCGCCATGACCGACTTCATCTTCATGGTCCAGGGCATCTCCAACATGTTCATCACCGGGCCCGACGTGGTGAAGACGGTGACCGGCGAGGAGGTGACGCTCGAGGAGCTCGGCGGCGCGATGAGCCACGCGACCAAGTCGGGCGTCGCCACGTTCGTCGCCCCGGACGAGAAGGCGTGCCTCGACGACGTCCGCTACCTGCTGTCGTTCCTCCCGTCCAACAACCTGGAGGACCCGCCGGCCGTCGTCTCGGGCGACGATCCCGATCGCGAGACCCCCGAGCTGCTCGAGCTGATCCCGCCTTCAGCGAACCTCCCCTACGACATGACCAAGGTGATCCAGACCGTGGTCGACGACGGCGAGTACTTCGAGGTCCACCCGCACTGGGCGATGTCGATCACCTGCGGGCTCGCCCGGATCGATGGCCGCGTGGTCGGCATCGTCGGGAACCAGCCGGCGATCCTGGCCGGCGTCCTCGACATCGATTCCTCCGAGAAGGCAGCGCGCTTCGTCCGCACCTGCGACGCCTTCAACATCCCACTCGTGACCTTCGTGGACGTGCCTGGGTTCCTCCCGGGCACGGACCAGGAGTACGGCGGGATCATCCGCCATGGGGCCAAGCTGCTCTACGCATATTGCGAGGCCACCGTGCCGCGAGTGCAGATCATCACGCGCAAGGCCTACGGCGGTGCCTATGTCGTCATGAACTCCAAGTCGATCGGGGCAGACCTCGCCTTCGCGTGGCCCTCGGCCGAGATCGCCGTCATGGGCCCCCAGGGCGCGGTCGAGATCCTCTACCGGCGGGACCTGGCCGAGGCGCCCGATCCCGCCGTCCGTCGGGCCGAGCTCGTGAGCGAGTACACGGAGCGGTATGCCAACCCCTACATCGCTGCCGAGCGCGGGTACGTCGACGACGTCATCTCGCCCTCGGAGACCCGCCGGGTCCTCGTGCGGAGCCTTGCCCTGCTCACCTCGAAGCGCGAGGAGATGCCGCGTCGCAAACACGGCAACGTCCCGTTGTGAGCGCGCCCGATCCGACGCGCCTCGGGCTCCGAGCGCGCCCCGAGATCGACCCGGCCGTGCTCGCCGCCATCGCGATGGCGGTCGACAAGGTGTGGCCACGCCCGGTCACCCCGCCCCAATGGCGCGGCGGAAATGACAACTGGCGCTTCAGCGGCCGTTGGTGGAACCAGCGTGCGTCGCTCAGGCGAGAGCGCCCGAACGCTGGCTTCTAGGGCCGTTGGTCGCCGGCGCGTCGGCGCTCGACCAGTGAGACGAGGTCGTTCATGATCGTGGCGAACTCGAAGTCCTTCGGGGTGTAGACGGCCGCCACACCCTTGCCGAGCAGGATGTCGGCGTCCTCGGGCGGAATGATCCCCCCGACCACCACTGCCGCATCGACGCCGGCGGCCGCCAGGCGGTCGATCACCTCGGGCACGAGCTCGAGATGCGATCCCGAGAGGATCGAGAGGCCCACCACGTCGACGTCCTCGTCGCGGGCGGCCGCCACGATCTGCTCGGGGGTGAGCCTTATCCCCTGGTAGACGACCTCGAAGCCCGCGTCGCGGGCGGCGACGGCGATCTGTTCGGCCCCGTTGGAGTGTCCGTCGAGCCCGGGCTTGCCCACGAGCAGCCGTGGCGGCGACCCGGTGCGTTCGGCGAGGGCCCGCGACCGTTGGGCGGCCGTTGCCACCTCGGTGCCGTGGGTGCCCGCAGCGCCGCCCACCCCCGTCGGGGCGCGGTACTCACCGAAGACCTGGCGCAGGGCGGCGCCCCATTCCCCCGTGGTGCCCCCGGCCCGGGCGAGGGAGAGGGTCGGCACCATGAGGTCGGCCGCGGGATCCTCGGCGGCTCGCCGCAGCTCGTCGAGCGCCCGGTCGACCGCCGCTTGATCCCGCTCCCGCCGCCAGGCCTGGACGTCGGCCTGCATCTCGGACTCGACGGTCGGCTCGAGCTTGAGCACGGAGTCGGCCGGCAGCGGCGATTCGGCGCTGTCGGTGTAGGCGTTCACGCCGATGACCATCTGCGCGCCGCTCTCGATGCGCGCGACCCGTTCGGCCTGGCTCTTCACGAGCCGGGTCTTCAGCTCCTCGACCGCCTCGAAGACGCCGCCCCGATCGAGGACGTCTTGGAGCTCGGCGGTGGCTGCATCGATGATCTCGGCCGTCTTGGTCTCCATCACCTTGGACCCCTCGAAGATGTCGTCGTACTCGAGGAGGTCCGACTCGTAGGCGAGGATCTGCTGGATCCGAAGGGACCACTGCTGATCCCAGGGGCGGGGCAGACCGAGCGCCTCGTTCCAGGCCGGCAGCTGGATGGCCCGCGCCCGGGCGTCCTTCGACAGGGTGACCCCCAGGGTCTCGAGCACGATGCGCGCGATGTTGTTCTCGGGCTGGGCCTCTGTCAGGCCGAGCGAGTTCACCTGCACCCCGTAGCGGAACCGGCGCAGTCTCTCGTCGCGCACCCCGTAGCGCTCGGCGCAGATACGGTCCCACATGGCCGAGAACGCCCGCATCTTGGCCGTCTCCTCGATGAAACGCACCCCGGCGTTGACGAAGAAGCTGATCCTCCCGACCACCTGATCGAACTGCTCCGGCGCGATTCGGCCCGAGTCGCGCACACCGTCGAGCACCGCGATGGCGTTCGCCAAGGCGTAGGCGACCTCCTGGACCGGCGTCGCGCCGGCCTCTTGGAGGTGGTAGCTGCAGACGTTGATCGGGTTCCACTTGGGCACGTGGCGCACGGTGTAGGTGATCGTGTCGACGGTGAGCCGGAGGCTCGGGGCCGGCGGGAAGATGTAGGTCCCGCGGCTCAGGTATTCCTTCACGATGTCGTTCTGGGTCGTGCCCTGGAGGACGGCGGGGTCGACGCCCTGCTCATCAGCGTTGGCGACGTACAGGGCGAGCAACCAGGCGGCCGTGGCGTTGATGGTCATCGAGGTGTTCATCTCGGCGACCGGAATGCCGTCCAACAGCTGGCGCATGTGGCCGAGATGCGCGACGGGCACGCCCACCTTGCCGACCTCGCCGGCGGCCTCGGGCGCGTCGGGGTCATAGCCGGTCTGCGTCGGGAGGTCGAAGGCGATCGAGAGGCCGGTTTGCCCGCGCGACAGGTTCGTCCGATAGAGCTCGTTCGAGGCCCGTGCGCTCGAATGGCCCGAGTAGGTCCGCATGACCCAGGGCCGGCTGCGCGCTGTGGCGTCCCGATCTGCGCTCATGTCTTCACCTTCGACTCGCCTGGTCGGCCGATCCGCCCATTCTGGCCGACGGGCGGCAACGTTCCCGCGAGGGGCCCCTAGTGGCGCTTGTAGTCGTAAAAGCCCTGGGAGGACTTCCGCCCGAGGTGGTTGGCCGCCACCATCCGGCGCAGGAGCGGTGCCGGCGCATATTGCTGCTCGCGGTGCTCCTCGTAGAGGGCATCGAGGATGGCGACCGAGGTGTCGAGGCCCACCAGGTCGAGGAGGGCAAAGGGCCCCATGGGGAAGCCGCAGCCACCCACCATGGCGGCGTCGATGTCCTCCTTGCTCGCGATCCCGCGCTCGAAGAGGCGCACGGCGTTGTTGAGGTACGGGAAGAGCAGGGCGTTCACGACGAACCCGGCCCGGTCCTCGACCTCGACCGTCTCCTTGCCGCAGGACCGGGCGAACTCGGTCACGGCCTCGACCGTCTCCGCCGACGCCGTGATCGGCCGGATGATCTCGACCAGGTTCATGACCGGGGCCGGGTTGAAGAAATGGACCCCGCACACGCGCCCGGGCCGCCCGGTCGCCATGGCGATGTCGACGACTGGCAGCGTCGAGGTGTTGGTGGCGAGGATCGTCTTCTCGTCACACACCGTGTGCAGCTCCTCGAAGAGCTCGAGCTTGACCGTCAGGTCCTCGACCACCGACTCGATCACGAGGTCGACGTCGGCCAGGTCCTTCAGGTCGGTGGTCACCGACAGCCGGGCGAGCGCCTCGTCGCGCTCGGCCTC
>DAHUZM010000117.1 GCA_027306525.1 Acidimicrobiaceae bacterium
ACGAGACCGGCGCCGCTCGGGCCGAGCGAGCGCGACGCCTCGGTGACGCCGACCATGAAGGCGCCGCCTGCGACCATTCGGGCGGCGAGCTCGGCGCCGCTGCCTGCGCCCGGCTCGCCCGCACCGACCGCGCGGGGCCACCACCTGAGTGCCGCGAGGATCGAGAGCGGTCCTGCCACGACCGCCACGGCCAGGGAGGGTCGGAGCACGTAGAGGAGGAGGGACCATGCGGCGAAGGCGACGCTCGAGCGCATGAGGGTCGGCCAGAGCCCCGCCCCACGGGACGCTGCCTTCGCGTAGGTCCAGCACCACGCGGTCTGGGCGACGACGGCCGCCAGCGTCGCCGTGGCAGCGGCGGCGGCGAATGTGCGGCCATCTGCCGCGGCGACGAGCGCGAGGAGGGGCAGGCTCGTGAGCGGAAGGCCGACCAGCCGGCCCCCGATCGCCTGCCCGTAGCGGCGCTGCACGAGCGTGCCCCCGAGAACCAGCAGCGGTGCCGCCGCGATGCGAGAGGCCAACAAGAGCATGGCTCCAGTATCGAGGAATCTTTGCCTCATTCATTTCGGATTCCACAGCAGATTCGGCGAAAACGCTGACCATTCATAGCTAATCTGGGCCTATGACCGAGAATACCTCGACAACCAAACCGCTCGATGACCTGGACCGGCAAATCGTGGGTGCGCTCGTCCGCGCCGGTCGGCTGTCCTTTCAGGAACTCGGGCGACAGGTGCACCTCAGTGCGAACAGCGCCGCCGACCGCGTGCGCCGCTTGCAGCGTGCCGGGGTCATTAGCGGCTACGCGGCGGAGCTCTCGCTCCCCGCACTCGGCAGGACCCTCCTTGCGCTCTCGGACACCAAGCTCCACCCCGAGGTGGACAGGCTTGAGTTCGAGGCCCAGCTGGCCGAGGTCCCCCAGGTGCTGACGGCGACCCACACGACGGGGGAGTACGACTACCTGATCCGCCTGGCGTGCACTGGGACCGCTGACCTCGAGGAGGTCATCGACCGGCTGCGAGCGCTCGGGGTTCGCGACATCCACAGCCGCATCGTCTTGAGCGAGATCGAGTTCGACCGTGCGAAGCTCCTCGACGCCTGAGCAACACCGGTCCCTCAGCAGGCCGGAGCGGGGGTGGGCAGGGTGTCGGGCGGGGCGCCCGCTTCCGCCTTCGCCATGAGTCGTTTCGCCATGACGCCGAGGGCGGGGCTGTAGGAGGTCCAGGGGTGACAGCCTCCCTGGTAGGGGCCGCCGATGATGCCGACCACCGTCCATCCGCGCTTCGAGTGATGGAGCCAGGGGGCGCCGCTCGTGCCGTCGACATACGGGTTGCAGTTGAAGGCCGGGAATCGCCCGAAGGCATAGGTGTGCGTCGCGCAGGTGATCGGGGTCCCTCCGGTGCCCGCCGGATAGGCCGGAACGGTGACCTGCTCGCCAGGGGCCGGCGCGATCCCCAGCCGATTGGCTCCGGTCACCCCCTGGAGGTCTTGGAAGCGTCCGTCGTGGCGACGCGGCGCGACCACCAAGAAGGCGAAGTCCTCGCTTGGCGTTTGGTGCGCCAGCCAACCCGCAGGCGCGTATGCGGACACCACGGTCCACGATCCGAACGGCGCCACACCGTCGTGGTACCCGGGAACGAACACATCGCCGCGGCCAGATCCCTCGATGCAGTGTGCTGCCGTCACCAAGAGGTTCCTTGTGCGGCTCGAGACGACGCTCGCGGTGCACACGTGAACCTTGCTGTCGGGAGGAAAGAGGGCCCCCACCGTCTTGGTCCCTGCGAACGAGTGCGCGGTAGGAGTGCCAGCGGGCTGCGAGGTCGGCGGTTGGGGCGCAGCTCCCGCCAAGGTTGCGGCCGGGAACAGGGAGAGGAAGCCGACGGCGGCAGCCCGTGCGCATCGTGTTCGGACCGAGGCCATCGCCCTCCCGTCAGGTGGGGCCCAGACCCTAGCGGGCGTGCCGAGTCCGAGGGCGGGCGTGTGTCAACCTCTTCAACGTGAGCGAATCGCCCGAGGTGCCCGTCGAGCCGCTTGAGGTGCTTCGGACCAGGCGGAGCTCCAAGTGGCGAACCTACCCACCCGATGTTTTGCCGCTCACGGTCGCCGAGATGGACTTTACCCTCGCCCCCTGTGTCGCCGATGCGTTACACGCCGCAGTGGACCTCTCGGACACCGGTTACGGCACGTCAGCTGCTGGGCTGCAGGATGCACTGGCGCAATTCACGCAGCGCCGCTGGGGCTGGCACATCGATCCGGCAGCGGTCACGGCATTCACCGATGTCGCCACCGGGGTGGTCGAGCTCCTCCGGGTGCTCTGCTCGCCCGAAGACGCGGTGGTGTTCAACACGCCCGTCTATCCGCCGTTCTTCGATTGGGTCCATGACGTGGCCGCCCGTGTGCGGGCTGTGCCGTTCGCCCGTGACGAGGCCGGCTGGCATCTCGACCTCGAGACCATGGAGGCGGCCTTCGCCGAGGGACCGGCCGTATACCTGCTCTGCAACCCGCACAACCCCGTCGGTCGTGCGCACCGGCGAGAGGAGCTCACCGAGATCGTGCGTCTTGCTCAGCGCTACGGGGTCAGGGTCATCAGCGACGAGATTCATGCGCCGATCGTCTATGAAGAAGCCCAGTTCACGCCGTTGCTCACGATCGACGGCGCCGCCGAGGTGGCGGTCAGCGTGCTCTCGGCGAGCAAGGCCTGGAACCTGGCCGCCCTGCAATGCGCGGTTGTGGTCACGGCGGGCCAGGCCATGGCCGATGAGGTGAGGCGGATCCCTCGCGACATCCGCTGGCGAACCGGTCACTTTGGGGTCATTGCAGCAATCGCCGCCTTCGAGCAGGGAGAGGAATGGCTTGATCGTCTGCTCGTCACCCTCGATCGGCGACGCACCCTGCTGAAGACCTTGCTAGCCCAGCACCTGCCACACATCGATTGGACGCCACCCGAGGCGACGTATCTCGCGTGGCTGGACTGTCGCTCACTCGGCACGAAGGACGAACCGCGTGACCTCTTCTTGGAGAGGGGACGCTTGGCGCTCGAAGCCGGACGACGCTTCGGGCCCGAGGGTGCCGGCTACGTGCGGCTGAACTTTGCGACCAGTGCCGAGATCATCGAGGAGGCCATCGATCGCATGATCCGCTCGCTGCGAGGCGGGGGCATCACCGATTGAGCGCGAAGGTGAACATCTTGTCGGCCTCGATCCGCGCGCCGAGGGCGTCGGTGTCGTCGAGCCACTCTTCGAAGCTCGAGCCCGCGATCGGAAGGTAGTGCTCGAGCATCGCCCGGCGAAGCTCGCCATGCTCCGGATCCGAAAGCGAAAACGTCGCGGCGCGTCCGTGCACGGTGATCGCCAGGTGCTCGCCGGGCAGATGGCTCGCGCTCACCCACGGGCGCCGCGAGAGGTGGCCCATGCGCACTGACCGGGTCCCCGAGCTGAAATAGAACGATCCGTGGAGGAAATAGCCGTCCACCGGTCCGACGAGCGGCCGACCCTCGGCGGACACCGTTGCAAGCACCAGGAGCTTCATGCCTTGAAGCTCCTCGACGACCTCCAAGGCGCTGAGCCGCCGGTCGTCGTCGATGATCTCGCGCAAATGCGGACCTGCGCTTGCCATGCTTTCGTCGAGGAGCGTCTGGAGCGCGGCCAGCTCGTCGGGTGTCTCGAGCACCGGGCAAGTCAACCATCTCGATGTGACGGCCCAAGTGGCGAGCCGGCGCTGCACGATAGAGGCGCCGCCCGCCCAGGTCGTGGTCGAGAGGCGCGCCGACGAGGGGCGGCGGGGCACGTTGCTCGGTTGGGCTCGGCCTACGCCTGCTTCTTGGCCCTGCTCGGCGCGACCCGCGGTGGTTCTCCGGGCATCTTCGGATAGACGGGCGGCCACGGGGCATCGGGCAGGCCGGCGGCCACGTCACGCCGGTGCAGCTCGAGCACGGGGTCGAGTGACTGGGGCTCATTGGTCATGGGCTCCCACGGATCGCCTACCGTCTCGAATCGTTTGGGCACCGTGGCGATGGTGAGGTCGTCGGGATGGATCCGTTCCAACTGGTCCCACCAGAAGGGTGTTGATACCTGTGCACCCGGCCTGGCGCGCACCGACCACGCACCGAAGATCGTCTTGTGGGGTGCGTTTTGGTTGAAGTCGACGAACACCCTCTTGCCACGCTCTTCCTTCCACCAAGCCGCAGTGATCAGGTCGGGCCGCCGCCGCTCGAGCTCACGGGCGAGCGCGACCGCCGCCGAGCGGACGTCAGAGGAGGTCCACCTCGGCTGGAGCGCCGCGAACACGTGGATGCCGCGGTTCCCGGTGGTCTTTGGCATGGCGGTCACGCCGAGCTCGTCGAGCATGCGCTTTGTCTCGAGCGCAGCCTCCTGGACCATGACAAACGTCACACCGGGACTCGGGTCGAGGTCGATGCGGAGTTGGTCAGCGTGGGCGGGGTCGAGCGCGCGGGACGGCCAGACGTGGAAGCCGAGACAGGAGAGGTTCACGGCCCAAAGCACGTGAGCGAGGTCACCGATGACGAGGGCCCGGGAGGTCGTCCCGTTTGGTGTCGATACCTCTGCGGTCTCCAACCATTCCGGTCGCTGCTCTGGTACCCGCTTTTGGAAGAACGAAGAGCCGGCGGCTCCGTTTGGGAATCGCTGGAGCAACACGGGGCGTCCCCCCATGGCTCGCAGAAGCGGCTCCTCGACCGACTGGTAGAAGCGAACGAGGTCGAGCTTGGTCTCTCTGCGCTCGGCGAAGAGCACCTTGTCGGGGTGTGTGATGCGAACCTCGCGACCTGCCGCCACGACCACCATTTCCTCGGCGCCCGACCTCGCCACCATGTGACTCTACGTCGCGCGCCGCTCCGTGTCCGCCTCAGGCGTCGTGCACTCGTCCCTTCGCCGTCGAGGCCTCCTGCTCACCTCGCCATGGTCGGCATGCGCGGATCGCCACCGCCTACGGCATCGAGGAGCGCGGATCCGTGGACTACCGGCGACCTGCCCATGGGCGAGCCTCGCGCACGTCCAAGGTTGGCCCGAACCTCCTCCATCCCCTTGAGCACACCGCTTGGGGTGGGCGGCGAGAAGCACCACATCCAAGCGTCCCCGGTGGCGCCTGAGGCAAGGTGGACTCACATCGCACCGTGGTCCTGGCATCCCGCGCTCAAGTGGCCGCCGGTGCCCCAGGGTGGCGATTTCAAATGTGATTCTCGACGAACCGCCCCCAGACCACCGGAACTCCCGTCGCTCACCCTCCGCGGGGGCCGTCGCTGGTCTTTTGAGGCTGATGACCTGGGGGTTTCAGGCGTTGTCTCGCCTCGTGGCCGGCCGGCGCGCGTTGACCGCCCGGGCGTGGTGAGCCGCTACCGTGAACGTGATGGAAGCGCTGCAGTGGAGAAAGCGACCCACGCTCAAGCAACCGGTCATGCTCATCGCCTTCCAGGGTTGGACGGACGCCGGAGGCGCGGCGTCAAGCGCTGCGACCTACCTTGCAGAGGCGTGGCACGCGTGGCCATTTGCCAACATCGACGCCGAGGATTTCTACGATTTCACCTCGCAGCGTCCCCACGTGCGTCTGAACGCCGAGGGCGACAGGGAGATCGTGTGGCCCGAGAACCGGTTCCTCGCTGCATCGGCCCCCGGACAGGACCTCGTGTTCTTGATCGGCTCAGAGCCGCACCTGAAGTGGCGCAGCTTCTCGCAGTGCGTCATCGAGGTCGCCACCGCGCTCGGGGTTCGATCGGTCCTCACGCTGGGGGCGATGCTCACCGATGTGCCCCATACGCGGGCAGTGCCCGTCCGTGGCTCGACGACCGACCCACGGCTGGCGGAACGATTCGCCATGGCGCGACCGCGCTATGAGGGCCCGACGGGAATTGTCGGCGTGCTCGGGAACGCCTTCGCTCAAGTGGACATTCCGAGCGCCTCGCTCATGGCGCAAGTTCCTCACTACGTACCGAGCACGCCTTCTCCCAAGGCAACGCTCGCGCTCGTCGAGCGGGTGACAGGTCTCCTTGGCACCACGGTCGCGACGAGGTCGCTCGAGGTGGCCTCCATCGCGTACGAACAAGAAGTGAGTGAGGTCGTTGCCGCCGACGAGGACATCGCCGGTTACGTGCAGCAGCTCGAGTCGCGAATCGAGCGCCACGATGTGGTCGATCCATTGGAGGAGATTCCTTCCGGGGACGCGCTCGCTGAGGAGCTCGAGCAGTTCCTGCGAGAGCAGGACGGGCAGTCCTAACTGTTCTGTCCTGGGGTTGTCGCCGGCTCATAGCTGCCCGGTTCGGGGGCGCCAGTCACGATCGCCAGTCTGTTCCACGCGTTGATCTCGATGATCGCATAGAGCAGTCGGATGAGCTCCTCTGGCGCGAAGCGCGCTTCGGCCTCTCGGCGAGCACGCTCGACGCTTTCGTGGTCTTTCACATTGGTCACGGCCTCGGTGAGCGCGAGGGCGGCGCGCTCGCGCTCGTCGAAGAAGGGAGTCTCGCGCCACGCACTCAGGGCATAGAGGCGCTGCTCGCTCTCGCCCGCCTGACGCGCGTCCTTCGCGTGCATGTCGATGCAGAAGGCGCACCCGTTGACCTGGGAGGCGCGCATGCGAACGAGCTCGAGCAGCCGGGCGTCGAGACCCGAGCCGGCGACGCGTCGGTGCAGCGCCGAGATCGACTCGTAGCCCTCCTTCCAGAACGCGAAGCTTCCATTTCCAGCCATTGCCTCAGCCTGACGCGGGGGGAGGCATGTCCGCCAGAACCTCGGACCAGGTGAAGACGAGGTTCTGGTTCGCAGAGTCGGCGACGGCCAAGGTGGCCGCCATCGACGTGCCGCCCACGTCACCCTTGTTCGTATCACCGGTGGGATCGAGCGCGGCCCCCATCACCAGGTCGACCCCGGACCCGAAGTTGTCGAGGATTCCGTGGCGGTGTCCCCAACACCCCGGAGCGCCGCGTGCGACGCAGTCCAGATTCCCGCTGTCGAACCCGTCGTCGTACATCCACCCGTAGTCGGCGTCGAGCCCGTTGGCCGATCCCCCTGCCCACTCGCCGTCAACGAGCAGGTATCCGGAGCCGACATCGGGTGGATCGTTGGCGCTGTCGGCACCCTTCTGCGCGTTTGCGTCGAGCGCCGCGGTCAACCCGACAAAGGGGGAAAGGCCTCGTTCGACGCGCTCGAGGTCGACCGCGACGAAGATCTGTTCGGGCACGCTCAGTTGGGTGAAATCCGTTGGCAGCACCATGGGGGGAATCCCCTCGAGTGCATGTGCGTGATTGACCGCCGCGAGCACGGCGTCCACGCAGCGTGCCGAGCTGTCGATTCCTCTTGGCGCGCATGCATCGAGGTAGTCGGGCTGAGGCACCACGTTGGCCGCCGGGTCGCGTATCCCGGTGGCCGACTCGTTGGGCGGGACTCGCCCGAGCGGCTGGAGCTGGCCCGCTCGCGTAGAGGCCAGCGCGTCGGCCCACGTGTAGGTGAGGCCGACGCGGTGCGTGGCAACCGCGAAGGTTGCCGAGAGCGAGGAGCCGCCGTGGTTGCGGTTGCTCGACGTGACGTATCCGGCACCCATGACCCTAGGGCGGGCCCCGGCGAACGTGTCGAGCAGAATCTCGCGGTCGATCCAGCAGCCGGCCTTGTGCCGGGACGTGCAGTGGGGCACGCCATCGCCCGGTCCATCGTCATACATCCACTGGTAGACGGCGTCGAGCCCGTTGTCAGTGTCCCCGATCCACTCCTTGTCGACTCGTCGGTAGGCGCCCCCAGGCGTGGCCGGGAGGGTGGCCCGGATCGCGGCGCTCTGGTCGGCCTCGTCGAGGGCGGCGGCCATGCCGACCAGAGGGGTGAGACCGCGGGCGACCCGCTCGGCGTCGACGGCGACGAAGAGTTCCTCGGGCACGCTCAGCAGGCCGAAGTCTGACGGTATGCGCATGGGTGCTAGCCCCTCGCGAGCGTGCGCCGCGTCGATTGCGGCCAGCGTCAGCCGCAGACACACGGGCGAGCGGTCCACCCCCGCCGGCGCGCAGGCAGCGAGGTAATCGGGTATCGGCGGCACCGGTTCGAGGGGGTTGTGGGCGCCCGTTGCAGCACCGGCGGCGGTGGGCGCCAAGACGACCCCCACCGCGAGGACGAGCACCACCCAGACGCAGACGACCCGCCGGGTCCAGGGCTGGCCCACGTCACGAAACGTAGCTGGCGAAAGGTCCACTCCCGGTCCGCGTTCGGTGCAAGGTGGCGGGCGTACCGTTGGTGCCGTGCGCACCGTCGCGCTCCTAGCGGCGATCGTCCTGTCGGCATGCGGCCTCGGCGTGGCCATTTGGACCTATTCGTCTTCGGCCGGCACGGCGCTCCCCCCGTTGGCCAGCGGTCAGCAGCGCTCTGCCACGACCACGACCACGACCACGACCACGACCACCTCGGAACCGCTTCCACCCACGCCCCAACCAAGCGCATACCAGGCGGCCGACGCGCTCGTCAGCGACTGGGCAAGGGGGGATCGTGCGGCCGCGCTCGGCGTCGCCACCGAGGCGGCCGTTGCGACCCTGTTCGCCATCGCCTATCCACCCGGTGACGCGATCAACCGCGGGTGCGCAACCGCGTTTCCGCCAGCGACCTGCACGATCGGTCCCCCCGGGGGGGCAAATCCAAACCTTCCCATCTACTCCTTTACGATGGCGGACGTCCCTGGGGGCTGGTACGTGAGCGCTGTCCAGGCGGAGGGGTCCTAGCGACCCCGGGGCCTCACAGGAAGGCTGCGAGCTCCTCGATGCTCACCAGTGGCAGGCCCCACCGCAGCGCGAAGCGTTCGACCGACGAGCCCACCAGCATCACGCCGTCGGGCCCCATGACCTCACAGATCACGGCGACGGTCGGCAGCCCGGCCGCCTCGCACAGGGCGAGGGACGCCTCGGTGTGCCCGCGGCGCGCAGCCAGGCCTCCGGCCCGGCCGCTGAGCGGGAACACGTGCCCGGGGCGCAGGAAGTCCTCGGGGCGGGCGTCGGGGTGAGCGAGGCGCCGGATGGTCGCCGCCCGATCGTGCGCGGATACCCCCGTCCCGCTACCCGACGCGAGGTCGATCGAGACGTGTGCGGCCGTCCCGTGTCGGTCGCCGTCGCCGGGCATTGGCGGAATCTCGAGCCGGTCCAGTCGGCCCGGATCGCAGGGAACGGTCGTGTGTCCGCAGGCAACGGTGAGCAGAAATGTCATGGCCTCGGGCCGAAATCGCGCACCGGCGTAGACCACGTCGGCCTCGGCTTCCCGCTCCGGGTCAGAGATGAGCACCCCACCGCCCCCAGCGAGCTGTGCCGCGCACTTCTCGACTCCCGAGCGGCCCCGGAGCTCGCCCGCCCAGGGGAGCGAGGCGAGGCTCTGCTTCGCCACCAGGCGCGCCGTGCTGTGTAGCTCATGTGCGGTCTTGACGAAGAGATCGGACTCCAGGTTCACGCGATCGCCGGTGCCGAGCGCGCCGAGGGTGGTTTCGCGTTGGGTGATCGGGATCAGCGCGACGGAGAAACGATCCGGGAGCACCTCGGCGACCGTGAGGCTGACGCCCTCGACGGCAACCGACGCCTTGGCGACCAAGGCGTCCAGGAACCGCCGCGGTGGACGGATCCAGACTCGACGTCCCGACCCGTGCTCGTCGACGCGGGTGACCTTGCCGACGGCATCCACGTGGCCTTGAACGAGGTGGCCGTCGAGCGGGTCGCCCACCCGCAGGGGTTGTTCCAAATTCACCCGCTGGCCAGCGGTGCGGTCCGACAGGGTGCTTCGAGCGGCGGTCTCCTCGGAGATGTCCGCCGAGAACCAGCCCTCACCCACCTCGGTGGCCGACAGGCACACCCCGTCGACACAGATCGAACCCCCCGGTGCGAGTCTGGACGCCGTCTTCATCGCCTCGACCACGATGAGGCTCGGCTCACGACGCGCGACGATGCCCACCTCGGTGATTCTTCCGTTGAACATGTGACAGTCCCCTCCAGAGCGCCAACGACACCGCGTTGGCCGGACTCTCACCGTTGGCCCCGGAATCGCACCGGATCGTTCCGCCGAGCGCAGAACCTGCGGGCTCTCACCGCACAGCACGGACTCGCACCGCACCCTCGATGCTAGGGCCCGGCCGCTTCTGGGACAACGGTCTGCGCTCTTCGGCGGCGCCCAGTGAGGTCACGAGCGTGGCGCTTCGGCGGCACGCAGGCGGGGCGACCCACAACCTCGTGGCGCCCGCTGAGCGGACCGATGCGTCGGTGGTGAACTGTCGGCGACCAGATGCCCCGGCGTGTTGAGCGAGGACCCCTGTAGGCTCGAGCAGCGTGGTCATGCGTGAGGCGCCGCCGGCGGAGGAGGTCCTCGAGGCGTATCGGCGGGAGCTGACAGGCTTTTGCTACCGCATGCTCGGCTCGGGATTCGAGGCCGAGGACGCGGTCCAAGAGACCCTCGTTCGCGCCTGGCGGAACCTGGAGGGCTTCGAGGGGCGCTCGAGCGTCCGTTCCTGGCTCTATCGGATCGCCACGAATGTGTGCATCGACATGCACCGCCACGTCCAACGCCGGGCGCGACCCATGGAGATGGGTCTGGCCTCCCCGCCCGAGGAGTCGCTGCTCGGGCCGACGCTCCCCGAGACGACGTGGGTGACCCCCGTTCCCGACGCCCGCGCAGCGCCCGAGGGCCAGGACCCGGCCGATGTGACCGTGTACCGCGAGTCGATCCGTTTGGCTTTCGTCACCGCGCTCCAGCACCTGCCGCCCCGGCAGCGGGCGGCGCTCATTCTCTGTGAGGTCCTGCGGTGGCCGGCGGCCGAAGTCGCCGAGCTCCTCGATTCGAGCGTCGCCTCCGTCAACAGCGCGCTCCAGCGCGCCCGGGCCACGCTCGGGGCGCGGGAGGATGACCTCCCGTCGGGACCGCTCGACGCTCCCGATGCCGAGCTTCTGGAGCGATATGTGCGTGCTTTTGAGGCCTACGACATCGAGGGCTTGGTCTCGCTGCTGCGCGACGACGCTGTGCAGTCCATGCCACCCTTCGCGCTGTGGTTGCGCGGTGCCCGCAACATCGGGCGCTGGATGCTCCAACCGGGACCGAGCGGGTGTCGCAACTCGCGTCTCTTGCCGACATCGGCCAACGGCAGTCCGGCCTTTGGCCAGTACCGGCCCGATCCCGCGGGCGGATACAGCCCCTGGGCGATCCAGGTACTCGAGATCTCCGACACCAAGATCGCCCAGATGAGCTTCTTCTTGGCGATGCTCGAACCCGAGCGGCTCTTTGCTGACTTCGGGCTACCGCTCCACCTCGAGGGCTAGCCCGGCCAACTCGAGCAGCTCGTCCATCGCGGGCGCCACCTCCGAGAGGACCGCCCGCAAGCCCGACCTTGTCGCCCGGCATTGGAGGTGGGCGACCTCCTCGAGGGCCCCGAGGTCCGGTGCCACGGTACCCCACAGCGCGATGCGCTCCACGACGGTGCCTTCCGGATCCACGAACGCGACCCGGCACCAGAGTTGGAGCTCGGCCATCCGCTTGGTGGACGCCTGATTCCCACGGTTCTCATCGGTGCTCGACCACGGTGCCTCCTGTGAGCATGCGGGAGCGATGATTGGCTGGCCGTCCATGCCGACGCGGCTCACGTGCCGCAGATGACGAGCGACCAGCTGGGCCCGACCACGGCAGCGGAACCAAGCTCTCTCTCAGTGAAGCGCAGCGCGGGGCTCGACCGAGCGGTCGCGATCGACGCCCCCATGCAGGCACGCTCGGCTGCGACAGGGGTGCGACAGCTCTTGGCCGGTCGACCCGATGCTGACCTCGTTGTCGTCATGCTGACCGATGTCCGAGGTCCACCAAGACATGCAAGGAGCCGCCGAGGGGTCGCTCGGGGGTGAACTCGACCCGCGATCGGTCGAGTTCGGGCGCCGGTGCTCAGCGCACGGTGCGGAAGAACGTCCGCACCTCTTCCACGAACACCTCGGGCTGCTCGAAGGCCGCGAAGTGCCCTCCGATTTCGAGCTCGTGCCAGTGGCGAATGTCACTGAACCGGCGCTCCGCCCAGCGCCGCGAGGGCCGGAAGATCTCCTTCGGGAAGATCGACGCGCCCATCGGGGCCGAGACGGTACCTCCCACGAAGTTGCGGAAGCTCTCCCAATACAACCTGCCCGAGGACGCGGCGGTCGCCGGCAGCCAATAGAGCATCACGTTGTCGAGGATTCGGTCGGCCCCGAGCACTGCGACCGGGTCGCCGCCGGTGTCGGTCCAGGACCAGAACTTCTCGAGGATCCAGGCGCACTGTCCCACCGGCGAGTCGACGAGCGCGTAGCCGATGGTCTGGGGCCGGGTCGACTGTTGCGTCGAGTACCCCGAGTCCCACCGTTGGTAGTGCTCCATCGACCCAATGGCCGACATCTCGGCGTCGGTCAGCTCGGCCAGGTCTTCGGCGTTCGGGAACACCGTGACCATGTTGAGGTGGATGCCTGCCACGTGCTCTGGGTCCTCGTTGGCCAGTGCCGCAGTGATCGCCGAGCCCCAGTCGCCGCCTTGGGCCCCGTAGCGGTCGTAGCCGAGCCGCTCCATGAGCACGGCCCAGGCCCGGGCGATGCGCTCCACACCCCAGCCGGTCTCTACGGGCTTGTCGCTGAAGCCGTAGCCGGGAAGCGAGGGGCACACGACGCTGAACGCATCGGCGGGGTCGCCCCCGTGGGCACCCGGATCCGTCAGCGGACCGATGACGTCGAGGAACTCGACGATCGAGCCGGGCCAGCCGTGTGTGAGGACGAGTGGCAGCGCTCCCTCGACGCGGGAGGCGACATGGATGAAGTGGATGCCGAGTCCGTCGATCTCGGTGCGGTACTGGGGAAAGCGGTTCAACCGTTGCTCCCGGGAGCGCCAGTCGTAACCCTGTGCCCAGTGCCGACACAAGGGCTCCAGGTACGCACGGGGGACACCCTGGGACCAATCCCCGACGGGCTCGGCCTCGGGCCAGCGCGCGCGAGAGAGCCGCGAGCGGAGGTCCTCGAGCACCTCCTCGTCGATTTGCACGACGAAGGGAGTGATGTCGTTGGCCATGGGGCTTCTCCTCCCGCCTGCGGGTATCGGGAGCGTATCGGAGGGCGCCACGGGCCGATCGGGTGCACTTCTGGGTTGCGACCGGGCCGGACGGGCCGCGCATCGGGCCCCGGTCCGGGTCACGGAGCGGGGGCCGGGCGGCAACCGCGTGCCGCGACGGTAAGGTCGGTGCCGAGGGTCCGGGTCCTCGATGTCCGTGCCCCGGCCGAGGGAAGGCGGCACGCCACATGCGAGGAATTCGAGTTCGATCCGCATCGGTCGCGATCCTCGTCGCCGTGTTGGCCGGGGCCTGGCCGGGGCCAGGCGGCGCCGCCAGCGTCTATGGCCCCAAGTGGGGCCGGTTCACCGCCGCCTTCCCCTCGGCCCCGGTCAAGTCCGGGAACCTCCTCAAGCAGCTGACCGGGGTCCAGGGGGCCACGGCAGGGTTCGGATACGCCGTGACCAAGGACAAGCACCTGTTCAGCGCCAAGTCCTCCGGCCCGACCGTCCCGACCTACGAGGTGGTCGCGGTCCGGTTCACCTCGGCCAGCGTGGCGAGTTCCGCCATCGGCGGCGTGCGCAAGCAGATCTCCCATCCGATCGACGTGCACGTGGCGGGAGCGACGGGGTTCAAGGCGTTCGGGTCGGTCCCGGGAACCGCCAAGTCCAAGGGCCACTCCGCGACCAAGGGGTACACGCTCGGAGTCGAATTCCTCACGAGGGGCTCGACCGGGTACCAGATTGTCGTGGCCGTCCGGCCGGCATCGGCCGCGAAGGCGTTCATCGCTTCGGTCAAGCCCGTCGGCTGAGCAAGACTCGGGGCCCATGGGGTTCGGCCTCGAGGAGCTCGAGTGGGCGACGGGGATCGTGGGTCGCTGGGTGCCGCCCACCCCCCAGTACGTGTGGCCGCTCCTTGCGGCGCGGGTGGGCACAGAAGTCTGGGTCAAGCACGAGAATCACACGCCGGTCGGATCCTTCAAGGTGCGTGGCGGTCTGGTGTACGCCGCCCGCATGCGCGAGCAACGGCCGCACGTGAAGGGGATCGTCTCGGCAACCCGTGGCAATCACGGCCAAAGCCTCGCATTTGCCGGTCGCTCGATCGGCGTGGCGGTCACGATCGTGGTACCCCATGGCAACAGTCCCGACAAGAACGACCTGATGCGAGCCTTCGGGGCTGAGCTCGTCGTGCACGGCCACGACTACCAAGATGCCCGCGAGCATGCGAGTCGGCTCGGCGAGGACCATGACCTTGAGATCGTGCCGTCCTTCCACCCGGACCTGGTGCTGGGTGTCGCAACCTACGCGCGGGAGCTCTTCGGCGCTGCCGGGGAGCTCGACGCGGTGTACGTCCCGGTCGGCATGGGCTCAGGGATCTGCGCGGTGATGGGGGTGCGGGACCTGCTCGGTCTTCGGACCGAGGTCGTCGGCGTGGTTGCGGCCGAGGCCCCGGCCACCGCGCGCTCGTTCGCCGCCGGGCGCGTGGTCACCACCGAGACGGCGGCCACCTTCGCCGACGGGGTGGCCTGCCGGGTGCCCGAGCCGACGGCGATCGAGGCGATCTGCGCAGGCGCTGCCCGGATCGTCGAGGTGTCCGAGGACGACATCGCCGAGGCCATGCGGGTCCTCTACGCAACGACGCACAACCTTCCCGAGCCGGCTGGCGCGGTTGGGATGGCGGGTCTCCTCTCGGAACGGGACCAGGTGGGTTCCAAGCGGGTCGCCGTCATCCAGACCGGCGGCAATGCGGATGCCGAGCTGCTCGTCGAGGTGCTCTCCGGCCGGACGCCGGCGCCGGAACGGCCGGAGCGTTGATGCCGGCACACGCCCGTCGATCTTGCTCCTGGTTCCTTCGCCACGGACCGCGGCGGGTCCCCGAGGTCACGCTGATGTTCTGGGTGATCAAGGCGTTCTCCACGGCGATGGGGGAGGCCACCTCTGACTTCATGGTGCACGCGATCGCCCCCGTGGTTGCGGTGGTCCTCGGGTTCGTCGCCTTCGGCGTCGCGCTCGGTGTGCAGTTCGCCCAGGCGCGCTACCGGGCCTGGAGCTACTGGTTCGCGGTGGCGATGGTCGGGGTCTTCGGGACGATGGCCGCGGACGTGCTGCACGTCGGGCTCGCAGTGCCATATGACGAGTCGACGGCGCTCTACGCGGTCGTGCTCGCAACGGTGTTCATCGTGTGGTGGTTCACCGAGGGCACGCTCTCGATCCACAGCATCGACACCGCTCGTCGCGAGGTCTTCTACTGGCTCGCCGTCTGCTCGACTTTCGCCATGGGGACCGCACTTGGCGACCTCACGGCCACGACCTTCAAGCTCGGTTACCTCGCCTCGGCGATCTTGTTCGCCTGCCTGATCGGCGTTCCGGCCCTTGGCTACCGATTCCTTGGCTGGGGTGCGGTGGCATCGTTCTGGACGGCCTACGTGTTGACGCGGCCCCTCGGAGCATCTGTGGCCGACGGCCTTGGCAAGCCGAGGAGCGTGAGTGGCCTCGGTTGGGGGGACGGCTGGGTGGCCCTTGGCTTCGCCGTCCTCATCGTGGTCTCGGTGGGGTATCTCGTCGTCTCGAAGTCCGATGTCCAGCGCCAGGTCATCGAGGATTGGGGGCGGGCACCCCTCGAGCCACGCGAACCGGGCATCGCCTGACCCTGCGCGCGCCGGGGACGGTCGTCGGGTCACGGGGTCGGCATCGCCCCAGTCCCGGGGGCGTCTCTGGAATGGCGACGAGCGCCCGAACGCGCGAGACGCGCCCCCCGCGTATTGGAACGTTCGTGGTGGACTTGGCCTGTCCCGCGCCTCCGGCTCGATCTCGATGCCCCGACCAGTTCCGCGATGACCTGCGCTGCCCGCCGCGCTGGGTGGTTGGCCCGCCACGCCCTGGGGTATCGGTTCAACGCACCGACACGCCGAGGAGGCGGAGTGGCGGACGCGGACCCGGGAGGCTCGAAGAACGGCGGTGCGAGGAACCGATGGAATGCAGGGGCCCCGAGTCGTCCGGGACCGCCTGGTCCGGGCCGCAGTTTCCGTTGGTTCGCGCGTCGGTCGCAAAGCGACGTCCCAACCGAGTCACTGGTGTCCGGTGCGCTGACTGCCTGGCGACGATTCGCCGCCGAGGCGATGTCGGTGCGATCGGCCCGATCCTTTGCCCGCAGCGTCGTGGCCGACCAGGGGTCGATGGCATCGGATGTCGAGATCGTCGTGGGCGAGCTCGCGGCGAACGCCTACGTGCATGCGCGAACGCCATTCACCGTGAGCCTGCGCTGTGCCGCTGCGGGTTGGAGGGTGGAGGTCTTCGACCAATCGACCGAGCTCCCGAGTCCACGGCGCAGCGCGGGCCCGGCCGAGGAGGGCGGACGAGGCCTGATGATGGTCGACGCGATCGCCGCTGCGTGGGGCGCATGCCGGGTCGATGGCGGCAAGGTCGTCTGGGCCGACCTGGGCGCATCACCTCCGGAACGTGAATCAGCAGCTGAGACCCTTGTGCCGTGATGACGCCGCATGCCGGTCGGGACGATTCACCTCGATGCGTGGCAACGCCACGTTCGGGGTATCGGACGTTGGCTCAGGGGAGGCGAAATGACTGGAGTGGATGAGGCTCGCCTCGCCCGAGCACGAGGAGGTGGCTCCATGGGGCGTGGCGGGGCGGACATGTCGCCGAATCGATCCGGGGAAGCTCCGCGTGCGCCGGCGCGTATGGGGGGCTACGCCGCCCTTCTGGGCGGCTACGGCGCTCTCAGCGGCGTGGTGCTCTGGGCGGTGAGGCGCAAGGGCCTGCGAATCCGTGAGCTCCAGCCCTTCGAGTTCCTCGCGTACGGGCTCGCCGCCCAGCATCTGGCGCGCGTCTTGGCGAAGGACACCATCACGAGCGTCGTCCGAGCGCTATTCACGAGGTTCAAGGAGCCAGCCGGCGGGGGTGAGCTGAACGAGGAAGTGGTGGGCTCGGGCGCGCGCCATGCCATCGGGGAGCTCCTGAGCTGTCCGTTCTGTTTGGGCCAGTGGGCAGCCACCGGCCTGGTGGCCGGGCGGGTGGTGGCGCCTCAGCTGACCACGGCGGTCGTTTCGGTGAGCGCCGTTGCGAGGGTGGCCGACTACCTGCAATTGCTCTACGGCCTCGCCCGTGAGGCACAGTAGGGGGGTCCAATCGGCCGAGTGTCGCGAAGGAGTGGCTCCGACGGTCCGTTCGAGTCGACCCAGATGACTGGCGAGGACACCACCGCCGGAATACGGAACGAGGAGCCGGTGGTCGTCAGCCGCCGCTTCAGGCCCCGTGCGCCCGATGTGCGGGCGGCCCGTCGGTTCGCCGCCGCCCCCGCCCTCGCGTGGGGTGTCGACCCCTCCGCCCTCGAGACCGTCGTCGGCGAGCTGGCCGCCAACGCGTTTGCCCACGCCCGCACCGCCTTCACGGTCACCCTGCGGTGTCCCGAAGAATCGGTGCTCTCGATCGAGGTCACCGACGGGTCGCTTGCGATGCCAATGCATGCTCACGCCTCGCCCGAGAGCCTCGGCGGGCGCGGCCTGGTCATGGTCGATGCACTGAGCGTGGCCTGGGGCGCACGGGCGACGGCCGGCGGCAAGGTGGTGTGGGCAGAGCTGCGCCCGGCACGGCTCGAGACGCGCCTCAAGCGCTGATCGCCGAGAACAGCTCTCCGACCTTCTCCGGGGACAGCGAGCGCGCCACGTCGGCCTGCGAGACGATGCCGACGACCTCGCTGCCGTCGATCACCGGCAATCTGCGCACCTGATTGCGCTTCATGGTCTCGATCGCTTCCTCCACCGAGTCGTCGGCTCCGATCGTGACGACGTTCCCGTTGGACCTCGTGAGGTCCGAAAGGGGCGTACGCCCCGCATCCTTACCCTGCGCGATGACACCCACGACGATGTCGCGATCGGTGACCATTCCCACGAGGTGACCGCTCGTGTCGCACACCGGCACCGCACCGATGTCCGAGACGGCGAGCCGCTCGGCGGCCCCTCGAGCCGTCTGGTCGTCCTTTAGGTATTGCGCTCCGCTCGTCATGATGTCTCGCGCCGTGGTCATCTCGGTTCCCTCCCTTTGCCTTTCGAATGACCTACCCGGCCCCCGAGGGGTGAAACGCCACCCCGGCACACGGAACGCCACGCTTGTGGGTATGGATGACGTGATGCGGAGCCCGTGATGTCAGCCGCGAGGGCCGGGGTGCTCTTCGACGTCGACGGCACCCTGGTCGACACCAACTACTTGCACACGCTTGCGTGGTCACGCGCGCTCGCGTCGAGCGGGCGCTGGGCTCCGATGCATGCCATCCACCGCTTGGTCGGGATGGGTGGTGACCGGTTGTTGAACGAGCTGCTTGGGGAGGATGTACCCCAGGCCCGCGAGTCGAGACGCGCCGAGTACCGAAGGTTCTACGACGAGATCCGGGCATTCCCGGCGGCTCGCGAACTGCTCGAGACGACACACGATCACGGGCTCGTTGTCATGCTGGCATCGTCGTCACCAGATGAGGAGCTCGCGGTGGCCAGGGGGGTGCTCGGTGCCGACCGTGCGATCGACGCCCAGACGAGCGCTGACGACGTCGAGCGGTCGAAGCCGGGCCCCGAGGTGTTCCTCCGTGCATTGGAGGTCGGCGGCCTCGATCCCAGGCGGTCGATGGCGGTGGGCGACTCGGTCTGGGACGTCCGTGCGGCTCGGGCAGCCGGCGTCGCTTGCATCGGGCTCGAGTCGGGCGGCTTCAGCCGCTCGGAACTGGCCGACGTCGGGGCGCTGCACGGCTATCGGGATGTGGAGGAGCTCAACACG
>DAHUZM010000118.1 GCA_027306525.1 Acidimicrobiaceae bacterium
GCCGATCAGGCTCATGGCGAGCGCGGTGAGCAGCGCCCGCCAGAAGGCCGCCGGCGTGAAGTTGGTGTGGAGGATGCCGGTCAAGGCGGGCACGTGCTCGAGCACCGTGCTCACGAGGAACGAGAGCCCGACGCCCACGACGGTGCCGACAAGGGCCACCGCGAGGCCCTCACTCATGATCAGCCCGATGATGCGCCGCCTGCTCCAGCCGACGGCGCGCAGCAGCCCGAGCTCCCGGGTCCGTTCGAACACCGACAGGAGCATCGTGTTGCCGACGATGATGGCGCCGATGAGCACGGCCAGGATCGTGCTGCCGGTCACTGCCGCCTTGAGGTAGATCAGGTTGCGGTCGGCCCGGCCGAACTGCGACGCCGTGCTGATCGTGGTGAGCTCGGGGAGCCGGTATTCGAGCTGCTTTTCGACCTGCGACACGCTCACCCCGTTGTGGACCTTGACGAAGACGAGGCTCACGATGCCGGGCACCCGGTTGTACCCCTGGACCGCCGGAAGCGGGAACATCGCGCCGGCGTCGCCGAAGCTGTTCCCCGTCGAGTAGATCCCGGTGACCGTGTTGAGCGTGCCGTTGGCCCGGAACTGCGAGCCCACATGGAGCCCCAGGTTCGAAGCCGCACGCCAGCCGAGCATGCACTGGTTCCGTGCCGTTGCCGCGAAGGGGTGGCCGGCCACGACCGACACCCCGAAGCGGGCCAGATCCTGGGGCTCGATCCCGATCTCGATGAACACCGGATTGTCGGCGTTGATGTGCTCGATCTCGACCAGCACCCCGACCGTGCTCTCGATGCCGGGGATCGCGTTGACGCGGGCCAGCTCGCCGCGGTCAATCGTGCTCGAGATGAGGTCGGCCGAGTTCTTCTGGGCGACGGTGAAGTCGGCCTTGCCGATCGAGATGATCGCGGCCGCCGACTGTTCGAGGCCGCTGCTCGTGACGGCCAGGGTCACCACCGTCATGACCGCGAAGGCAACGGCGGCGGCAAGGCCGATCGACCGGCCCTTCTTGGCCAAGAGGTTCCGCAGCGCGAAGACGAGATATGGCATCGACCCGGACGCTCACGCCGGCGAGCGTGGTCCGTCGGGCGGCCCGTGCTCGGCGTCGCGATGGAAGGTGTCGCTGCCCGTCCGCGTCGCCTGCCACTCGTTCTGGCCGAAGTCGGCCGACGTCAGCAACCAGTTTGCGCTGATCACGCCGTGCTCGAGATCGAAGTGGCCCGACCAGGTGGTCACCGAATGGGTGCCCTCCCAGCGCACGACGAGCCCGATGACACCCCGCGGCGCCGGCCAGGGGGCCACGTAGCCGCGCACCGCCTGGTCACCCTCGACGCCGCCCACCTCCGAGCGGATCTCGCCGGTCACGACGCCCTCGGCGTCCGCAGCGATCGCGAGGCGCGTGCCGAGCTGATTGTGCCAGCAACCTTCGAGCGTGCTCGCATGCGCTTCTTGCACCGTCATCTCCGCCTCCGTCACCGTTCCTCAACAATGTTCGGCGAGAACGGGCGAACCCCGACAGAGGCAAAGGTCACACCCGGGGCTCGCCCTGGGCTCCTTCAGGGGAACAAGTTCGGGGCCTTTGGCGTTGTCACCAATTGCCGGAGGTTCCCAAGGAGGGAGCCGGAGGAGGTGCCATGGCTAGACCGAACATCTCCAAGGGTGCATCACGAGGATGGTCCAGCGAACCGACCTCTCTTCCCTAGGTGACGTCTTCTCAAGAAGTGCGGTCACAGCGGCGACGGTCCCGGAAGATCCGGAGAGGTCCCCGGTGATGCGCCCCAACGGACAACCGAAGTAAAGCGCCCGCTCCCGGCCGAGTTCTGGGGGCGGGCACTTTCGCGTCAGCGCTGCGCGGCGGCCTCCTTGCGTGCCGGGGGAGCCTCGGAGCCGGCCGGCGCCGGGGCCCGGTTCGGCAGGGCGAGGAGGGTGACGAGCGAAGCGGTCGCCACTGCACCCGCGCCCACCTCGAGCGCGAGGTCCATCCCGCTGATGAAGGCCAGTCGGGCGGCGTGCGCGAGTTGTGCCCCGAGCTGTCCCCCCACCTGGTGCGCGACTGCCAGTGAGCCGCCGAGGGAGCCGGTGATGAGGCTGATCACCGACGCCGGGAGCCCGTGGTGCTGGACCAAGGGAAGCAGGTCGCCCTGAAACCGGGTGTTGAGCAGGCTGCCCAAGATCGCCACCCCGAGCGCCCCGCCGATCTGGATCGAGGTGCTGTCGGTCGCCGACCCGATGCCAGCGAGGTCCGGGGGCAACGAGCCCATGACCGATTCGGTGCAGGGGGCAAAGGACAGTCCGGCGCCGCCGCCCAAGAGGAACAGCGCCGGGAGGATCCCGCCATAGGTGTCGCGGATGGTGATGCCCGAGAGGAGCACGAGGCCGGTGGCGATGAGCGCCATGCCCGTGAAGACCACCGGCTTGGTGCCGACGAAGCGGACGATGACGCTCGAGAGGGGCGCCACCACGAGCAGCACCGCAGCCACCGGGGCGACCCGGAGGCCCGCCTCATAGGCGGTGTAGCCGAGTGAGAACTGCAGGTACTGGGTCAGCAAGAAGAGCGCACCGAACAGGGCGAAGATCACCATCGCCATCGCCCCGATGGCAGCCGAGAACCGCCGCTTGCGGAAGAACTCCAGCTGCAACATGGGGTGGTCGGATCGTCGCTCCCAGAAGATGAAGCCGCTGAGCACGGCGAAGCCACCGGCGAGCGACCCGATGATGAGCGGCGAGGTCCAGCCGTGGTTCGGGGCCTCGATGATCCCCCAGAGGAAGAAGCCCATGCCCACCATCGAGAGCACCGCGCCCGCCGGGTCCGGGCGTTTGCTCGAGGGGTTTCTCGAGTTGGGGACGAGGAAGAGCGCAGCGAGGAGCCCGAGGAGGGCGATCGGCACGTTGATCAAGAACACCGATCCCCACCAGAAACGGGCGAGGAGCCAGCCGCCGGCCAGGGGGCCGAGCGCGACCCCGAGGCCGGTGGTCCCGGACCAGATGCCGATCGCCCGGGCCCGCTCGGTCGGATCCTGGAACACGTTGGTGAGGATCGAGAGGCTCGAGGGCATGATCGCCGCACCGCCGATGCCCATGCATCCCCGGGCGATGATCAGGTGGTTCGGCGAGCCCGAGAACGCCGATGCGGCGGAACCCGCAGCGAACACGCCGAGCCCGGCGATGAACACCCACTTGCGCCCGACCCGGTCCCCGAGGCTGCCGAGCACGAGCAGGAGCCCGGCGAAGACGATGACATAGGCATCGACGATCCATTGCAACTCGGTGGACGACGCGTGCATCGTGCGCACGATGTCGGGCAGCGCCACGTTCAAGATCAGGTTGTCGAGGCTGACGAGCAGCAGCGTCACGCAGAGCACGGCCAGCGTCACCCATCGGTGTCCGACCCTCACCGACCTACTCTTTCCCTTCTCTCACGCCCGGAAGCCTCTCTTCGTGACCGCGCAGCAACGACCAACGTCTCCTCGGCGAGTGTGATCCGGCGAGGACACGACCGATAGGGCCTTTCGGCCGCCCTTGGGCCGATGCGCTGGAGCGGCCGTGTCCGAGCGCCGGTCCGCCTTCGTCCCGCCGATGTCCACGACCGCGCTGGCGATGCCCCGCAACCCTCACCACGGCTCGGCGACGGCGGGTGCGATCGACGGCGTGGGCCACGCCGAACGCCCCCGGACGGGTACCTTTGGCGCTGGTCATGTCGGGATTCGAGGTCATCGCGGAGGTCGAGCCGGCGACGCGGCCGGACCTCTCCAGGGTCCGGCACCAGGTCGCCGTGCTCGCACCGGTCGCCGACGCCTTCCTCATCCCCGACAACCACCTCGGTCGGGCCACGGTCTCGAGCATCGCCGTCGCGCACGAGGTGGCACGAATGGGTGAGACGGCGATCGCCTGTCTGAACAGCCGCGACCGGAACCGACTCGGCTTCCGACGCGACCTCCTCACCGCAGCCGCGTACGGGGTCGACCGCTTCTTGTGCGTGTTCGGTGACCAGCCCACCTCCGGTGGGCGATCCAACGACCTCAACGTCGCACGGATGCTCGAGGAGGTCCAGACGTTCGGAAGCTCGGAGGCCTTCACCGGCTACGGCCCCTTCTCGATCGGCGTGACCAGCCGGATGTCAGCGCTCCCCGGATGGAAGCGCCAAGCGGATTTCCTCTTCGTTCAGGCGGGATTCGACCTCGAAGCCCTGCTTGCGTGGCGCAGCGAGCTGCGCTTCGACGGCCCGGTGTACGCGGGCGTGCTGGTCCTCGCGAGTGCCGGCATGGCCAAGACGCTGGTCGAGGCGACCGACGAGATCGACGTCCCGGCGAGCCTCCTCGAACGGCTCGCGTCCGACCATGACGCCGGCATCGAGGTTGCGTGCGCCCTCATGGAGCACATCAAAGAGAGCCGGGCCTTCGACGGGGTCCACCTGGTCGCGGTCGGGCGCTACCGGACGATGGCGGCCCGCCTCGAGGCACGGGGATGGAGGCGGCACCGCCGATAGCGCGCACCCCGAGGCCGCCGATCAGGCCGGTGCCAGCCTCGTCCGAACCTCGCCGCTCAGCTCGACGGATCGCACGGAGCGCTCGAGGGTCGCTGGCATGGTGCGGATGATGACGTCGGTGAAGCCGAGGTCACCGAACGGGGAGAGCTGCTCGGCGACCGCTTCGGGATCCCCATAGGCGACCGCGCCACGATCGAAGCCTCGGTACCCGGCGCTCATGAGCGCATCGCCCACCTTCTCGGCCTCCGCTCGGGTCTCGGCCACGAAGACGTCCTTTCGGATCGGGATCCGCGTCGGCTCACGGCCATGGCGGGCGCACGCCTCTCGATACACGGCCATGAGCTCCCGAGCCGAGTCGTAGGTGAGATCGGCGTTTGCATACCAGCAGTCGCCGAGACGAGCTGCCCGGTCGATTGCCCGGGGCGTTCCTCCCCCCACCCACCACTCGGCGCCGCGCGTGGGCACCGGCGCGACGCAGGCACCCTCGATCCCGAAGAGCGCACTGCTCACGGTCTCCCCCCGCAACAGCGCCTGGGTCACCACGAGGCCCTCCTCGAGGCGCTGCGCGCGGGTCGAGCGGTCCACACCCATCGCCAAGAACTGGGCGGTCCCGTCCCCGAGGCCGATCTGGATAATGAATGGCCCGGCGGCGATCTGTGCGAGCGTGCCCACCTGTTCGGCCATGAGCACGGGGTGCCACAACGGCACCAAGAAGAGGCATCCCGCCGGTCGGTCGTCCCACTCGGCAAGCAGCCGCCCGAGCATCGGGGCGTTCTGCAGGTACGGCATCGGGCCGGTCGCGTGATGGTCACCGACCGAGAGCGTGTCCAATCCCGACCGAGCCGCCGCTCGAGCCTGCCCGATGACCGATGCGGCGCCTTCCGGATCGCCGGACCGATAGGCAGTGGCCAGTGAGATCCCCAAGCGCATCGCGTCGCCTCCTCAGCGTTGCTCCTATTCAATACCCGGTCTCGGACCGGGCCGATGAGCGACCGGTCCGACTCGACTCCTGCGGCCGACCACGACGACCCGAGGAGCACGGCGGGACGACGCTGCGCTTCGCCGGTACGATGACCTCTCCGTGGCCGCTATCGAGCGCAACGGCGTAAGCCTGTACTACGAGGTCCATGAGCCCCAAGCCGATGGGCCGGCGCAGACGATCCTGCTCACCCACGGGTTCTCGTCCACGTCGCACATGTGGGGGCCGAACCTCGACGCGCTCACCCGCACCCACCGGGTGGTGACCTGGGATCTGCGGGGGCACGGCAAGAGCGACTATCCGAGCGATCCGGCGCAGTACCAAGAGGCCCTCGCGGTCGAGGACATGGTGGCGATCCTCGACAGCGTCGGAGTTCGGCGGGCGATCGTCGGGGGCCTGTCGCTCGGCGGATACCTCTCCTTGGCCTTCCACGCTTCGCACCCCGACCGGGTCCTTGCGCTCATGCTGTTCGACACCGGTCCGGGCTATCGGCGAGACGAGGGGCGCGAGGGGTGGAACCGATCGGCGCTCGCGAACGCCGAGGCATTCGAGGCTCGGGGTCTCGATGCGCTAGCGACTCGCTCGGAGACCCGTCCAGACGTGCATCGAGACGCCGCCGGCCTCGCCCTGGCCGCGCGGGGCCTCCTCACCCAACACGATGCCCGGGTCATCGAATCCCTCGGCTCGATACGGGTTCCGACCCTCGTTCTCGTCGGCGAGAAGGACACCCCGTTCTTCGCGGCGACCGACTACATGGCCAAACACATCGCCACCGCCACCAAGGTGCTCATCAAAGACGCCGGGCACGCCAGCAACATCGATCAGCCCGAGGCCTTCAATCGCAGCGTTCTCGATTTCCTCGCCACAATCGAAGGATGATGGTCCCCGGAGCACCAAGGCTTCCTCCGCCCGCCTCTCGTGCGGCGTCGATTTGGAGGTGACGTGGAGCGATCGTTTCCCGACGGGTTTCTCTGGGGCGCGGCCACGGCCGCCCATCAGATAGAGGGAAACAACACCACCTCGGACCTTTGGCCGCTCGAGTACGCGCCGGGCTCGCCCTTCCGCGAGCCGTCCGGTGATGCATGCGACAGCCTGCACCGTTGGCCCGAAGACATCGACATCGTGCAGGATCTCGGGCTCAACGCGTATCGATTCAGTCTTGAGTGGGCCCGAATCGAACCGGTCAAGGGAGCCGTCTCAGCGGCGATGCTCGCCCACTACCGCAACATGATCGAGGCCTGTCTCGAACGCTCCATCACCCCCGTCGTCACCTTGAATCACTTCACCGTGCCGCTGTGGTTCGCAAAGGAGGGTGGCTGGCGGAGCCCCGAGGCGCCGTCGAGCTTCGCCCAATTCGTCCGCCGGGTCGCACCCATCCTTGACGGCGTCGAGTGGGTGTGCACGCTCAACGAGCCGAACATCGTTGCCATCACCTCGGCGCTCCGAGCCCACAAGACCTCCCTCGAGATGCTCACCTCGCTCAACGACGTGCCCGTGCTCCCCGCCGAGTTGCTGAGGAGCGTCGAGGACGTCGCTCGTGCAATCCCGAGGGCGCATCAAGCGGCGCAGGAGGTCCTTGGCGGCCTGCGCGGCATCTCCTCGGGATGGACGGTCGCGCACCTCCTCTTCGAGGGAATCGATGGAGCCGAGGCGCGCGCGGCACGCCTGAACGACGCGTTGGTGGACCACTTCCTGCGCGTGTCGGCCCCCGACGGGTTCGTCGGGATCCAGGCGTACTCGAGGTACGTCGTGGGACCTGAAACGGATGCCGCGAGGAACGTCCGCCGGACCCAGATGGGCTACGAATTCCATCCCGAGGCGATCGGAAAGGCGCTCAGCGCCGCGGCGGCGATCGTTCCAGCCGTTCCCATCGTTGTCACCGAGAACGGAATCGCGACCGAGCACGACGACGAGCGCATCGAATACCTGGACGGCGCGCTCAGCGCCCTCCACGAGCGGATCGTCTCGGGTCTCGACATCCGCGGTTACCTGCATTGGTCGTTGCTCGACAACTATGAGTGGGGCTCCTACCGACCC
>DAHUZM010000120.1 GCA_027306525.1 Acidimicrobiaceae bacterium
GCCGATCACGGCGACCTCGCGACCGGCCAGGCCGCCCTCCACGCTCTCGGCGGCCAGGGCGACCGCTGCATGGGCGAAGGACGTCGAGCCCCGGGCGATCCCCGTCTCGGCCCGGGCGCGCCGCCCCACGCGCACGGCCTCGCGGAAGAGGCCAGCCAGGACCGGGCCCGAGGCATGGGCCTCCTCGGAGCGCTCCCAGGCCCGGCGGACCTGGCCGAGCACCTCAGACTCGCCGAGCACCGCCGACTCGAGCCCGGCCGCGACCGAGAAGAGGTGCACCGCCACGTCGTCGTCGAAGCGCACCGCGCAGAGCGACTCGAGGTCTTCGACGGCCACCTCGGCGCGTTTCGCGAAGAACTCCTGGAGCTCGTAGACGGCGTCGTGGAACCGGTCCACCACCGCGTAGACCTCGGTGCGCAGGCACGTGGAGAGGACCACGACCTCCGACAGGTTCTCGCGCGCGACCAGGGCGGCGAGGGCCGCGTCCATCTCCTCCCCGCTCACCGAGACCCGCTCGAGCACGTCGAGGGGCACGCGCTTGTGCTCGAGGCCTACGACGACGACGGACACGGCGTGGCCGGCCTCCTGTGGTCGAGCCGCTCTGAGGGGGCCCGAGCTGCGGCCCACCCGGCCGGAGATGGTCTCCCGGCCGCGATCCAGTGTGCCGGTCCCCCGGCGACCCCGCCAGTCACCGGTCCCTTCACCTGGCGCCCCGGACCCGGTCGGCCGCCCGCCGGCGGAGCTGGAAGAAGCTCAGGACCTGGAGCTCGGTCCCGAGATCGACGTGGCGGAGCAGCACGTTGCCCGGGACGGAGAGCACCTGAGGGGCGAAGTTCAAGATCGCCCGGACGCCCACCGCCACCAGGGCGTCGGTCACCTGTTGGGCGGCCCCCGCCGGGGTGGCCACCACCCCGATCGTCGAGTCGCCCAGGCCCTCGGTCCGCGCGAGCGTGTCGACCGGTCGCACCTCGAGCCCCCCCACCACCCGGCCGATCACCGCCGGATCGGCGTCGAAGAGGGCGAGAATGCGGAACCCCCGCGTGCTGAAGCCCTCGGAGTTGACGAGGGCGGTTCCCAGGTTCCCGATGCCCACGATCACGACCGGCCAGTCGTCCTCGGCCCCGAGGGCCCGGTCGATCTGGGCGAGGAGGAAGCCGACGTCGTAGCCGGTGCCCCGGGTGCCGAAGGACCCGAGGAGCGAGAGGTCCTTGCGCACCTTCGCGGCGTTCACGAGCGCGAGCTCGGCGAGCTGCTCGGAGTGGACCGTCTGGCGATCCTCGGCGAGCAGGTCCGAGAGGATCCTGCGGTAGACCGGCAAGCGCACGACGGTGGCCTCGGGGATCCGCCGGCTCGGCCCCCCGGGGCGCTCAGCAGGCACGACGCCGATCGTATCGGCGACCGGTGCCGGGCCGACCGCTCAGGTCCAAAGGACGGGGAAGAGGCGCTGGGACTCCGAGATCCCCTGGAGCACCACCGTCCTCGCCTCGCCGAAGCTGAGGTCGCCGTGGCCGGCTGTCAGCTCGCGCAGCACCGAAGAGACGAGGATCTCGCCCATCCCAGCGGCATCGGTGATCCGACTGGCCAGGACCACGGTGCGACCGAGGAAGTCGCCGCCGTCTTGGATGGCCTCGCCGGTGTGCAGGCCGATGTGGGCGCGGATCGGCTGGTCCCGATGCCCGGCGCTGTAGCGGACGAGCGCCCGCTGGATGTCGATCGCGCAGCGCACGGCCCGCCCGGCCCCGTCGAAGGCCACCATCGCCTCGTCGGCGTTGCACTTCACCTCGTAACCGCCGTGGACCTGCACCTGTTCGCGCACGATCTCGAAGTACGTCGCGAGGAGCCGTTGGCACGCGATGTCCCCGAGGCGTTCGGTCATCTCGGCGAAGCCCGAGACGTCGCAGAACAGGATCGTCACGGTCCCGCTCGGGGGCCGCAGCACGCCCGAGGGGCCCGGCGTCCCGCGTCCGTCGGGCCGCGGGAACAGCTGCTCGAGGATCTTGCCTGCGAGGGCCAGCGCCTCGCGCGCGTCGATCGGGCCCTGGCTGGAGGACCCGTGCTCGCCTCGCCCGGGACGCTCGACAGACGGCCGCCCCCACGACGCGCGTTCGACGTGGTCGCGGACCTTCGCCTCGACGGCCGAGCGCAGCTCCTCGCCGAGCCGGGGCCGGGTCCGTCTCGAGCGTACGAGGACCGATCCCATGATCGGCACGGCACGCACCTTGATGATGGGCGCCCCGGGCAACAGGGGCGCGTCGGAGACCCTCTGGGACTTGTCGCCCATGATGTTGACCCCGCTCATGTGGACCGCGACCCCTTCGGGAACCGTGACCCGGACGCTGCCCATGACGGACCACGCGTGGATCGTGAGCTCGGGCACGTCGATCTCCGCGCTGCGAAGGTCGAGGTCGACGCTGCCCATGATCGAGACCGCACGCAGCTTCCCGCGGGGCCGCCAGCGGCCACGGCGGGTCGTCGAGGACATGAACGACACGAGCCAGCCCGAGGTGGGCAGTCGGCTCTCGTAGGGGGCGACCTCACCCGCCGGGAGGTCCGAGGTCACCCGGTCCAGCTCCCCTTGGGTCCTCGCAGCGAGGACCACCTCGACGCGCTCTGAGAACTCCTCCAAGGTGAGGCGCCCCTCGCTGCAGTAATTCGCGAGCTGCGCCGCGACCTCATCGCGTTCGCGCTGCGAGACGCGCAGCTCGGGCGGGCGTTCGCCGCCCGTCACGTCGGCAGCTCCGCGATCCCGACGACGGCGCCGGTGCCGATGCCGAGCAGCTCGGCGGCCGAGCCCTCCCGCACGACGAGCGCCAATCGCCCGTTCGCGTCGACGATGACCCCGAGCTCGTCGGGTCGTAGCTCGGCGAAGGCCCGGACGCGCCGCACCATGCGATCGGCCACGCTCCTCGGCGCCTCCCCGGCGTCCTCGGGCCAGGCCAGCGCGACCACGTCGGGGTCCTCCTCGCTCGGGAACGCCCCGAGCTGCAGGTTGCCGAAGTGGTCGACCCAGTCGACCTGGCACCACCGCACCCTCCGGCCGTCGGGGAGGACCGAGTGGTGCGACATCGGGAGGAGCAGTCGCACGAGGGACGTCGGATCGATGGGCTCGCCCACGTCGCCGAGGGGTGCGCCGAGCGCCAGCACCGCGGCGGCCGGCGCGAAGACGTCCCGCCCGTCGAAGGTGGCGGCGCCCGGCTCCCCCGGTGGCGCAAGGAGCTCCACGGCGTCGATCGTCGCACCCTCGGACTCGGCGGCCGGAAGGAGCAGCCCATTGTCGGGCCCGACGTACAACCGCGTGCGCTCGGCATCGCCGACGCGCATGGCGACGCCCCGGCGAGCCGAGCCGACACCGGGGTCCACCACTCCGAGCACGACACCATCGCCCAGGTGAGGCACGGCCCGCTGCAGGGCCCGGGCACCCGCCGCCACGTCGAAGGGCGGGATCTCGTGGGTGAGGTCGATCACCGTGACCAACGGCGCGAGGCGCCGGAGCACCGCGCGCACGACGCCCGCGAACTCGTCGCGGTTGCCGTAGTCAGAGAGGAAGAAGATGGTGTCGGGAGCCCCGCTCGGCACCCGGCTCAGCCCGCCTTGATGAGCCTGCCGCTCATGTAGGACTCGACATCCTCGGCGCGCAGGCGGACCGACCGGCCCACCCGCAACGCAGGGAGCGCTCCTGCCGACACCAGCCGGTAAACCGTCATGTTTGACACCCTCAGGGCCTGGGCCACCTCGCTCACGGTCAACAACCGCGTCGCCAACCCCTGGTTCGATTCGTCCATGGCGCCCCCTCTCGAGAGGGTCGCGACACTACGCCGGTGCGGCGCCGCGCGCGCTAGTGACCGAGCTGGCGCGACCGCTCGGTTGCCGAGGCGACCGCCTCCATGAACGCGGAGCGCACGGCGCGCGACTCGAGCGCGCGGAGGCCGGCCGCCGTGGTGCCGCCGGGCGAGGTGATGTCGGCCCGGAGGCGCTCGGGCGACTCGCCCGTCTCGGCCAACAGCCGAGCCGAGCCGAGGAGCGTCTCGGTGACGAGCATCCGGCTGGCCTCGCGGCCTAGCCCCGCCATGACGCCCGCCTCGATCAGCGCCTCGGCCACCAGGTAGAGGTACGCAGGGCCCGACCCCGACAAGCCGGTGACGGCGTGCAACAGCCGCTCGGGCAGGCGCAGCACGGTCCCCACCGCGCTGAGCACACCCTCGGCCCACTCGAGATCGCTCGACGTGGCGCGGCTCCCGCCCGAGATGACCGACACGCCGGCGCCGACGAGGATCGGCGTGTTGGGCATCGCCCTGATCACTGCGGTCTCGGGGGGAAGCGCCGCCTCGATGCGGTCGGTGGACAGCCCGGCGACGACCGAGAGGAGGCGGGGGGCACGGGCGTGTGCACTGGTTGCGCAGACCGACTCGGCGACGTCGGGCTTCACCGCGAGGACTGCCCCGCCGTCGGCGGTCACCGAGTCGGGCTCCGCCAGCTCCAGGAGCACGAGCCCCGGATGCAGCGCTGCCAGCTCGTCACGGCGGGCGCGCGACGGCTCGACGACGGCGATCGCATCGGGGGCGGCCCATCGCCTCGCGAGGAGCCCGGTCACGAGCGCCCCGCCGATCCGCCCTCCCCCGATGACCAGGAGCTTGACCGGCACCGCAGCAGGCTAACTGCTCGGGCGCCCGCCGCCCCGTCTCGGGCGCCGCCGGTAGAGCTTGGGATAACCGAGGGTCATCGCCGTCGGGAAGTGCTCGTCGACGTAGTGGATCGACGATCCGGTGATGCGGTCGAGCTCGTCGTCATTCACGTCGGCAGCCGCCACCCGCCCCACCAGGTAGACCGCGTCCTCGGGACCGAGGCAGAACGCCATCGCGTAGAGCTCGGCGTTGCGCCGCAGGAGGTACTGGAAGACCGCCTCCTTGTTCTCCTCGGGCGCCGGCATGAACTGTGCCTCGTGGTGGAGGGTCCGCTGGTTGAGCGTCAACCAGACGGTGATGTACTCCTTCTCGTCCCCCTTGAAGCGCATGTACCACCGGTGCGTGGCGGTGCGGTCCGTCACCTCCTGGCGCTCGGCGGCGACGAGCGCCTCGCCCCGGGCGAGCTCCCGCGCCGACCAGGCGTCGATCGCCGCCACCGCTGCGGCGCGCTCGTCCTCCTCGGGCAGATCCGCGACCGGCACCGAAGGCTCAGCCGCCCACGCCAGGAGCGCTCAGCACTGGACGAGATGGCCGGCGGCCAGCTCGTCGTGCAGCGCGGTCAGCCGGTCTGCGGCCTCGCGCCAGCTGTAGCCGAGCGCCCGGGCGGCGCAACGCCGTGCCATGCTCGCCGCGAGCGCCGGGTCGTCGAGGATCTCCGCCGTGGCCGCCGCGAACGCCGCCGGGTCGCGGCCCTCGACGAGGAACCCGGTCGCGCCATCGTCGACGAGCGTCGTGAGGCCGCCGACCGCCGAAGCGACGACGGGCGTGCCGCACGCCGCCGCCTCCAGCGCGACGAGGCCAAAGGACTCCGATCGGCTGGGGACGAGGCAGACGTCAGCGGCCCGGTAGTAGGTCGAGATGACCTCGTGGGGCTGGGGATCGACCAGGCGCACCCGGCCGGCGAGGCCGAGCTCGTCGATCAGGCGCACCAACTCGTCATAGGACTCCTCGCCCCGCGGTCCGCTCGGCCCACCCACGACGACGAGGGTGGGCCGCATCTTCGGAGTGCGCCGGTCGAGCTCGGAAAGGACGCGGAGAGCGACGTCGGCACCCTTGAGCGGTTGGATCCGGCCGACGAAGAGGAGGAGAGGGCCCGATGCGGGAAGCCCGAGGGACCGGCGGGCCTGGGCCCGGTCGCCGGGGGCGAAGTAGGCGTGATCCACACCCAGCGGCACGATGCGGACCCGCTCGGGGTCGGCACCGTAGAGCGAGACGATCTGGTCGGCCTCGACGCTGCACGAAGCGAGCACCGCGTCCGAGCAGGCGATGATCGCCGCCTCGGCCTCGGCGCGCCGGTGCGGCATGTCCGCCTCGACCTCCTCGGGGCCAGCCTCCGCCTTCACCCGGTCGAGGGTGTGGAACGTGCTCATGAGCGGGAGATCGAGCTCGTGCTTGATGGTGTGCCCCGCCAGACCGGACAGCCAGTAGTTCGCGTGCACTGCCTCGAAGGGACCCCCCTCTTCGTCGCTCAGCCGCAGCCCGCTCGGCGATGTCATGACCCCGAGCACGCGATCGGTGAACTCGCTCACGACCTCGACGAGGGCCTCCTTGGGCATGGGCTCCGGGGCACCGGCGAGCACGTGATGGACCCGCAGACCCGGTTCTACGTCGATCACCGCCGGCTGGCTCGGTGAGGATGCCCGGGTGAACACGTCGCAGTCGGCCCCGGTGCGTGCGATCGCGGCCGCGAGCTCGCGGACGTAGACGTTCATTCCACCGCTGTCCCCGGTGCCCGGTTGGGCGAGCGGCGAGGTGTGCAGGGACAAAATGGCGAGCCGACGCATCGGGTTTTGAGCCTACCGGCGCCCCCCCGCCCCTGGTCCGAGCGCCTCAGCCAGCCTCGGCAGGGGGTGGCTCGGGGGTGTCGTGCTCCTTGCGAAACGAAAGGTAGATCTGCACGAGAGCCTGCTTCTGGTCCTCGGAAATGTGGGCATCCGAGAGGATCCGCCTCGTGAGGTCGTCTCCGTCGAGACGGGGCTCGAGGATTCCCGCCTGCACATAGAGCGTCTCGGCCGAGATGCGCAGCGCTCGGGCGATCTGCTGGAGGATCTCGGCCGAGGGCTTGCGCAGGCCACGCTCGATCTGGCTCAGATAGGGGTTCGAGACCCCGGCAAGCTCCGAGAGCCGCCGGAGCGACAGTCGGGCCGAGCCGCGCTGCTGGCGGATGAACTCGCCCAGGTCGTGCCAGCGGCGGGAGGGATCCCCGGTCACGGCTCGAGGGTACCGGGGCGATGCCCACTCGAGCGCACGACACCCGCCCTCGCTGGCGGCCCGTAGCGGTAGAGGACCCGGCCCGTCACCTCACCGAGCGTGACGCGGCCGAACTCGCGGCTATCGGTGCTCCCGACCGGATTGTCGCCGCGCACCTCGATGCCCCCGTCGCCGATCGCGATGACCCGCTTGACGAGCACCCGCCGCTCGCCCGCCCGGGGGTCGCGGACCGTCACCACCATGCCCGCCCGGAGTGGCCGGCGATGTGCCAGTCGGAGCACGAGGAGGCGGTCGCCCGGCTCGAACGTCGGGCGCATGCTGTCGCCCGAGACGACGACCCGAGTCAGCGCACACGCAGCGGCTGCGGATACGCCGATGGCCCCGGCGATCCACCGGCTTCTCCGGCGCGCGGGCGTCGCGCCTGGTCCGTTGGTTTTTTTCATTTCCCGGTGCTGGGTAAGGTGGGATCGACGACCACGGGAGACTCACTCTTCACCGTGGGACCCCGATCAACGAGCTCCGAAGGGAGTCCCAGAATGTCCATGATCGACCGGCTGCTCCGCACGATGGACCGCATCGCCCCACCCCACGCGGTGTTCGCACATTGCGATCTGCCCTGCGGTGTCTACGACCCCGCACAGGCACGCATCGAGGCCCAGTCGGTGAAGGCGATCCAAGAGAAGCACAACGCGTCGGACGATCCGGACTTCCGCCAGCGGGCGATCAACATCAAAGAGGAGCGGGCCGACCTCGTCAAGCACCACCTCTGGGTGCTGTGGACCGACTACTTCAAGCCCGAGCACCTGGAGAAGTACCCACAACTCCACGAGATGTTCTGGAAGGCCACCAAGTCGGCCGGCGAGGCCAAGAAGACCAACGACGAGGCGGTGGGTCAACGCCTGATCGACGAGATCGACAAGATCGCCGAGGTCTTCTGGGAGACCAAGAAGTAGGGGCGGCGCCGGCTCAGACGGCGTGCAGCTCGCAGGCGAGGGCCGTGGGCATGGCCGCCAGGCGCTCGTCGGCGATCCGGCCGCCGCAGGAGGCACAGAGCCCATAGGAGCCTTCGGCCAACCGGCCGAGCGCTGCGTCGACCTCGTCGAGCATCGTTTCGGCACGCTCGAGCACCGGCTCGTATCGGGTTTCCACGCCCGCCAAGGTAGTCCCGCTCCCGCCTTGCGCCGGCGGACCGTTCACCTGGTCGCCCCGGGGTCCTTGGCGGTGACGTAGACGGCGCGTGCCCGGTACCGAAGGGGAGGCTCGGCCAGCTCCTCGAGGTAGTGCGCGAGCCACCCGGCGACCCTCGCGATCTTGAAGATCGCGCCGCCAGCGTCCTCGCTCATCCCCGCAAGGAAGGTCAAGGCGCCGAGCGCCAGGTCGACGTTCGGCTTGGGGATGCCCCGCGCAGATGCCAGGGCCACGACCGAAGCGGCGACATGCTGGGGGGCCCTCGGGGCGATCGCTTCGACGAAGGGCATCAGCACGTCGAACCGAGGGTCGCCGTCGGTATAGACCGCATGCCCGAACCCCGGCACCCACCCCTGCCATCGCAGCGCATCGTCGAGCGCAGCCGCGCTGCCGCGCCGTTGCGCCTCGACAAGCAGTCGGTGCGCCTGGCGGCTCGCGCCCCCATGGAGCGGACCGTTCATCGTCCCGAGGCCCGCAAGCACGGCGTCATAGGGGTCCGCCCGGGTGGACGCCGCGACGCGGACGGCAACCGTCGAGCTCGCGAGTTCGTGATCGGCCAGCAGGATCAACGCCGCCTGCACGGCATCGACGAGGGGTCCGCTCGCGACCGGGGCGAGGCGTGACGTCAGCCGTTCGGCGATCGATGCCTCGCCGTTCGCCAGGGGAGTGACGTCGTGATCGAGCGCGTCGACCATGGTCGCCACGATGGAACGACCGGCACGAGCCACCCCAATCGGGCGCAGGTCGGAGCGCAAGGCGTCCGACGCACCGGTCATGACGACGGCCCAGCGCAGCCGATCGTCGAGCGAGGAAAGCGGTGCTGGCCCGCAGTCGGCCGGTTTCCAGTCGCCCGGGTCGGCCTGCCAAAGCAACTCGGCGACGCGCTCGAAGGACTCGGTCCTCGCGAGCGCCGGCGCGCCAATGCCGCGATAGCGCGGCCCGTCGGGGCGCAGTTCGGTCACCGCGGTCGCGACCGTGACCAACCGGCCCTCGGGGCGCTGCGCGCTGCGATGCCGGCGAGCGAGCGCGTCGACGTCGTCCATGTCGAAGAGGCTCCGTCGGCCGTCTGCCGACCGATGGGAGACGAGCAGGCCCCGACTGACGTAGGCGTAGACCGTCGCCAGCTTCACCCCGAGATGCCGGGCTGCTTCCTCGCTCGTGACCATGCCAGGCATCCGAAACACCGTAGTGCATTGACTTGATCAATGTTTACATCGCTGCGGGCTCCCGCGAGAATGGGTGTGCACGAAGCCGGTCGGCTCGAGGGAGGTCCCATGTTGGTCAGTGATCTGATGTCCTCGCCCCCCGTCACGTGTCACGCGAGCGACGCGCTCGCCGACGCGGCCGGCGAGATGCGCAATGCGGAGATCGGCTCGGTCGTCGTCATCGACGAGGGCAAGGTCGCCGGGATTCTCACGGAGCGAGATCTGCTCCGGGCGGCGGCGGCTGGGGCGACGCCAAGCGCCGAGACGGTCCGAGACTGGATGACGGCACATCCCGACGTGCTCGGGCCCGACGAGGACGCGGGCGCCGCGTGGACCAGCCTTTCGCACCACCACTACCGCCATCTGCCGGTCGTCGACGGCGCATCCCTCGTGGGCGTGGTCTCCATGCGCGACCTCTTCGCAGCGGCGAGCCTGCGCCCCGCCGGGGAGCACGCCGCCGATGCACCAAAGGGTCTCGAGGGAGTGATCGTGGCGACGACAACGATCGGTGACGTCCGGGGTCGCGAGGGTTTCTACCACTATCGCCAATACTCGGCCGTCGATCTCGCAGCCGTCCGCACCTTCGAGGACGTCTGGCATCTCCTCATGGAGGGCAAGCTTCCTGACCCGTCCGAGGCGCGCCAGTTCGCTGACAAGGTACGTGGACTGCGGGCGATGCCCGAGGGTCTGGCCGGAGTGCTCCCGGCCATCGCGCACGGGGCACCACTTGACGTCCTGCGGACCGCCGTGTCGATCTTCGGCTCCGAACTCGGCTGGCGCCCGGTGTCCGACGGCGACGCCGCGACGGTCCGCGAAGAGGCGCTCCGCCTGTCGGCGGCCGTGCCCACGATCCTCACCGCCGCCTACCGGCTTCGCAACGGACTTCAGCCGCTCGAGCCACGTGACGATCTCTCCTTCGCGGCCAACTACCTGTGGATGATGACCGGGAGGGAGCCGACGCCCGAGCAGGCCCGGGCCATCGATCAATACCTCATCATTGCGGCCGACCACGGCTTCAATGCCTCAACCTTCACGGCGAGAGTCATCACGTCCACCCAAGCAGATCTCGCCGCTTCGATCTGCGGGGCGATCGGAGCGCTCTCGGGTCCACTGCACGGTGGAGCTCCCAGCCGGGCCCTCGACAT
>DAHUZM010000130.1 GCA_027306525.1 Acidimicrobiaceae bacterium
GGCGCCTCTGCTCAACCCCGGATTCGACTACTGCAAGAGTGCCTTCGCCCCGCTCTTGCAGGCTGCCGCCGCGACCGACACCCCCGAGGTCGGCGAGGTCGTCCCCCTGCTCGACCAGTCCGTCTCGGCGGAACACACCCACCCCGACCAAGCGGTGAGCCAGCTCTTGGAGGTGGCGATCCCGATCTACGCCCCCGGACAGCCAACCGCGACCGTCGCCGAGCGTCTCGCTGCCGTGGTCGGATGGACCGCCGGGCTGGTCGACCCGAGCCAGGCGACGGCGCCCGTGGTGCAGAGCGTCAACGGGCTCTCCGTCCATCTCTCCTACGACAACCCGACGGGCACACCAACGCTCATCAAGGCCGGCGCGAGACAGGCGCAGCAGCTGACCCGGACCGTCTCTTTGACCGGCATCGGCCCATGGACCGTCACCGTCGGGATCGCTCCCGAGGCGGCCTCACCGATGGTGCAGGCGCTCGGCGTGCTCGACGTCGGACTGATCCTCACGGTGCTCTTGTTCTTCATCCTCACCTGGCTCGCCCGCAGCCGCGAGCGGGCCATCGAGGCGGCCGAGGAGACGACCCTCGAGCTCCGCCACCGCAGCCTCCACGATCCCCTGACCGGGCTGCCCAACCGCGATCTGATCTTCGACCGCGCCGATCGGATGCTCGCCCGGGCCAAGCGCGACCGTGTGCCGATCGCCGCCTTCTTCATCGACCTCGACAACTTCACGGCGGTGAACGACTCGCTCGGCCACAACGCCGGCGACCATCTCTTGCGCGCCATTGCGTCGCGCTTGCAGGGCACGTTGCGGGTCTCGGACACCCTGGGGCGGATCGGCGGCGACCAGTTCGTGGTGCTGGCGGAGGCGGTCTCCCTTCAAGAGGGCCCCGATCCCATCGCCCGCAAGCTCTTGGTGTCGCTCGTCGAACCGTTCATCGGGGTGAAGCCCGGCGTCCCGCTGCGGATCTCGGCCACGATCGGCATCGCCTGGGGCCAGCGCGACAGCGCGGACGAGCTCATTCGCGATGCCGAGATCGCCGTCCACGAGGGCAAGGCCGCTGGCAAGGCGCGCTTCATGGTGTTCGAGCCCGCGATGCACGCGGCCGCCAGAGGGCGGCTCGATCTCGAGCTGGACCTGCGGGTCGCGCTCGAGACCAACCAGTTCTTCCTCGTGTACCAGCCGATCTTCCGACTGAGCGACATGGCCCTCACGAGCGTCGAGACCCTGTTGCGCTGGCAGCACTCCCAGCGCGGCGTTGTCGAGCCGGGGAACTTCATCCCACACCTCGAACAGACCGGGATGATCGCAGCGGTCGGCCGTCAGGTCCTCTTCCAGGCCTGCCGCGACACGATGGAGTGGCATCGGCGGGGCATGCAGCTGCGGGTGGCAGTGAACGCCTCGGCCCACCAGCTCGCGACCGACGAGTTCATCGTCGAGGTCGCCACCTGTCTGGAGGAGACCTCGCTCGAGCCGCGGTTCCTCACCATCGAGGTCACCGAGAGCGTGCTCATGCACGACGCCGAAGAAGCCCTGCGAAGGCTGCGTCAGCTGAAGGGCCTCGGCGTTCGGATCGCCATCGATGACTTCGGGACCGGGTACTCGTCGCTCGCCTACCTGCGCCAGTTCCCCGTCGACGTCATGAAAATCGACCGGTCCTTCGTGGTGGCGGCGGGCGATGCCCAAGGCCGGGCTCTCCTGCACACGATGGTCCAGCTCGGCCGTTCCATGGGCCTCGAAACGGTGGCCGAGGGGATCGAGCAGGAGCACGAGCTCCGCCTGCTCCAAGCCGAAGGATGCGACACGGGTCAGGGATTCCTGCTCGCTCGACCCATGGGCAAGGACATGATCTCCGGGTATCTCGCCCAGCCACGGTTCGCCCATCCCCGCCACGCTGTCGCTTCGCGCTGAGATCGGCCTCCCGCCTCAGTCGAGCTGGGCCACGATCGCCTCGATATCGGCGTCGACCACGCTCGGCACCTCGATCTGGCCGATCGCGAGATCCGGATCCTTCAAGCCGTGCCCGGTCAACACACACACGACGGTCGACCCCTCGGGCACCCCAGTCGCGATGAGTCCGGCGACCGAGGCCGCGGAAGCGGCCTCACAGAACACTGACTCCTCCTCGGCCAAGAAACGGTAGGCCGCGAGGATCTGCTCGTCGGTCACCGAGGTGATCGATCCTCCCGACTCGGCCGCCGCTGCGCTCGCCGAATACCAGCTGGCCGGGTTGCCGATGCGGATCGCAGTGGCAACGGTCTCCGGCTCCTCCACCACGTGGCCGAGCACGATGGGCGCCGCACCGGCCGCTTGGAACCCGAGCATGCGAGGAAGCCGCGTCGAGAGGCCCGCCTCCTTGTACTGGAGGTAGCCGCGCCAATACGCCGTGATGTTGCCGGCGTTGCCAACGGGGATGCAGTGGACGTCGGGAGCGTCGCCGAGCACGTCGACGATCTCGAATGCCCCCGTCTTCTGTCCCTCGATGCGGAACGGGTTGACCGAGTTCACGACCGTCACCGGCGCCCGATCGGGAAGCTCGCGCACGATCTCGAGCGCCTGGTCGAAGTTGCCCCTGACCTGGAGCACCTTGGCCCCGTGGATCAGCGCCTGAGCCAGCTTGCCCAAGGCGATGTAGCCATCGGGGATGAGCACGACGCAGCGCATGCCAGCCCGGCTCGCATAAGCGGCGGCCGACGCCGACGTATTGCCGGTCGATGCGCAGACGACCGCCTTGGCCCCCGATCCGAGCGCCTGGGAGATGGCCACGGTCATGCCGCGATCCTTGAAGGACCCTGTGGGATTGGCCCCTTCGACCTTCAGGTACACGGACGCCCCGACCCGCTCCGAGAGCCGTGGTGCCGCCAGGAGCGGCGTGCCGCCCTCGAGCAGTGTGACCACTGGCGCGCCGGGCTCGATCGGGAGGTATTCGCGATACTCCTCGACGACCCCCCGCCAGCCGCCCATCACGCGTCGTGCCCAGGACCCGAGTCCTCGGAGCCGATGACCCGCAGCACTGCGCCGACGCGATCGACCACCTTCAACCCGCTCAACTCCCTGACGGTGGCGGCGACTGCGCCCTCGAGCGCCTCGTGGGTGAGAAAGATGAGACGTGCCTCGTTGCCGAGGCCCTTTTGCTCCATCCAGCGGATCGAGACACCGTGCTCGCCCATGACCTGGGCGACTGCGGCCAGCACGCCCGGCCGATCGACCACATCCATGGACAGATAGAAGGGACAGGAGAGTTCGGCAACCGGCACCACGCGCACGGCGATGCGGCGCGACGCCGGGGGGGTCGAGACGCCCTGACGAAGGTGGCGGGCCGCCACGATCAGATCACCCAACACCGCGCTCGCCGCAGCGCGACCACCGGCACCCTGGCCGTAGAGCATCATCTCGCCAGAGTCCTCACCCTCGACGAATACGGCATTGAAGGCGCCATTCACCGAGGCAAGCGCGTGATCATGGGGCACGAGCGCCGGGTGCACGCGGACCGAGATGGCAGAGGCGCGATCGACGCGCTCGGCGATGGCAAGCGGTTTGATCACATAGCCGAGCTGACGCGCGTAACGCACGTCGGACTGGGTCACGTGCGTGATCCCCTCACAGTGGACATCGCCCACGACGACGTTGGCGCCGAAGGCGAGGCTGGCCAGGATCGCCGCCTTCGCTGCGGCGTCGGCGCCCTCGACGTCGGCCGAGGGGTCGGCTTCGGCAAGCCCGAGGGCCTGTGCCTCGGCCAACGCCTCGTCATAGCTCGCTCCGTCATGAGCCATGGCGCTCAAGATGAAGTTCGTGGTCCCGTTCCCGATCCCCATTACCCGCGAGATCCGCTCGCCGGCGAGCGACTCGCGCAGGGGGCGGATCACGGGGATGGCGCTTCCGACCGCTGCCTCGTAGAGCAGGTCGACACCACGTGCCGCCGCGAGCTCGGCCAGATCGGCACCGAACCTTGCGAGAAGCGCCTTGTTCCCGGTCACCACGGGTTTGCCGGCGTTGAGCGCCGCCTCGACCAGCTGATGGGCCGGGTCGAGCCCGCCGATCAGCTCCACCACCACGTCCACGTCCTCCCGCTCGACCAGGCCCTTTGCGTCCTGGGTCAGCAAATGGACGGGGAAACCGCCGGTGCCCGAGCGGACGGCGTCGAGGTCGCGTACCGCAATGCCAACGACGTCGAGCCGGGCGCCTGCCGCGAGGGCGAGGTCGTCGGACCGGCTCGGCGAGGCCAGCATCTCGACCAGCGCCGTGCCGACGTTCCCGCATCCGAGGAGGGCGACGCGCACATTGCCGGTGTCGCTCGGCTCGGGGCGCATCCGACAAACGTACCGCCTCATCCCCCACGGCCTCCCCACCCTCGGCCCGCGACCTGGCCCTTTGGCGGCTCAGGCGTCGAGGCGGAGCAAGTCCTCCACGGTCTCACCCCGGACGACGACGCGCGCTTCGCCCCGAGAGACGAACACCACCGGCGGTCGAGGCACCTTGTTGTAGTTGGATGCCATCGAATAGCCGTACGCGCCGGTCACTGGTGTCGCGAGCACGTCGCCGACGGCGAGGTCGGCAGGGACATGCGCCTCGTCGACCACGACGTCGCCGGTCTCGCAGTGCTTTCCCACGATTCGAACGGCGCGCGGGCGCTCCGCCGCCGCCTCGCGCGGCAAGAACGCCTCGTAGCCGCTCCCGTAGAGCACGGGCCTCGGGTTGTCACTCATGCCGCCGTCGACGGCCACGTACGTGCGGATCCCCGGGAGCTCCTTGATGGCGCCGACCCGGTACAGCGTGATCGCGGCGGACGCCACGATCGCTCGACCGGGCTCCGCAGACACCCTGATGTCCGCGGGCAGGCCAACGTTGGCGAGAGCCGCCCGCGTGGCCTGTGCCCACTCAGTGATCGAAGGTGCATGCTCGCCGTGCACGTAAGCGACGCCGAGGCCACCACCGATCACGAGTTCCGGAAGTCCGAGCGACACGGCGAACGAGCCGAGCACCTCCGCGGCGCTCTCGAAGGACTCCACGTCGAACACCTGGCTGCCGATGTGCGCGTGCACACCGACCAGCTCAACCCCTCCCATCAGTTCCAGCGCGGCGACGGCCTCCGTGGCCGCGCCGGATGCGACCGAGAAACCGAACTTCGTGTCCTCCTGACCAGTCCGCACAAACTCGTGGGTGTGGGCCTCGACACCCGGGGTCACCCTCACGAGCACCCGCGGCCTTGGATCGCCGGACGCCCGAGAGTCGGTGAGCCGACCGATCAGCGCGATCTCGTCGAAGGAGTCCACGACGATACGCCCGACGCCGACATCGAGCGCGCGGGCAACCTCGGCCTCGGACTTGTTGTTGCCGTGGAGCACCAGCCTCGACGCAGGCACCCCGGCGGCCAAAGCAACCTCGAGCTCGCCGCCGGTAGCGACGTCGAGGCACATGCCCTCCTCGTACGCGAGCCGGGCCATTGCCTTGCAGAGGAAGGCCTTGGTCGCATAGGCGACCCCGTCGCCGAACGCGGCCACGGCTTCGGCGCAGCGGGCCCGGATGTGCGCCTCGTCATAGACGAAGAGGGGCGTGCCGTGGAGTTCCGCCAGAGCGAGGAGGTCCAGTCCGCCCACGGACAGTCGGCCGGCCGGGTCCAGGGCCGCCGAGTCGGGCAGCAGCGACATCGAGATCGGATCGCTGGGCGCCTGTCCGGCCAGAGACCTCTCACCACCCGGTGCACGGCGAGAGATCATGGGTGAACACGATACGGTGATCTGACTCAGCCCCAGTAGCTCAGCGGATAGAGCACCGGCCTCCGGAGCCGGGTGCGCAGGTTCGAGTCCTGCCTGGGGCGCCGTGTGATGTCGCAACATCGAGGACCGATGTGTCAGGACATCGTAGACCGCCTGTTCAAGGGATGTTCTGGTCGTCCTTGATCGGCTCCAGGACCAACCTGCGCAGTGGTGATCCCTCTCGCCCCACGATCTCGATGTCGAGGTCGCCGATGGACATGGCGACCCGCCAGCCGCCATGGGCGTTCCCGGTGCCGGTGTGGTGGAGCCGGCAGCTCGGGCGAAGCGTGACCATTGCGGACCTGTCGAACCCGACCACGGCAGGCCGGTTCCCCTCGCGTGGCGATGGGCTCGGGGACCCCGTGTGGTCGCCCGACGTGCCCGTCGGGGCCCTTCAGGCTGCCTCGCTGGGCCTGCGAATTCGCAATCGGTTGTCGAAGAGCTTCACGCTGAAGCGGCCCCCAGGGGCGGCTTCGAGCAGCAGGGCCCGCAGCTCTTCGACGAACTCTCCCAATCGTTCTCCAAAGAGATGCGGTGCCGTCGATGAGGTGGAAAGCACGGAAGCCACAACGTCATCAACGGAACGGGAGAGCGTCCGGCCATCGGGCACGATCACGATCTGCTCGGCAGCGAAACCCGCCGCCTGGAACACTGCGTCCTCCTCACCCGGTGACGTGTTGCGGAACCCTTGTCCGGCCCGGCGGTCGGGCCCGAGCCAGCGGCGACGCAACGCATCGATCGCCGCCTCGGGCACCGGCGGGTGGAGTCCGCCTGGCGCCTCTCGGCTAGACGGCTCGGTGTGCAAGGGATCGACCTGGACGACGGCACCGTCGCCGTCGAGCATCTGGCGGACCGCCGCAGCCACCCGCGGGCGATCCATCCAATGAAAGGACTGTGCGAAGGTGATCACCCGGAAGGTGCCCAGGGAGCCTGGCAGTTCCTCCGCCCGCATCTGCACCCAGTCGACGTTGACCACCTGCTCTTCGGCGGCCACCCGCTTTGCCTCGGCCAACATGTCCGGATCAGGATCAAGACCGACGGTTTCCTCGAAGAGATGCGCGAGGAGCAGCGCGACGATGCCGGGTCCACAACCGACATCAAGGAGCCGACCGCGGCCGTCGAGTTGGAGATGCTCGGCGAGCGCGTCGGCCAACGCAGGGGCGTAGGGGTTGCGTCCCCGACGATAGTGAGCCGCCGCTCCCCGAAAGACGGTCTCGTCCCACGTCCACTCCTCCCACCCGTGCGCGGGTCGCTCCGCTGTAGGCATCTGCTCAGTCTTACAAGCAAGCCATCGGGAGATCGTCGAGCGCCCGATCTCGAGGTCGGCGCGGGACTCAGACCCCCAGGTCAATGATGGCGGAGGTGCACCTCATCGGCCCATGCGCGCATGACGTGCCCAAGGTGCTCGATGTGTTCGTAAAAGGACGGCGGACACCCAGCAGCATGCAAGCAGCCACCAACGGTTAGCGCCCGCCGCCCACAACGCGGACACCTTCCGAGCCGCTCGCCGAAGAGCGCGGCCAATCCGACCCACAGCGCCACCGAGGTGAACGCCAAGAGCACCACCACGAGGATCCCGACGATGACCTCGAGGCTTGCCGTCATGGCGGACCTTCCTGTGATATTGCGTACTAGTACGTAAAGTCTAGCGGCCAACCACGCCGCGTAGGTGGTCACCAGGCATCCCTGCGGGGGACCGCTGTACGCGCCGCGGGCGGGCCCCTCAGGGGGCGTCCCGGAACGCTTCGATTCGACCGCTCACGAGTCGGCTTCGCCGAGCGAGTCGAAGAGCTCGCGGTACTTGGGCGGCATCGTCACCGTGGTGCGCATGGCGACCGGAATCGGGAAGCGAACGCCTCCCTTGTGCGTCGCTTCAAGGCCGGAGACGATTTCGGCCGCTCGGTCGGCGGGAAACGCAAAGGCCATCTCGGTGTCTTGGGCCATCCCGAAGACCCGGTCCCCATTGCACGGCAACACCACCTTTGGCTCCCCGGTCTGCATTGTCTGGATGACAAGCTCTGCGCAATCGAGCCGCCCGCCCGAGGAGCTCTCGATGCGACCCCCGCGGGCATGCAAGGCGGCGTTCACGAGGCGCATCACCTGGGCGCTGTTCCCGTACACCGCGACGACCTGAGGCGTGAAGGTCATTCTCGCGAGCGGCGCCACGCAAAGCCGCTCGAAACGGCCCGTGGAAAAGCGCCACGTTGCCGACTCCAGTGCCTCGGCGGCGTCCGGGTCGCTGCAATACATGCCGAGTGCTGCCTCGCCGGCCTCGTATCGAGCGTTGGGTGCGCGGAAGCCAAACGAGACAGCGGCGAGCGGGCAGATCACGTCTTGCTTGCCAACGGCGATGGACCACCCATAGCGGCGGGCGATGCCGATCGACTGGCAGACGATCCAGTGCTCCCCCAGGTCCCGGCTCGGGATCCGGACGCCGTCGGGCACCGGCTCGCCGGGCACGAGCATGCGGATGCCGAGCGGGGAGGTGTCGGGCCGGATGTATCGGGCGAGCGCGTCGCCGAGGTCGCGAAAGGCATCGGTCTCACCTGCCGGCTCAGTCATGCATCGCTCACGATACGCGCAAGGAACCAGATCGACGAGCGAACCTGAAGCCCTTAAGACCGTCCTTGGCGCGCATGGTGGGCGAGGCCCGGCACCCGCTCAGCCCGATACCAGGTGATGGTCGAGGAGGAACGCGTCTTGGTCGGCGTGCATGGGTGACGGCAGCGTCGTGAACCAACCGCCCTCCGACGCCTCGTCTCCTGCACGCGGCTCGCCCGAATAGGCAACGACCTCGAACACCAAGCCGACGGGGGACCCCAGGCCGTGCTCGAAATGCGACGGATACTCGATGACGCCACGGAACTCCGAGCCTTGGACCTCGATCGAGAGTTCACGGGCCGCGACCCGCCGCACCGCAGCGACGAGTCGCTCTCCATAGAAGACGGTGCCCCCAGGGATGTGCCAGAGGCCCTGGCAAGGCCCATGGGCGCGCTTCGTCAAGAACACGGCGCCGCGCTCGTCGCGCACCGTGACCTCCACGGTCAGCCGCGGCACCTTCGAGTAGATGGCTCGGAACTCTTCTTCGGAGAGCGGTCCGATATCCTCCAATGCCACCGTCGAAGGCTATGACTTCACCGACGATGACGCCTGGGCGGCCACGTGTGCGCTTCTCGACCCTCGAGGGACTGCACGAGGGCGTCCCGCCGCCTCGCCGACGCCATCGCGACAAGAGCTCGGCATCGATCAGGACGCCCTTTTAGGTGGCGAGCGGCGTGGCAAACCACCACTGGTGACCGGCAAGGTCCAGAGCGCCGTAGTGGCGCACCCCGTAGGCCATGTCTTCGGGTGCACCCTGCACCGTGGCACCTGCCCCAAGTGCTCGTGCGTAGTGCGCGTCCACGTCCTCCACGTGCACGTACATGCCGACGGTAATGGGGTCGACTGGCGCCTTGAAGTGCTCGGGCGTCCCCAGCATCAAGACCGCCTCCCCACAACGCATTTCGCAGTGCCGGATGGTGCCCGACTCGTCCGTCGAGCGCATGCGCTCGACAAAGCCAAAGGCTCGTGCCAGCCATTCGAGGGCCGCCTCGCAGTCCTCGTAGAAGAGGTAGGGGCAGACCGTCGGATATCGGCGTCCGTCGTACTCGACCATCGGTCCTCCCTGGTCGGGGGCCTGAACCCCACGTGTTCGACAACGGCGATCGTAGGTCGAGTCACCATTGGGCGCCGAGGGTCCGGGACACGACCGCACAGATACATTCGTGCCCAAGGCGTCTCGAGGGGGAACCATGGTTGGCGACAGGGTCGAGGTCCGAGAGGACGTGGCATTCGGAACCGGGAACGGGCGCGAGCTTCGCTGCGACGTCTTCGTGCCCCCGGGCGAGCAGACCGGGCGCGGTGCCGTCCTCCTCGTGCATGGAGGTGGGTGGCGCCAGGGCGACAAGACCCAGCTGCGCGGGTACGGGCTCAGGATCGCCCGGTCCGGCTTCCTTTGCGTCGCGACCGAGTACCGCCTCGTCGGCGAGTCGCCCTGGCCGGCCCAGGTGCACGACGTGAAGGCGGGACTGCGTTGGATGCGGGCAAACGCCGAGGAGCTCGGCATCGATCCCCACCGCATCGCCCTCCAGGGCCACTCGGCGGGGGCGCACCTGGTGCTGTTCGCTGCAGGTTCACCCAATGCGCCCGAATTCGAGGGCGAGGGCGGCAACGCCGGGATCGACACGACCGTCGACGCCGTCATCGCCGCCTACCCTCCGACACGTTTCTACCTAGGCGAGCGTCGCCACGGCGGCGTCCCGATCGAGGCCCTGTCCGACGAGCCGACGGCCGAGCTCGCGGAGCTGGCCAGTCCGCTCAACCTGGCCGGGCCGACGTTTCCGCCCACGATGCTGCTTCACGGGTCCGACGACAAGGTGGTGCCGGTTTCGGCGAGCTTCGTCATGTACGAGGCGCTGGCCGGCCACAAGGTGCCCACCGAGCTGCACGTCTTCGCCGAGGCGGTGCACGGTTTCGACGCCGAGCCGATGTTCGGGCGCCGTACGTCGGACCTCGTCGTCCTCTTCCTCGAGCGCTACCTCCGGGCGCCCGCGTCGAGCCCCGCGTAAGCGCGAGCCGTCACGGCGGCGCCGTCGTGCCCACGGGTGTGTCCTGGGGGGCCGGCCTGCTCGGCCGGACCGAGGACGGGCCCCCTCGGCCGCCTCGGTCACATTCGATCGGGAGCCTCGATCCCGAGGAAGGACAAGCCGAGCCGGAGCACTCGAGCCGAGATGTCGCACAAGACGAGGCGGCTTGCTCGTACACGCTCGTCATCGACGAGCACGCGACAGTTCTCGTAGAAAGAGGTGAACGCCGAGGCCACCTCGAAGAGGTAGCCGCAGAGCTTGTGGGGGCTGTAGCTCGCGAGCGTCTCATCGAGCGCGACGGGGAACCACAAGAGCGCGAGAGCAAGGGCCCGCTCGTGGGGGTCGCCGAGGTGCGGCGCGAGCGGCGCCGGGACCGGGACCTCACCTCGTCGAAAGATTGAGCGGATCCTTGCGTGCGCATATTGCAGATAGGGACCCGTGTTGCCCTCGAAGGCGAGCATTCGGTCCCAATCGAAGACGTAGTCGCGCACGCGGTCAGTCGAGAGGTCCGCGTACTTCACGGCACCGATGCCGACCATTCGGGCGATCTCGGCGTCAGCGGCTGACGAGACGCTGGTGGGGTCAGCGGCGCGACGTTCCTCGATGGCGGCGTTCGCACGTTCGATCGCCTCGTCGAGCAGCTCGACGAGCTTGACCGCGCCACCGCTGCGGCTCGCCAGCATCCGCCGATCCGCGCCGAGGACGCTGCCGAAGCTGACGTGCTCGGCCTCGACCCCCCCGGTCATCCAGCCCGCCATCGCAGCGACAGCGAAGCACATCTGGAAGTGCTGGGTCTGGGGAGCGCCCACCACGTAGAGCATCCGCCGGGCGCCGAGATCACGGACCCGGTGGCGAATGGCGGCCAGGTCCGTGACCGCGTAGCCGTAGCCGCCGTCGGACTTCTGGACGATAAGCGGAAGCGGATCACCCTCCCGGTTGGTGAACCCTGGCGGGAAGACGCACTTCGCCCCCTCGTGCACGACGGCAAGCCCCTTGGCATCAAGCTCCTCGACCACGCTCGCCAGCATGTCGTTGTAATAGCTCTCGCCCACGATGTCGTCGTCGGTGAGCAGGACGCCGAGCTTCTCGTACACGACGTCGAAGTAGCGGACACTCTCGGCGACCAGGGCACGCCAGAGCCGAAGGGTCTCCTCGTCGCCCGACTGGAGCAGGACCACCCGTCGCCTGCTCCGCTCGGCGAATTCGGGGTCGGCGTCGAAGGACGCCCGCGCCTGTTGGTAGAAGGAGGTCAGGTCCCCGGTCGAAAGCTCGTGAGCTCCGGCCTCCTCGCCCATTTCGATCAGGTGCTCGATGAGCATCCCGAAGGGCGTGCCCCAATCACCGATGTGGTTCTCGCGCCGAACGTCGTGACCCAAGAAGGCGAGCATCCGCACCAGTGCGTCGCCGATGACCGTCGTGCGCAGGTGGCCGACGTGCATCTCCTTGGCCACGTTGGGCGCTGAATAGTCGACGACCACGACCTCGGGCGCAGTGGTGAACCCGATCCCGAGGCGCTCGTCGCCGGCCATGGCCGCCAGCCGCTCGGCCAAATACTCCGACGAATAGGTGAGGTTGATGAAGCCGTTGCCGCTGATCTCGACCTCGTCGCAGATGTCGGCGATGTCAAGGGATTCGACGATCTCGCGTGCCACGTCGGCCGGATCCCGACCGAGGGACTTGGCCACCGCGATGGCGCCGTTCGCCTGGAGATCGGCGCGACCTGAGGGTCGGAGCACCGGGTCCGACCCGGGGTGCACGACGGCAAAGGCGCGCTCGAGACGCCGTTCGAGGTCCGTGCGCACGTCGTCCATGGTCCATCTTCGCATCTCGACGCCCTCACCTCGGTCGGATGGAACGCCAGCGCGCCCGGTCAGATCCGAGCCCGGCCCGGGGCAGAATGGAGCCATGGCGATCTCCCCCTCCCACCCCAACAGCTTCGGGGCGCGCTCCGCGCTGCGCGTCGGCGACCGACAGTTCGAGATCTTCTCTTTGACCGGTGACGAGCTCGCCGGACTCGGGGTGGCACGGCTCCCTTATTCGTTGAAGGTGCTGCTCGAGAACCTGCTGCGCCACGAGGACGGCGTCCGGGTGAGCGCCTCGGACGTCGCCGGTCTGGCCTCGTGGGCCTCCCATGCCGGGCGTGGCGGCTCGGGTGAGCCGGCCAGGGAGATCGCCTTCAGTCCCGAGCGCGTGCTCATGCAGGACCTGACGGGCGTGCCGGCGGTGGTCGACCTCGCAGCCATGCGCGCCGCCATCGCCGAGCTCGGAGGTGATCCCAAGCGGATCAACCCCCTGGTCCCGGTCGAGCTCGTGATCGACCACTCGGTCATCGCCGAGCGCTCTGGCACCACACGCTCCTTCGACGACAACGTCGACATCGAGTACCAGCGCAACCTCGAGCGCTACCAGCTCTTGGCGTGGGCCCAGCAGGCATTCGAGAACTTCCGGGTGGTGCCGCCCGGAACGGGCATCTGCCACCAGGTGAACCTCGAGTACCTGGCCCGCGTGGTGTTCGACAACGACGGGACGGCCTACCCCGACACCGTGGTCGGGATGGACTCGCACACGACGATGGTCAATGGCCTCGGGGTGCTCGGTTTCGGGGTCGGTGGGATCGAGGCCGAAGCGGCCATGCTCGGTCAGCCCTACTCGATGGTGGTGCCGCAGGTGGTCGGGTTGCGGCTCGACGGGCGGATGCCGGAAGGGACGACGGCGACGGACCTGGTCCTCACGATCACTGCGCTGCTGCGCCAGCACGGGGTCGTCGGGAAGTTCGTCGAATGCTTCGGTCCCGGGATCGCCTCGGTCCCGGTCGAGAACCGGGCGACGATCGGCAACATGACCCCCGAGTACGGCGCGACCTGCACGATCTTCCCGATCGACGAAACGACGATCTCCTACCTGCGCTTCACCGGGCGTGACGAGGAGCACCTGGCGCTCGTCGAGGCGTATGCCAAGGCCCAGGGCCTCTGGCACGCGCCGGGGGGCGAGGAGCCCGAATACACCGAGCTTGTCGAGCTCGACCTCTCGACGGTCGAGCCGAGCCTGGCCGGCCCGTCCCGGCCCCAGGACCGCGTGCCTTTGCGGGAGGCGGCCCAGGCCTACCGGGACGCCCTCGGGCGCAGCCCGAAGGCGGCGCCCGTTTCGGGAGGTGCCGAGGACGGGGTCGCCCAGGTGCGCGACGGTGATGTCGTGATCGCTGCCATCACCAGCTGCACGAACACCTCGAATCCCCAGGTGATGGTCGGCGCCGGACTGCTCGCCAAGCGCGCCGTCGAACGCGGCCTGTCCGCCAAGCCCTGGGTGAAGACGTCGCTCGCACCGGGCTCGCGCGTGGTCATGGACTACCTCGAACGAGCCGACCTGATCGAGTCCCTCGACGCGCTCGGCTTCTATCTCGTCGGCTTCGGCTGCACTACTTGCATCGGCAACTCGGGCCCCTTGAAGGAGGGCGTCTCCGAGGCCATCCAGTCGGGAGACCTCTCGGCGGCTGCGGTCCTTTCGGGCAACCGGAATTTCGAGGGGCGCATCCATCCCGACGTCCGGCTCAACTACCTCGCGTCACCGCCGCTCGTGGTGGCCTACGCACTCGCGGGATCTATGAATGTCGATCTCGTCAACGAGCCGCTCGGGACGGGCTCCGACGGCCAGCCGGTGTTCCTGCGCGATCTGTGGCCGACCGAGGACGAGATCGCGCAGACGATCCGTGACTCGCTCGGATCCGACATGTTTCGGAGCCGCTATGGCGCGGTCTTCGAGGGCGACCAGCGCTGGAGGGAGATCCCCGTCGCCCAGGGCGAGACCTTCTCGTGGGACCCCGAGTCGACCTATGTGAAGCGACCGCCGTTCCTCGACGACATGGGTGAGGGTCCCACGCCGGTCGCAGACATCGAAGACGCACGGGTGCTCGCTCTCCTCGGCGACAGCGTCACCACGGACCACATCTCCCCCGCCGGTTCGATCGGTCCCTCGACGCCCGGCGGGCGCTATCTGACCGAACACGGTGTCGAGCGCGCCGACTTCAACTCCTACGGGACTCGCCGGGGCAACCACGAGGTCATGGTGCGGGGCACGTTCGCCAACATCCGGCTCCGCAACAGGTTGGCGCCCGGGACCGAAGGGGGGTTCACCCTGGAGCTCCCGGAGGGCAACGAGACCACGATCTACGAGGCGTCGGTCCGCTACCAGGACGAGCACGTGCCACTGCTCGTCCTGGCCGGCAAGGAGTACGGCACCGGATCGAGCCGCGACTGGGCGGCCAAGGGTCCGAACCTCCTCGGGGTCAAGGCCGCAGTCGCCGAGAGCTTCGAGCGCATCCACCGCACGAACCTGATCGGCATGGGCGTGCTCCCGCTGCAGTTCGCGGCGGGCGAGAGCGCACAGGGCCTGGGCCTCGACGGCCACGAGGTGTACTCGATCACGGGCCTCGAGGAGCTCAACCACACCATCCCCAAGGAGGTGCAGGTGACCGCTCGGCGCGACGACGGCACGAAGGTCGAGTTTGCGGTGACGGTCCGGATCGACACCGAGACCGAGGCCCAGTACTACCGCAACGGCGGCATCCTGCGATACGTGCTGCGCCAGCTGGGGCGCTGAATCACCCCGTCGGCAGCGACCAGAAGAGCTCGGCCAGTCGCCCATCGGGCAGGCCGGCGGTCGCGGCGTTGCTCCGGCCCCACTCGCGCATCCGGACCTCGATGTCGGGGTGATCGGCACCCTGGCTCTTGTGGCAGGCCAGCGCGGCGACCTTCTGGGGCAGCCACTCGGTGGTATCGACCGCCAGGTTGGCGTTGGGGCCCGCCATGACCCACAGGTTCGGGACCGTGTGCGGCTCGAGGCCCTCCTCGAGGAGCTCAGGGTGGGCGAAGGGGTTCCGGGCATCGGGGTAGACCGCGTCGATCGCCGCCTCGCCGGCGGCCAGGTGGTCGGGATGGCTCGCGTAGATCACCGACCAGTTGCGCTCCGGCGAAGGGGCGATGACGAGATCCGGGCGGAACCGGCGGATGACCCGGGAGATGTCGCGGCGTAGCTCGATCGTGGCTTCGAGGCGGCCGTCGGGGTACCCGAGGAAGGTCACCTCGTGGACACCGACCGAAGCTGCCGCGGCCCGCTGCTCGTCCTGGCGGATCTGGGCCATCTCCTCGCGAGTCTGGGCCCGGTCCGAGCCTCCCGCCTCGCCGTTGGTTGCGATGCAATACCGGACCTCGATGCCGAGGCCGACGAAGCCCGCCACGGTGGCCGAGCAGGTGAAGTCGATGTCGTCTGGGTGGGCCGCCACCGCGAGGACCCGCTCGAAGGGCTCGCTGCGTGACGACCAGGTGCGGAGCGAGGCCGGCGGGGAAACGGTCATGAATGGCGGGCCCACGGGCGAGCGGGTGCGCTCAGAGCACGCTGTCCGCGGGGTCGGGCTCCCACGCGGCCAGATCGGCCAGGCGAGGGTCGTTGGAGAAGATCTCGACGATCGGGATCCGAAGCCCCAGTCGGCGCTGGATCACCTCCGCCTCGACCAGCTGGTTCCAAAGCAGCAAGGTGACCGCGACCCCGGTCTCCCCGGCGCGAGCGGTGCGGCCCGAGCGGTGCAGATAGGCCTTGTGGTCCTCGGGTGGGTCGTAGTGCAGCACGACGTCGACGTTGTCGATGTGCAGACCGCGCGCTGCGACGTCGGTGGCGACCAACACATTGAGCTTGCCCGATGCGAAGTCGCGCAGCGCCCGTTCCCGGTTTGCCTGGCGGAGGTCACCGTGGATGGCGGCGCTCCGCACACCCTCCTTGGCCAGCTGCTCGACGAGACGATCCGCGCCCCTTTTGGTCCGGACGAAGCACAGCGTCTTGCCGGCCTTGCAGATGGCGGCGGCAACCTTCACCTTGTCCATCTGGTGCACCTGGAGAAAGCGGTGGTGCATCGCCGCGACCGTCTGGGTGTTCGAGACGACCTCGTGGAACACCGGGTCGCGCATGTAGCGCTTGACGAGGCGGTCGATCGCGCCGTCGAGGGTGGCTGAGAAGAGAAGTGTCTGGTGCTCGCGCTCCAAGCGCCGCAGGACCCATTCGACTTGGGGCATGAAACCCATGTCGGCCATCCGGTCAGCCTCGTCGAGCACGAGAATCTCGACGTCGTTGACGGCGAGCTCGCCGCGATCACCGAGATCGATCAGGCGCCCGGGGGTGGCGATGATGACATCGACACCCTTGCGCAGCTGTGCGATCTGACGTTCGATGTCGGCACCCCCGTAGACGGCTGCGACGCGTAGCCCCACGGCCTTGGACAGCGCCTCGAGAACGCCGTGGACCTGGAGGGCAAGCTCGCGCGTGGGAAGCAGGACGAGCGCGTGGGGCCGGGCGGGATGACCTCCGAGGGGAGGTCCTCCGTCCCTCGCGGCGACGGTCCGCTGCAAGAGCGGGAGTCCAAAGGCGAGAGTCTTGCCCGAACCGGTCTTGGCCTTGCCGCAGACGTCTCGGCCGACCAACGCGTCGGCCACGGTGAGGGCCTGGATGGGGAAGGCGGTCGTGATCCCCTGATCGGCCAGCGCCTTCACCAACTGGACGTCGATCCCGAGCGAGTCGAACGTCCGTGCCGTTTCGTACAGGTCTTCTTCGGGGTCCGATTCGGGGTCCCCGGCTGCCGCGCCCGGATCGGGCAAGAGGCGCTCCAAGGTCATGCTCTGCTCTCTAGTTTTTCTTCATCGTCGGGCTCAGCCGGGCCCGCTGGTTGTCCGGCGCCGGAATCGAGTGCCAAGGACCCGCCTGGTGCGGGGTGCGCCGCCGCCGACCGGGGGGAGATCGGAGCACTCTTTTCCCACGCTACCAGCGGGCCGTCCGAACCCCGGCGGATGGCCGCTGCTGCGGGTCGCCACCTCGATGCGGGCGCGCCATCTGGCCCAGGTGCCATATCGCCCGCCTGGCGGCGTCCTCGGAATCCCCCAGCTCCCTGCAGTCGTCGAGGCCCCACCCGGTGGATGCCTCAGCCGACCGGGCCCCTGGTTCGTACGGAGCCTCCCGAGCGACGAGGGCGATGCGACCTGCATCGTGGCGTTCGATTGGGGTCGAGGCATCGGTCACGAGGCGATCGCGAACAGGAGCGTCCAAGAGCCCCCGAGGCGCTGGCCGGCTCCGTTCTCCTGCGACCCACCAAGCGGTTCTCGCCAGCGCCGCGAGGTCGTCGAAGCCCTTGGGGACGCGACCGCGGGCACACGGTGGATCCCCGGCCGTGGCCCCAACGCCAGCGGATGCCGAGCACGGGATCCGCACATCCGCGCCATGGATCTCCGGCCCGGACGGGCTGGCTCTCCCCCACCTGAGAACAAGGCAAAGTAGGGCCATGGCCGAAGCCCTGGAGAAGATCGACGCGGGCGAGCCCACCACGAGGCCGGGGCTCGTCATGGTGATCGTCGTCATCGGCGTCCTCATGGCCGCGCTGGATACGACGATCGTTGTGCTGGCCCTTCCGGCGATGGAGCACTCCTTGCACATCGCCCTGTCGTCGGTGATCTGGGTGATCGTCGGCTACCTGCTCGTCATCACGGTGACCGCCACGCAGGTGGGCCGGCTCGGGGACATGTTCGGGCGCGTCAAGATGTACGAAGCGGGGTTCTTGATCTTCATCGTCGGCTCCGCTCTCTGCGCGCTGGCCAGCAACGGGGCGACGATCATCGCCTTCCGGGTCCTCCAAGGGCTCGGAGGCGCTTTCATCACCGCCAACAGCGGCGCGGTGCTGGCTGACAACTTCCCGCCTGAACGTCGCGGCCGGGCCTATGGCTTCAACGCCGTTGGCTGGAACATCGGTGCAATCCTCGGGATCCTCATCGGCGGGGTCATCATCACGTACGTGTCATGGCGCTGGATCTTCTGGATCAACGTGCCCACCGGGGTCATCGCCCTCGGCCTCGCGATCCCATTCCTCCATGACCGATCGCCTCGCCATCGCCAGCGGATCGACTGGCTGGGCATGGTCACCCTCGGTCTCGGACTCTTCTTGATCCTCTGGGCGATGGTCAAGCTCTCGACCGAATCGCTCTCGGGCGAGATCGCGGGTGCTCTCGTCATCGGTGCGGCCTTCGTGGTCCTGTTCTCGATCATCGAGCGTTTCGTGAAGGAGCCGATGGTGGCGCTCTCGATGTTCCGAATCCGAACGATGCCCTCCGCATTGCTCGCGTCGCTCTTCCAGGCGATCGGGACCTTCGCGGTGTTCTTCCTCGTGATCATGTACCTGCAGGGCGTGCGAGGACTCACCCCGCTGCACGCCTCCCTGCTCCTCGTGCCGGGCTACCTGATCGGCGCAGCCTTCGCCCCCTACGGCGGCAAGCTGGCCGACCGGATCGGGCCGATATGGCCAGCAACCGTCGGTCTCGTGATCCAAATCGCTGCACTCGCCATCTACGCCCAGCTTGGCCTGCACACCAACTATGCCGTGATCGTCGTCGCCTCGGCAGTGAACGGGATCGGCGGGTCGGGCTTCTATCCCGCCAACACGACGGCGGTCATGACCATCTCCCCACCGCACGCCTTCGGCACCGCCTCGGGCCTTCTGCGGACCTTCTCCAACGTCGGCATGGTGTTCTCCTTTGCCGTGGCCGTGCTGGTCGCAGCGCGCTCGATCTCGAAGCGCAAGGCCTTCGAGATCTTCGTGGGAACAACCTCACTTCCCAAGCACCTGAGCCACACCTTCAACACGGGGCTGCATTCGTCCTTCTATTCGTCGATGTCGTTCATCGTGGTCGCGATGGTCCTCTCATCGACCCGGCTCTTGTACCGGCGCTCGGAGAGATCGGTCGTCACGCCCTCGCCAGAGGTCCCCGTGTCGGCGGGCTGAGCGGCGGGCCGGCATCGGTCGGTGCCCGAACTCGTCGAGGTCGAGCTCTCACGCCGGCTCTGCGAACGACTCGTCGGCCGGCATGTCCGGGCCGCCGAGCTGATCGATCCCCACGCGAGCTCCCGGGATCCCGGTGAGCTTGCTCGGTCCCTTCGCGCGGCGACGTTCACAATGCCTCGTCGGCGGGGCAAGCTGCTGCTCCTCGACACCGACCGACACACGCTCGGGCTGCACTTCGGGATGACCGGACGCATCCTCCTCGACGACGAGCCGGCGGTCGAGCGTCTCGTCTACGCATCGCCACGACGGGAGCAGCGTTGGATCCGGTTCACCGTCGAGCTCCTCGACGGTGTACGACT
>DAHUZM010000131.1 GCA_027306525.1 Acidimicrobiaceae bacterium
CCCGAGGAGATGCCGGTGTCCGAGACCCTCGAGCTGGCCGAGCGCATCGAGGGCGAGACCTCGGCGTCGCTCGTCGCCGTCATCGTGAATCGCGTCCTGCCGGAGCTCTTCAGCACCCCCGAGGAGGAGATCTTCGAACAGCTCTGCCAGCCCGGCCCGAGAGCGCAGATGGGCGAGCTCATCGGCGGCGACGTCTCCCCGGTGCTCGAGGCCGCCCGCCTCGCGGTCACCATGCGACGGGGGCGAGCGGTGCACCTTCGGCACCTCCAAGAGGCGCTCGATCCCCACGTACCGATCTTGCTCGTGCCGTATCTCTTCACCCGCGTCGGCGGTCTGCGCTCCACGAGGCAGGTCGCCTCTTGGCTGGCCGACGAGCTGGGCCAATGAGCACCACCGAGGCTCACCGCCGAAGCTCGCTCGACCAGCTGCTCGCCTCGAAGGAGATCGCGATCGTGTGCGGCCCCGGCGGGGTCGGCAAGACGACGGTCGCCGCGGCGGCCGGGGTCATGGCCGCTTGCCACCACGGAGGCCGGGTCCTCGTCCTCACGGTCGACCCGGCGCGGCGCCTCGCCGACGCGCTCGGGCTGAAGGGCCTCGGCAACACCGAGCACAGGATCCCGCTCGAGGCGTTCAAGGACGCCGGCGTGTCCCCCCGGGGTGAGCTCTGGGCCGCCATGCTCGACACCCAGGCCAGCTGGGACGCGCTGATCGAGCGCCACGCGCCCGACCAGCGGACGAAGGACGAGATCCTGGCCAACCCGCTCTACCGCAACATCTCGGGGCGTTTCGTCCAGAGCCACGACTACATCGCGGTCGAGCGGCTCTTCGAGATCCACGCCAACGGCGACTATGACCTCATCGTCGTCGACACCCCGCCCAGCCGCCACGCGCTCGACTTCCTCGACGCGCCCAAGCGCATGGCCGACTTCTTCTCGAGCCGCTTGCTCCGGTGGCTGATCGTCCCGTACCGATCGCGCCTTGTGACCATGGCCTCGCGGCCGTTCCAGCAGGTGGCCGACCGGATCCTCGGCACGCAGTTCTTGACCGACATCTCCGAGTTCTTCATCCTCTTCCAGTCGATGCACGAGGGATTCGTCGAGCGCGCCGAGAAGGTGGTGCGGCTCCTCGGCGACCGGCGCACCACCTTCGTGGTCGTCTCGACCCTCGAGAGCTCGCCGCTCGCCGAGGCCGAGGCCTTCGCCGGCGAGCTCGGCCGGCGCGGACTGCACTTCGGAGCCATGGTGCTCAACCGGACCCTGCCCGACTATCTGCGAGCACCCGAGGCGGCCACGGTCGCGAGGGCGCTGGCCGACCGCTCCGAGGAGATCGCGGCGCGACTCGACACCGACCCCGCGATCACCGCTCCCATGCTCCGCGAGGTCGCCGAGAGCTTCCTCAATTTCAGCCTGGTGGCGCGACGAGAGGCCGAGCAGCGAGACGAGCTCGCCCACTCGCCCGAGGTCGTGGCGAGCGCGCCGGTGTTCGAAACCGACGTCACCAACCTGGCCGGGCTCCTGGCGCTCGGCGAGGCGATCTGGGAATAGCGAGGGATCGGACCCCGACCCGCCCTACGATGCTGGCGTGCCCTTGTTGCTCCTCTCGAGCTGACCGGGCCCGAAGCGGTGCTCGACTATCACCTCCACCTTTGGCCCCACGACCAAGCGGAGGTCTCTCTCAGCCTCGAACAGGTCGCCGACTACTGTTCGGCCGCCACCGCCGCCGGGGTGCGTGAGGTCGCGCTCACCGAGCACCTGTTCCGCTTCGTCCAGTCCGAGCCGATCGTGGCCGGGCTCTTCGACGAGGAGGACCCGGCCCTGCGGGCATCGATGGCGCGCTACTGGGAGCACCACGCAAGGAACGACCTCGACGCGTACGTCGAGCTTGCGGCGGCCGCCAAGGCGTCCGGGCTCCCCGTCGTGATCGGCCTCGAGGTCGACTACTACCGGGACCGGATGGACAAGGTGGCCGAGCTGCTGGCCGGCTACCCCTTCGACGTGTTGCTCGGCTCGGTGCACTGGCTCGGCGCCTGGCGCTTCGATGACCTCGGCGATCCCGAGCACATGGCGAGGTGGACGGCGCGCGAGGTGGACGGCGCATGGGAGGCCTACGTGGGCGCGATCGAGGAGCTCGCAGCCTCGGGCACCTGCGACGTGCTCGCCCACCTGGACCTCGTGAAGGTGGCCGGCCACCTCCCAGCGCACCTCGAGGAGCACTGGGACCGCCTGGCCGAGGCCGCCGCCAGCAGCGGCATGTCCGCCGAGCTCTCCTCGGCCGGATGGACGAAGCGCTGCGCCGAGCAGTACCCGGCGCGCGGGCTGCTCGAGCGTCTTGTCGAGCGCGGCGTCGGGCTCACGACGGCCTCCGACGCGCACGGCGTCAGCCGGGTCGCCGATCGCGCCGGGGACCTGCGGGACCTTCTCGCAGGCGTCGGCGTGGAGCACCTTCTCGCCTTCGAGGGCCGGGTCGCGCACAGGGTGCCGGTCGGCGATCCCGACCGCCTCGGCGACCGGCGCTAGCGCGGTGGCGACGCCGGGCGAGCTCGCCCTCCTCCACGCGGTGCTCGAGCCCGACGAGCTGTCCCACATCCAGCGCCTGCTCGGGTCGTGGTCGCTGCTCTCGGACCTGTCGTTCTCGGACCTCCTGCTCGTCGTGCCGGTGACCGAGGACGAGGGCGTGCTCGCCACCCAGCTCGTCGTCCTCGGCCAGATCCGGCCCTCGAACCGGCCCACACGGCTCCACCATGACCTCGTGGGGGAGTCCACCGTGGGCGAGGGGTGGGCGATCGCCCGGGAGGCGCTCGCGCGCGGCGAGATCGTGCGGGGCGAGATCGATGGCATCTCGTCGTCGGGGCCGATCCCCTCCGAGGCGATCCCGGTCCGCTACGACAGCAAGGTGATCGGGGTCATCGTCCGCCTCGGGCGCGAGGCGGTGCGGCCGGTCGCCTCGAGCCCCGAGCGGACCTATCTCGACGCCTTCGACCGCCTGGCCGCGATGGTCGCCGAGTCGGCCTTCCCGTTCCCCGAGGCCGATGTGGGCGGGGAGGAGTCGCCGCGGGTCGGCGACGGGGTGGTCGTGGTCGACGAGGAGGGGCGGGTCGAGTTCGCCTCGCCCAATGCCATCAACGCCTTCCACCGCATGGGCGTGTACTCGGTGCCCGACGGCCGGCGACTGGGCGACCTCGGCATCGAGGAGTCGGCGGTCGAGTGGGCGCTCACCACCGCGCGCCCGGTCGTCGAGGAGGTCGAGAGGCGGCCCGACATCATCGTGCTCGTGCACTGCATCCCGCTCGTGGCGCACGGTTCGGTGAGCGGGGCGGTCATCTTGGTGCGCGATGTGACCGACGTGCGCCGCCTCGATCGGCTGCTCCTCTCGAAGGACGCCGCCATCCGCGAGGTGCACCATCGGGTCAAGAACAACCTGCAGACGATCTCCTCGCTCCTGCGTCTCCAGGCGCGACGGGTCCCGGCCAAGGCCGGCCGCGAGGCCCTCCACGAGGCCGAGCGGCGGGTGCGCTCCATCGCCGTCGTCCACGAGATCCTCTCGCGGGAGCCGGGCGACCAGGTGTCCTTCGACGAGATCGTGGCCTCGCTCGTCCAGATGGCGGAGGACTCGGTGGTCGGTCACGATCGGGTCCACATCGAGGTCGCAGGCGACCTGGGTGACCTGCCGGCCGACGTTGCCACGCCGCTCGCCGTCACCCTGGCCGAGCTGCTCCAGAACGCGGTGCAACACGCCTTCAACGCCGAGCGCCGGGTCCACCGCCCGACCCGGCCGGCGAAGCGCCACCCCGAGGACCACCCGACCGCATCGGGGCAGGTGACGGTGGTGCTCCGCCACGGTCCCTACGGGCTCGCCATCGATGTGCGCGACAACGGGGTGGGACTCCCCAAGGGCTTTGACATCGAGCGCACCAACAGCCTCGGGCTCTCCATCGTGCGCGACCTCGTCGTCAGCCAGCTCGACGGGACGATCGAGATGCGCAGGGTCCCGACCGCCGAGGGTGGCGGCACGCTCGTGTCGATCGAGGTGCCGACCGGGCCCCACCGCTCGTGAGGGCCGCCCGAACGGGTGTTCAGCTCGCCCGGCGTCGGGCGGCCAGCCACGCCTTGCGCAGCTTGCGGCGCTCCTCCTCGGAGGTGCCGCCCCACACCCCGGACTCCTGGTTCGTCGCGAGGGCGAAATTGAGGCAGGGCTCTTGGACCGTGCAGCCGCCGCAGACCCGCTTGGCCGCCTCGATCTGGTCGATCGCTGGGCCGGTCGTGCCGACCGGGAAGAACAGATCGGGCACCGTGTCGCGGCATGCCGCGAACTGGCGCCAGTCCTCGGCGTCCCACTCAACGGTGCGATTCCACATCAGCGCCATGACCCGGTCCTCCGCCCGTTTGTGATCTTTTTCACAAGTCCGCCGGTCACAACTCCCCAGGGGGAAATGGGGCGAGGTCAGGTTATCCACGTGAACGGAAGATGACAAGAGGATTTTTTCTGTGTTGCGGCCGATCGCCGAGCGTCGAGGAGCGCGCCCTCCGCTGTGATAGGCCGTCAACCGCCCGGCGGCAAGGGGGGGTCGGTGAGCCAGGTCTTCGCCCATCGGGGCTGCACCGAGGGGTTCGTCGAGAACACACTGGAGGCGTTCGTCGAGGCGCGACGGCGGGGAGCGGACGGCATCGAGTTCGACGTGCGGCGCAGCGCCGACGGTGCGCTCGTGATCCATCACGATGCTGAGGTGCCGGGCGTCGGGCTCATCTCCGAGACCACCGTCTCGGAGCTCCCCCCGCACGTGCCGCTCCTGGCCGAGGTGATCGAGGCATGCGCCGGCATGGCAATGAACGTCGAGATCAAGAACTGGCCCGGTGATCCGGGCTACGACCCGAGCGGGTCGATCTCCCGGGCCGTCGCGGCCGAGCTGAGCGAGCACGGTCCGCTCGAGGGGCTGATCGTCTCCTCGTTCGACGCTCCGACGATCGAGGCGCTCCGGGCCGCCGAGCCCTCGATCCCGATCGGCTGGCTGCTTGGGGCGACCGCCCCGCTCGAGGACGCCCTCGAGGCCGCCCGACGGCGGGATTACCAGGCCATTCACCCGTTCTTCGCCACGCTGCGCGCGCCCTTCGTGCAGCGGTGCCACGAGGGCGGCCTGGCCGTCAACGTCTGGACTCCAAACGAGGACCGGGACCTCGAGGCGATGCTCGAGATGGGCGTGGACACCCTCATCACCGACCGTCTCGAGGCTGCTCTCGGCATCGTCGCACGTCGAGAGGCACAAGGCGGTCCCTAGGGCGAGTGGCGTGGGCCGGTTCGGGGAATGCAACAATGACCGATCATGAACGTCGTCGTCTGCGTCAAACAGATCCCCGACCCCGCAGCGCCCGGGGCGCTCGATCCGAACACCCACACCCTTGACCGTTCCGGCAAGCTGATCCTGGACGACTCCGACGCCTATGGCGTGGAGATGGGCCTGCAGCTAGCGGCCGGTGACGGTGACGAGGTCATCTTGGTGTCCATGGCGCCCAACGGCGAGACGTCCGGGCTCCGCACGGCGCTCGCCATGGGAGCCGCCAAGGCGATCCTCGTCTCGGACGACGCGCTCGCGGGCACCGACGCGCTCGGCACGGCCAAGGTGCTCGCAGCGGCCATCAAGCGGGCCGAGCCCGACCTCGTCCTCACGGCCACCGAGTCGACCGACGGCTACACCGGGACGATCCCGGCTCAGGTCGCCGAACTCCTCGGGCTGCCGTCGATCACCTTCGCCAAGAAGATCGCCGTCGACGGCGGGTCGGTGAAGGTGGAGCGCCAGACCGAGGCCGGCTACGACGAGGTCGAGTGCCCCCTGCCCGCCGTGGTCAGCGTGACCGCCGGCGTCGTCGAGCCGCGCTACCCCTCCTTCAAGGGGATCATGGCGGCAAAGTCCAAGCCGGTCGACGTCTTGAGCGTCTCGGACCTCGGCGTCGGGGCCGACCAGGTGGGCGCGTCCGGGGCCCGCCAGGAGATCACCGACGTCTCCAAGGTCGAAGAGCGCGCCGGCGGTGAGATCGTGGTGGACGAGGGTGACGGGGCCGACCGGGTCCTCGCCTTCCTTGAAGAACTGAAGGTCATCTGATGGCGCTCGACAACGTCTGGGTGTTGGCCGAGGTCACCGAGTCCGGCCCGACCTCGCTCAGCTTGGAACTGCTGACCGAGGCCCGCAAGATCGGCTCCAAGGTGGCCGCGGTCAGCTGGGGTGCGCACACCGCCGAGCATGCGGCGATGCTCGGCGAGTATGGGGCCTCGAAGGTCTACGACGTCGGCGACGTCGGCGAGACCCTGCCCGGCGTCCCGGTGGCGGGCGCCATCGCGGCGCTCGTCGCGGGGGGAGACAGACCCGACGCCCTGCTCATCCCGGCCAGCTACGACGGGCGGGACGTGGCCGGGCGTCTCTCGGTCAAGCTCGACAGGCCAGTGCTCACGAACGTGGTGGGCCTGAGCGACGACGGGCAATCCACCCAGCACACGCTCTTCGGCGGCACGACCGCGCTCAGCGCTCGCTTCACCGGCGACGGCCCCTTCCTCTACGTGGTGCGGGCCAAGTCCTTCGCCGCCGAGCCCGGAGGCGGAGCGAGCCCCGAGGTGGTCTCGGCGCCCGCCCCCGAGGCCGGCCCGGCCGGGGCCACCAAGGTGAGCGCCCGCCACGTGGAGGAGCGCTCGGGACCGAAGCTCGACGAGGCGCCGGTGATCGTCTCTGGGGGCCGCGGACTGGGCTCGGCCGACAAGTACGAGATGATCGAGGAGCTCGCGAACCTGCTCCACGGTGCGGCCGGGGCCTCCCGGGCCATCGTCGACGCCGGCTGGGTGCCCTACGCCCGGCAGGTCGGCCAGACCGGCAAGACGGTCAAGCCCAACGTGTACATCGCGTGCGGGATCTCGGGCGCCACTCAGCACCTCGTCGGGATGAAGGGCTCGAAGAACATCGTCGCGATCAACAAGGACCAGGACGCGCCGATCTTCTCCGTCGCCGATCTCGGCATCGTGGGCGATGTGCACAAGGTGGTGCCGGCGCTCATCGAGAAGCTGAAGAGCCGGTAGGGCCCCGGGGCCGGGGCCCCGGGCATGCGAACGCACCAGGCCAGGTGGGCCTGGGGCCGCGCCCACAGAGCCGCGCTGTACGCTCGGCGAGCGAAGTCCCATGCTCTTTCCGACCATCGACTTCGCAATCTTCTTCCTGGTCGCCTTCGTCGCGGCCTGGCTGCTCAACCCCTACCCGACGCCCTGGAAGCTCGGGATCATCGCCCTCAGCTACTTCTTCTACTCGTGGTGGGACTGGCGGTTCGTCTTCCTTCTCGTGGCCTCGACGGTGCTGGCCCACCTGGGGGCGATGGGCTCGTCGAGGCGCGCGACCTCGCCAAGGGTGGCCAGGGCCTCGCTCATCGGATCGCTGGCCGGGCTGCTCGGGTTGCTCGGCTACTTCAAGTACTACGGCTTCTTCGCCGTCAACGCGGACAACCTGCTCCATTCGCTCGGCCTCGGCCGGCTCATCCCCCTCATCCAGCCGACGCTGCCCGTCGCCATCTCGTTCTTCACGTTCATGGCGATCAGCTACGTGGTCGACGTGTACCGCGGGCGCCTCGAGGTCGCGCGCCCCGTCGACCTCGCGGTGTACCTGTGCTTCTTCCCGCACCTGATCGCAGGGCCCATCGTGCGGGGCGAGGAGCTCTTGCCCCAGATCAGGAGGCGGCGCAACCCCCAGGACATCGACTTCTCCCGCGCGATCTGGATGATCATGGCCGGCCTCTTCAAGAAGGTCGTCATCTCCTCGTACGTGTCGAGCGCGATCGTCCAGCCGGTCTTCTCGGCGCCGAGCGCACACTCGGCGCCCGAGGCCATCTTCGCCGCGTGGGGCTACGGCGTGCAGATCTACTGCGACTTCAGCGGCTACACCGACATCGCGATCGGGCTCGCGCTCTTGATCGGCATCCGCTTCCCGGTCAACTTCGACGCGCCCTACACGGCGCGCAACCTCCAGGACTTCTGGCGGCGTTGGCACATCACGCTCTCGCGGTGGTTGCGCGACTACCTCTACATCCCGCTCGGGGGCAACCGGGGATCCGACGCCATGGTGGTCCGGAACCTCATGATCACCATGGTGTTGGGCGGGCTCTGGCACGGAGCCAACTGGACCTTTGTGATCTGGGGCTCCCTGCACGGCTGCGGGCAGGTCTTCGGCCACCTCCGCCGCAAGTCCCGCGTCGCCCGTGGCCTGCCGGCCGTGGCCGAGGGGACGCTGCGGTCGACCTGGCAGCGGTTCTGGACGTTCCAGTTCGTGTGTCTGGGCTGGGTGTTCTTCAACGCCTCGTCGTTCTCCAACGCCATGGGCATCCTCGGACGCCTCTTCATCGGCTGGACGACGCCGACCCGGCTGGTGACGCCCCTGCTCGTCCTCGTGATCGTGGGGGTCATCGAGGCCCAGTTCGTGCCGGGCGCCGCCCTCGAGCGCGTGCAGCGCTTCTTCTCCGAGCAGCGGGCCGGCGTGCAGGCGGCCATGCTCGGCCTGATCCTCCTCGGCATCACGACGCTCGGTCCGGGCGGCGTGGCCCCGTTCATCTACTACCGGTTCTGATGGGGCGGATCCTGTGACCCGGACCGACGAGCCCACCACCCGTGAGCGCCGCGGGACCCTGTCCGACGCTGTGCGACGCGGCTGGCAGCGCTTGGTCACGTCGGCGAGCCCCGACGAGGTGAGGCGCGAGCCGCTCGGACACGAGCCCCGGCGCGCCGGGTTCGCCCGGGTCCTCGGGGTGTGCCTGGCCGGCTTCTTCATCTGGTTCCTGCTCGATGCGCCGACCCTGCAGCACAACGCACAGGTCTCCCCGGTCGGCACGCGTCGCACGGTCGCCCTCGGGATCCTCGGGCCCTTCGCGACGGTCAGCCGCGATCTCGGGCTCTCCCACGTGGTGTCGGTGTTCGACGGGGTCGTCGGGCGTCACGGGAACCGCCCGGGCAACGGTCAGCGGGTGCTGCGGACGGTCGGGCCGGCCAAGAAGTATGTGACGAAGACGACCACCCCTGCGAATGCCCCCAACCTCCACCCGAGCGCAACGGACCCCCTCCGGGTGCTCGTCCTCGGCGACTCGCTCGGCATCGACCTCGGCAACGTGCTCGTGAACGACCTGTCCGCCACCGGGGTGGTGCAGGCCACCCTCGACGGGCAGATCTCCACCGGCTTGACCCGACCGGACTACTTCAACTGGCCTGCTGAGCTCTCGGCGGACCTGCCCAAGTACTCCCCCCAGGTGATCGTGGTCATGATCGGCGCGAACGACGCCCAGGACATGCCCGGCCCCCCCGATGTCCCCTACGGCTCCCCGGCCTGGGACGCCATCTACCGCAGCCGGGTCAACGGGTTCATGGCCGAGGCGACCAGCCAGGGGGCCAGGGTCATCTGGGTCGGCATGCCGCCCATGGAGAACCCGGGCCTCTCGGCGGACATGGCCAACATCAACGGGATCGACCAGCAGGCGGCCTCGAGCCACCCGGGGGTGGATTTCGTGAGCTCCTGGACGGTGCTCGGGACCCCCCAGGGACAGTTCACCCCCTATCTGGTCGTGAACGGCCAGGAGGTCAACGTGCGGGAGCCCGACGGGACCCACATCGCCCCCGGCGGCGCCCAGGTGCTCTCGACGCTGGTCGAGAACACGATGAAGAGCGCGCTGCGCATCAACCTCTGATCCCTGCCGGGGATCGGTCCTGGGGGACCGGGACGCGCCTTAGACGAGCGGCCAGGGATAGGGGCGCCAGTCGTCCTCCGCGGGGGCCGGCAGACGGCCGGAGGCGAGCAGGCGCTCGACGCGTCGGCGCATCGCCATGCACTCCTCGGGCTCGAGCAGTGCGGCGAACTCGTCGAGCGGATCGTTGGCGAGCCCCTCCAGGGCCGAGCGCTCGTCGTCGGTGAGCGGCTCGCCGGCGAAGTCCCAGATGACGGTCCGCAGCTTGGGCTCGCAGTGGAACGACAGCCCGTTGTCGATCGCCCAGAGGCGGTCCTCGGCCAAGAGGACGTGGCCGCTCTTGCGATCCGCGTTGTTGGCCACCTCGTCGAAGACGGCCATCGTGTGCAGGTCGGCGGCCCAGCGCTCGTCGTCGCGCAGCGTGAAGTAGTGCGACTCGCCGTCCTCGTCCACGAACCGCTGCAGGGATCCGATGCCGAGCGGCGCGTCGTCGCGCTCGACGGTGAAGGGCACGAGGCCCCATCCGAGTCGCTCGGAGAGGAGGTAGGCCGCGACCTCGCGCCGGTGCAACCCGCTCGGGAAGTCCCACAGGGGGCGCTCGCCCCGGGCCGGCTTGTAGACCGCCGCCGCCTCGACGCCTTCGAGGCAACAGGTCACGAGCAGCGTGACGTTCGAGCTCGCGGCGAAGCGGCCCTCGACGGTGATCTCGCCTTCGCACAGGACGCGTCGCGCGGTCTCGGGGTCGGGGAGAGGCGGCTCCCGAATCACGCCGAGGGGGGCCGGTGCCCGTTCGTGCGGGGGCAGTTGTGGCCCGAGGGGTCGAGGGGAAGCCCGCAGAGCGGGCACGGCGGCCGACCGGCCTCGACGAGCCCGGTCGCCGTGATCGCGAATGCCGCCGCCTGCTCGAGGGTGATCGAGAAGCGCGCCACCGAGGAGGCCTCGTCCTCGGCCACAAGCTCCTCGGCCACCACCACCACGCGCGACGTCGCCTCGTCGTAGGAGACGCCGATCGTGCCGATGACCCAGGCCGGCTCCTCATCGGCACGGAACGCCACGTCGTCGGGCAGGTGGCCGGGCCGGCCCACCTCCCGCACAATGCGGGCGAGGTAGCTCGCGAGCACCGCGACCTGCTGCTTTTCGACCTTCAAGGTGAGCACGTCGGCGCCCCGGCGGCTCTGGAGGAGAAAGACGCGCTCGCCGATGGGACCGACCGCGCCGACCGTGAATTCGTCGGGCAGGTCGACGTCGTGCTCACTCACGAGGGCACCAGTTCCTCGAGCGAGGTCGAGTTGACGCAGAGGACCAGGGGCCGGATGCCCCCGAGCACCACGGCCGAGATCGACGCCGGCGAGATGGCGATGCGCTGGGCCATATCGAGGGGAATGCCCGCCATGGCGGCGATGACGCTCTGGATCGGGTCTGCGTGGGACACGCACACGATGCGCTCGCCCCGGTGCTCCGCGGCGAGCGCCAGCACGGTGTCGACGGCACGCGTCGCCATCTCGGGAAACGATTCGCCGCCTGGGAAACGGAATCCGGTCGGCCACCCGATCACCGTCTTCCACTCGGCCTTCCTCGCGAGCGCCTTGAGCGGCTTGCCCTCCCAGTCTCCGACCGCGGCGTCCAGGAGACCGGGGTGGGTGCGCACGCGCAGGCCGAGGGCCTTGGCGATCGGCGAAGCGGTCTCCCGGGTCCGCTCCATGGGCGAGGAGTACACGGCGGCGGGGGGTGGCGCGAGGGCGGCGATCCGTTCCGCCACGCGCCCGGCCTGGGCCCTCCCGGCGTCAGAGAGGTGCAGACCTGCGGCCCGGCCCGGGAGCACCTTGCCGGTGCTCGGGGTCATCCCGTGCCTGACGAGCAGCACGACGGTGGGTCGAGCGGCCGCCCTGGAGCGCCGCGAGGCGGCCGAGGGCCCCGTCCCCACGGCACGCGCGGCGCGTGCGACCTTCTGGCGCGGGGGAGCGGGCACGACCCCTCATCGTAGGCTTGGTCCGTGCTGCCAACCGACCCGACCGGGCAGCCCCTCGACCTCCTCGAGTCGGAGATCACGGCGTGTCGGCGCTGCCCACGGCTCGTCGAGTGGCGCGAGCGCGTCGCCGCCGAACCGCGCCGGGCCTTCGCCGGCCAGAGCTACTGGGCGCGCCCTGTGCCCGGCTTTGGCGACCCGGCGGCGCGCCTCGTGATCGTGGGGCTGGCCCCCGCCGCCCACGGGGGTAACCGAACCGGCCGCATGTTCACCGGAGACCGCTCGGGCGACTGGCTCTACGGGGCCCTCCACCGTGCCGGCTACGCGAACCAGCCCACCAGCACCGGTCGCGACGACGGGTTGGCCCTGGAGGGCGCCTTCGTGACGGCCGCTGTGCACTGTGCACCACCCGACAACAAGCCGACCACCCTCGAGCGGGACACCTGTCATCGCTATCTCGAACGCGAGCTCGCGCTGCTCGACCGGGCCCGGGTGTACGTGGCCCTCGGCGCCTTCGCCCTCCACACCCTCGGCACAGCGTTCGGGTTGCGCCCGAGGCCACGCTTCGCCCACCTGGCCGAGACCGAGGTCGACGGCGGCCGGGTGGTGCTCGCCTCGTACCATCCGAGCCAGCGCAACACCTTCACCAAGATGCTCACGACCGAGATGTTCGACGCCGTCTTCGAGCGCGCCCGCTCGCTCGGCGGATGACGACTAGGAGGTCTTGACCGGGATCCTGCCGGGCATGGGGACGGCCGTCGCCGGCCAGCGCCTCCGGCTGACCGTGCTCAGGCGTCGCAGGAGGGCGAGCGCCCCGGGGTCGTCCTCGATCGAGCGAACCTCGACGGCGCCGTCGGCCACCATGGCGTCGAAGACCTCCCGGCCTCGTTCGGTGCGGATGATGGTGAGCGTCCAATCGTTGAACGCGCCGATCCCACCGGTCGAGATGTCCGCGTGCTCGGCCGCGAAGTCCGGGCAGGCCTTGCAGCCCTCCCGGGTCCAGGCGTGCGCCTCCTTCAGCGGGACCTCGTGGTAGGACCCGTCGCGCATCCAGAGCTGGAACACCCCTTTGATGTTCATCTTCTTGATCTCCTCGCGCTTGAGCCCGTAGCGGGCCTCGAAGAGCTCGGAGAAGATGGCGTCGTCGAAGGTCTTGGAGCACAGGAGCCCGATCGAGAGACTGAAGCGCCGGGCGACCTTGCCCGCCTTGCGGGCCGACATGATCGCGGTCGCCGAGGTCTGGCAGCCCATGCCCCCCAGCGCGAGGCGCTCGGCCCCCCCGCCGGTCGCCTCGGCATAGGCCATGGTGTTCGCGCAGTAGGTGTAGCGCGAGCCGGCGGTCGCAAGGATCTCTTCTGGGGTGCGGGCCACCGACGGCACGGCCTTCCAGGTGGTCCCGTCGCCTTCGAGATCCGAGACCAGAGCGGCGTCGATCTGGTCGTGCTCGAGCGCCCAGATGAGCAGGGCCGAGACGAAGCCGCCGTCCTGGCCGACCTCGAGCACCTCGGGGTTCGTCGCCCTCGCAAGCACGATCGACGAAGAGATGCCCGACACCTCCTCTTCGGTGCGGTCCCGGCCGAACATGAAGGTGTCGACCTCGGTCTCCCAGTCCCGAAAGCGCGGGCACGCCCTCGTGCACAGGGTGCAGCCCTTCACGCCGTGCGTGCAGTCGTCGCGACCCCCCTCGGCGTCCACGTGCCAGGGCTTGTAGCGCCCCTCGGCGTCGTCGTACTCCAAGACGTCGTAGGGACAGACCACGACGCATGCGGCGCACCCCGTGCACAGGCCGGAGGTGACCACTTCTTGGTACAGGTGGGCCCAATGGAGCTTCTCGGGAGGCACGGGCTAACCCTAGCCAGCGCCTCCGCCCCCTACCTCGACGCTGCGAGGGCCTTGCTTCGGCGGGCGAGCGAGGGATCGCGCAGGTGCTCGCAGACCTCCGCGAACTCCGGTCTCGGGCCTCGCCAGCGCAGCTCCTCCACGCCGGCGAGCAGCGCTCGGTCAACCCGGAGGGAGGCAAGCGTCCGGAAGAGCATGGCGAGGTCGCGCTGGGTGGCCAGCCGGTTCGCGAGCGCCGCCACGCCGCGCACCCGGCTGCGTACCTGCACGTCCCAGGATTCGGGGTCGTCGGGAATCGCCTCGAGATGCCCGTAGTGGGCGAGGACCGCCGCAGCTGAGACCTTGCCCCATCCCGGCAGGCCAGGGAACCCGTCGGCCGAGTCGCCGACCAGGGCGAGCCAATCGGGGATGGACTCGGGCGCCACGCCGAACTTCTCGATCACGCCAGCGGCATCGATGACGGCGTCCCTGCGCCGGTCGAACTGCACCACCCGGGTGCCAACGACGCACTGGGCGAGGTCCTTGTCCGGGGTGCAGATGACGATCTGGGAGACCGAGGCATCGTCGGCGGCGACGGCGGCTGCCGACGCGAGCGCGTCGTCGGCCTCGAGCTCGACCATGGCCCAGACCTCGAGGCCCATGGCCTCGAGAGCCCGCTCGAGGAGCCCGAACTGCCCCAAGAGCAGTGGGTCGACGCCCGCGCCGGTCTTGTACCCGGGCCACAGCTCGTTGCGGAAGGACTCGATGACGTGGTCGGTTGCGACCCCAACGTGCGTGGCGCCCTCGCTCAGCAGCTGGAGGATCGACAGGAGGACACCCCTCGTGGCGCCGATCTCCCCGCCGTCGGTGGATGCCCGCGGTGGCTGCCCGAAGAAGTGCCGGAAGAGCTCGTAGGTCCCATCGACCAGATGGACGCGCGTGCCTTCCCCCGTCGAGCGCCTCGGCATCGTCCCAGTGTGACGCTCGACGGAGGTCGTTGTCGCATGCGGACTCGATCGATGCACGGAGCGGTCTCGGCTGGGCCCCCTTTTCCGGGCGATCCGCCACGATGTCGTGGCGTTCGAGCGCTGCTTCTGCTGTCGGCGCGCAACAGCGACCGAGGCCCGCGGGCGAGGTCGGTGCCGCTGCTTGGGCCGGGAGGGATCGGTCCCCGAATGCATTGGGGTGCTCGTGGGCCCCTCGAGACCGGTCAACTGAGGCTCGGGCTGTCCCCCTGGAAGGGCGCCGCTCGGTGTGCGCCTCGCACCGGGCGGCGGGGCAGCGTCGGACCGATCAGGATGTCGAGGGCCCCCCGTCCCTGATCGCTTCGCTGATGCGACGGCACCGCGGGCACCACGCAACGGGTGCGTCCTCGTCAGAAGGGTGGACAAGTGACGCACAGCGCGAACAGCGCCAGATCACCGGCGACTGACTCTTGCTGTCTCGCACCGCGTTCCCTTCCCTTCTCCGTGATGAGGCTACCCGCTAGGCACGATGGGGAAGCGGAGGGTCTCGGGCGATCGGGCATTCCAAAGGTTGATGCGCCGGGCGCGCCGCCCGAAGCGATCCGCCGATCAGCCCGGAGCACCCAGGGGGCCGGGCAGCGGCCGTTCGTGGACGATCATCAGCCGCTGGATGGGTCTCGTCAGTGCCACGTACAAGAGACGGAGGCCAATGAGGTCCTCGCCGGCGATCGACGCCGGCTCGAGCACGACGACCGCGTCGAACTCAAGGCCCTTCGCGAGTGGGGCCGGCACGATCGTCACCGGACGGGTGATCCCGTGCTCGTCGAGCAGCCCGATCCGGGGTTCTTCGCGTGCCACCCTGTGAACGTCGCGTTCGAGGTCCTCGGGCACGATGAGTCCGACGAGGTGGCCCTCGGTCGCGAGCGCTAGCGCGACGCGCAGGCCCTCGGCCGGGGTCCTGCCCGTCGCCACCTCGATGATCGAAGGCTCGTAGCGCCCGACGCGGATCGACCTGGTTGGCGCCACGGTGGGAGCCGTCAGCGGCAGAAGGCGCGAGGCGAGCTCGAGGACCTGCGCCGGGGCCCGGTAGCCGACGGTCAGCTCCTCTCGGCGCAGCTCGGGCGAGGTCGGGAGGAAGGGCAGGATCTCATCCCATCCCGAGTAGGGGTGCGATCCGGTCGCTTGTGCGATGTCGCCCAGTACGGTCAACGACCCGGCCGTGCTGCGGCGGGCCACCATGCGGAACTGCATCGGGGAGAGATCCTGTGCCTCGTCGCACACGATGTGCCCATAGGTTCGGGTGCGGCCGTTGATCCGGAAGCTCGCCTCGTCGAGGAGCGCCAAGTCGGCCACCGTCCAGCGCACTCTGCCGAGGGCGCCCGTGCTCGATCTCAAGAGCGCCCTGGTCTCCCCGGGCTCGAGGATCCCCGCCGTCGCTCGGGTGAGCAACCCAGAACGCGACAAGAGGTCGCCGATCAGCTGCTTGGGCGAGACCGACGGCCACAGGCGGTCCAACAGGGCCTTGAAGCGTGGCGAGGCCGAAAGCTCCTTCGCGAACCACTCGTCGTCCGCGCCGAATCGCCCAGCCGTCCGCAGCTGGTGGCGGGCCAGGCCGACCAATCGGGCCCGGAGGGCGGCACGGCCCGCCCGGTAGGGGGGGCCGGCATCGGCGATCGACGCCACGGCGGCGTTCAGCGACTCTGGGTCCAAGGATGCCGAGAGATGTCGCGCCCCGAGGCGGACGGGTTCATCGGCCGGAGAGCGACGCAGGGCGAGTGCGCGGGCGACCACCTCGGCCATCCGCTCGTCACCCTTGAGCCTTGCCACGGTCGGCTCGTCGGTGCCCGCGAGGCGGACCCTTGGGGCGAGATCGGCGACGGTGCTCTGCACGACCGCCTCCTCCCCCAAGGAGGGCAGCACCTGTGCGATGTAGCGGAGAAAGGCGCGTGACGGGCCGACGACCAGCACGCCGGATCGAGCCAGTTCGGGATGGTTGTAGAGGAGGTAGGCGGCGCGGTGCAGCCCGACCGCGGTCTTGCCCGATCCCGGCCCACCCTGCACCACCACCGTCCCCTTGAGCGGGCCACGAATGATCTCGTCCTGCTCGGCCTGGATGGTGGCGACGATGTCCAGCATCTCGCCCGAGCGGGCGCGTTCGAGCTCGAGCAACAGGGCATCGCCTCCCCGCAGGCGCGCCTCTCCCGAGTCGAATCCCAGGGTGTCGAAGATGTCGTCGGCCACGGTGAGGACAACCTGGTCCTCGACCATGATCTGGCGTCGGCGGGTCAGCCCGAGCGCTGCGCCGGGCCGGGCGCGGTAGAAGGGCACCGAAACCGGTGCTCTCCAGTCGACGACGACGACAGCGCCCCCTTCCTCCTCGACGTGGCGCCGACCGATCCGCCACTGTCCACCCGCCTCCTCGTCGATTCGACCGAAGAGCAGGGGTCGTCGACTCTCGGCGAGGCTGCGGACTCGACCAACCAATGCGGCCTCGTACTCCAGGTCGGGCTTGCCGGCCGCCCGCAGGTCCTCCAGCAATCCCTCGGCGCGCGAGCGCATCGAGCGGAGGGCCCGGTGGGCTTGGTCGAGCATCTGCTGCTCCAGCCGGACCTCGGGGTCGCCGCCGGGCGACGGGCCGCCGACGCGGCCCTCGGTCACGGGCGCTCCGCAGGTCGATGCGAGACGCCTGGCGCGAGCGCGCCAGCAAACCACAAATAGGCGCGCAAATAGGCCGACATATCGGCCTGAGAATCTACTTCATCAAACTGCAAGCCTCAAGCTCATTACCAGGCAAGTCTGCGCCTCGAGCAGCGACTGATTTCGTTCAATCCGGGCTTGTGTCTGGTCACTATAGGACATTTTTAACGCAGGTGCAAGGGCGGCGAGCGGGGCACCGTCTCCATCGAGCGCTCAGGGGGAGACCTCGGCTACGATCACCGAAGCGTCGTCGCGGCCCGCCCGGGAGATCACGAGGTCAACGAGCTGGTGGGCCGCCGACTCGATGTCCTGCGAACCGCCGAGCACCCGGCGGATCTCCTCGGCGGAGATCTCGTTGCTCACGCCGTCGGTGCAGAGCAGGACGCGGTCTGCGGTCTCCACCGTGCACGACGAACTGTCGACCACAACCTCGGGCCCGACCCCGAGCGCGCGCGTGAGCACGCCGTGGTGAGGATGGCGGCGGGCGTCATCGCCGTTGAGCTCTCCTCTTCGAACGAGCTCGGCGGTCACCGTGTGATCGTCGGTCATCTGGAACAGGGATTGGCCGTGGAAGAGGTAGGCGCGGCTGTCTCCGACGTGCGCCACAACCAACGCCCCGTCGCGCAGCAGCCCCGCAGCGCAGAGCGTCGTCCCCATCCCTTCCAGGCCGGCCTCGGTTCTTGCCCGTTCCCATATGGCTCGGTTGGCGGCACGGATCCCGGCGCCGAGCTCGTCGATGGACCCCATGGCGAAGGCCGCATCGGTGATCGCGACCGCCATCGACGAGGCGAGGCCCCCTCCGGGCGCCCCGCCCATCCCGTCGGCGACGACGACAAGATGGGCGTTGCTCAAGAGTGCATCTTGGTTCTCGTGCCGGACAAGGCCTTGCTCGGAACGGCTCACGGCCCGCAGTCTTGGCATCGGTGCCCCTTCCTCGATCTCCACGCTGCCCTCTCCCATCGCCAGGAGCTGCCGTACAGAACTGAGGGCGCCCTGGCTGCACGACGCCCGTCTCTGCACGCGGATCGTCCACATCTGAAGTTGTTCTTCACTGGGGTGGTGAAGGAACGCACCTATTTCGGCGAGCGGGATGCCGGCCCGGCGCAGGATGTCGATCACTCGAGCCTCGAGCAGTTGGCTCGGGGAGTAGTAGCGGTAGCCCGAACTTGCATCGATCGCGACTGGGGCAAGAAGGCCACTCGACGCATAGGTGCGGAGACGTTTCGCCGAGATCCCCGACTGTTGTGCAAACGCCCCGATCGACATCAGATCACGCACGTCGCCAGCTTGTGCCTTGCCCGCCGGGGAGAGTCAAGCCCTCGAGAGCATTGCGCACGCACGAGGCACGCTTGATCGCATCTTCGGGTTACGAAACCGAACCAGTCACGCCACCTTGGTGCGCGACGACGAACACTGCCCTTCGCCGCCTTCTCGAAGGGGCGAGGGTGTCCGGTGAGCCCGGGGTGAGCCGAGTGGATACCATCGCCACTTCGGCGGGTCTCACCCCGTCTGCGCATGCACCGTCTGCGAGAGGAGGCATCACATGCCGAGATTGGAGGCAGGCACCAAGGCGCCAGCCTTTTCGCTTCCCGACCAGGACGGCAAGAAGGTGGCCCTGAAGGATCTGAAGGGGAAGCCGGCGGTCATCTACTTCTACCCGGCCGACGACACGCCGGGTTGCACCAAGGAGGCCTGCCAGTTCAACGACAACCTGGCGAGCTTCAACCGCGCCGGCGTGAAGGTGATCGGTATCTCACCGGATGGCGCGATCAAGCACAACCGCTTCCGCGAGAAGTACGGGCTGAAGTTTCCGCTGCTCTCAGACCCCGAGCACAAGGTCATGGAGGCCTACGGGGCCTGGGGCGAGAAGACGCTCTATGGGAAGAAGACCGTCGGCGTCATCCGCTCCACTTTCCTGATCGACGAGAAGGGCATGATCCTGAGGGCCTGGTACAACGTGAGGGCCGACGGCCACGCCGCGAAGGTGCTCGACGAGCTGAGCGACGCCTAGCAGCACTCGGCGTGCTCGAGTGCCGTCGCAGGCGCTCGTGAGTGGCCGGTGATCTAGGACACGTCGGGAAGACCAGGCCTGGCCCTAGCGCTGATGCGTCGGGCACCAGTACGTCGTTCGACCGCCGACGACCGAGACCGTGAGCGGGTGGCCGTCGGCCGGACAGGTCCCGCCGCGCATCCTCGAGGCCATCAGGCGACCGGTGTGGGAACCCCCGCGGCGCAAGAGGGCGGCGACCGTGGTTCGGAGCAAGCGGTGCATCAGTCGCAGTTCGTCCTCGGAGAGTGATGAGGTCAGTCGGGCCGGCGCGATGCCGGCTCGCCAGAGCACCTCGTCGGCGATGAGGTTCCCGATTCCCGCCACGCGCGCCTGGTCGAGCAGCCGAGCCTTCAGGGCGACACCGCCGCGCCGGCTGACGAGCGCTTCCCGTAGCTGGCCGAGCGTGAGAGTGGCCGCGTCCGGTCCGAGCGCATCCTCGTCGGGATCGAGAAAGACGCGGGCCAAACGCCGGGGATCGTGGAGCTCCAGTCGTGGAACCGGGTGGGGGGCGACCGTGG
>DAHUZM010000138.1 GCA_027306525.1 Acidimicrobiaceae bacterium
GCCGAGCAGCACTACGCGGAGCACCAGGGGAAGCCCTTCTTCCCCGAGCTCCTCGAGTTCATCACTCGCTCGCCGTCGCTCGTGGCCGTCGTCGAGGGCCCGGCGGACACCTATGCCACAGTCCGCATGCTCATGGGCGCGACGGACCCCAAGCAAGCGGCCCCGGGGACCATCCGCGGTGACCTCGGGGTCGAGCTTCCCGACAACCTTGTGCACGGCTCGGATTCGCCCGAATCGGCCGCCCGCGAGATCGCGCTCTTCTTTCCCGACCTCTAGCCCCAGACCTCGTCGGCGACCTCGACGACCAGGGCGAGCTTGGCGACCTCTTCGTCGTAGGTGAGCACGTTGCCCTCGACGGTCGACGAGAAGCCGCATTGGGGCGACAGGCAGAGCTGATCGAGCGGGACGTAGCGAGACGCCTCGTCGATTCGCCGCTTCAGGTCGTCCTTCTTCTCGAGCTCCCCGCGCTTGGTCGTCACGAGGCCCAGTACCACCCGCTTGCCGGGGGGCACGAAGCGCAGCGGCTCGAAGCCTCCAGAGCGGGCATCGTCGTACTCGAGGAAGAACCCGTCGACGTTCAGCCCACCGAACAGCGCTTCGGCGACAAAGTCGTAACTTCCCTCGGCCGCCCACGATGAGCGGAAGTTACCCCGGCACATGTGGGTCGTGATCGACATCGACTCCGGCTTGGCCGCGATCGCGTCGTTGATCGTCTTGATGTAGATCTCGTGCTGATGCTCGGGGTCGCCCCCCTGGGAGGCGATGAACTCGCGTTGGGAAGGGTCGTTCAGGTAGGCGAGGCTCGTGTCGTCGAACTGCAGGTAGGTGCAGCCGAGATCGCCGAGCGCCGCCACCTCGTCGCGATATGCAGCGCTGAGATCGCTCCAGAACGCGTCGAGGTCCGGATAGACGTTCGGGTCGATCGCTGCCCGGCCGCCGCGGTAGTGGACCATCGAGGGCGAAGGGATCGTGAGCTTCGGGATGGCGGTGGTCACCATCGACGCAAGCGAGACGAACGCCGAGGCGAAGATGGGGTGGTCAAGATGGATCGGTCCGTCAACCGCGAGTCCCGAGGGGGTGAACGAGAGCGTTTCGCGTTCGTTCCGGAAGGCCACCGCGAGATTGCCCTCGGTTCGACTGACCCCCCCGAGTTGATAGATGAAGTCCATGTGCCAGGAGGCTCTCCGGAACTCACCATCGGTCGCCGATGCCAGCCCGACCGACTCTTGCATCGCGACGACCGAGCCGATCGCCTCGTCCTCGGCCGAGGCCAGCTCCTCGGGGGAGATCTCGCCGTTGGCGAATCGATCCCGGGCGCTGAGGAGGGCCTGGGGCCGCAGGAGGCTTCCCACGTGGTCGGCCCGGAACGGCGGCCGCTCAGACGTCACGTTCGTCCCCCTTCTCGATCTGGGCCGACATTACTCGGCTGCCCTCGGGCGGTACCACTCGGAGTACTACCGCCAAGAACGCGCGCGCTGGTGCCTGGATCGAGCCCCGGGAGCGAGTTACACTGCTGTGGTTCGTACGTGCGCCGTCCTTCGCCTGTCGGGGGCCAACAGGCGCCCTTGTGCGCCCCCGCACTGGTCCCATAGCCTTGGCCGGATCACGTGACGGCTCTAGCGGCCCAGAGCCGGCATCCCGTCGAGAGGGAACGAACTCCTATGCCCGACAATCGCCTGTTCCTGCTTGGACGCGACATGGCGGTCGACCTTGGCACGGCGAACACCCTGGTCTACGTGCGTGGCCGAGGGATCATCCTGAACGAGCCGTCGGTGGTCGCCGTCGACGTGAAGGACGGTCGCCCGCTCGCAGTGGGCGCCGAGGCGAAGCGAATGATCGGCCGTACGCCGAGCAACATCCAAGCGATCCGCCCGCTGAAGGACGGGGTCATCGCAGACTTCGAGATCTGCGAGAAGATGCTCCGCTACTTCATCCACCGGGTGCACCAGCGCCGGTTCGCGAAGCCCCGGATGGTCATCTGCGTGCCCTCGGGGATCACGGGCGTCGAGCAGCGGGCCGTGATGGAGGCCGCCGAGTACGCCGGTGCCCGCAAGGCCTACATCATCGAGGAGCCGATGGCAGCCGCGATCGGCGCCGGGCTGCCGGTGCACGAGCCGACCGGGAACATGGTCGTCGACATCGGCGGGGGCACCACCGAGGTGGCCGTCATCTCGCTCGGCGGCATCGTGACCAGCCAGTCGATCCGCATCGGGGGTGACGAGCTCGACGAGGCGATCGTTGCCTTCGTGAAGAAGGAGTTCAGCCTGGCCCTCGGCGAGCGGACCGCCGAGGAGATCAAGATGGCGCTTGGATCGGCGTATCCCCTCGAAGAGGAGCTGCACGCCGAGATCCGCGGGCGCGACCTGTTGAGCGGACTGCCCAAGACCGTGATCGTCTCGACGGAGGACATTCGTCGGGCGATCGACGAGCCGGTGAGCGCGATCATTGACGCCGTGAAGTCGACGCTCGACCGTACGCCACCCGAGCTTGCCGCGGACCTGATGGAGCAGGGTGTCGTGCTGACGGGTGGTGGCTCCTTGCTGCACGGCCTCGACGCTCGACTGCAGCATGAGACCGGGATGCCCATCGTCGTCGCGCGTGACCCGCTGAACTGCGTGGCCATTGGCAGTGGTCAGTGCCTAGAGGAGTTCGAGGCCCTCAAGCAGGTCCTGATCACTTCGTCTTCTCGCTGACCCGGCAGGTTGTCGCGAGCGCGTGGCTGGGCCACGGCGAACCCGCCGCAGACTCGTCCTGATCGCGGTCTTGGTGCTTGTGTCGGTGACGCTCATCACCTTTGATGCGCGCAGCGGTACCAGTCACATCACCTCTGGCCTGAAATCCATCGCCCATGACGTCTTCTCACCGCTCATCTCGGGCGTGAACGACATGCTGCGACCGATCGGTGACTTCTTCGCCGGCGCTGTGCACTACGGCTCGCTGCAGTCCGAGAACCAGCACCTCCAGGCGGTCATCGGGCATCTGCGTCTCGAGGTCAATCAGACGAGCGCGTTGCGTGAGAAGGTGCGTGAGCTCACCGAGCTTGCAAACGTCCCCTACCTCGGGACGCTGAAGACGGTGACGGCGCCGATGGTCAACTACAACCTCTCGAACTTCGACGCGGACATCACCATCGGCAAGGGCTCGAGCTCGGGGATCGCCAATGGTGAGCCAGTCGTGGGCGCAGGCGGGCTCGTCGGGGTGGTGGTGGCCACCAGCTCTACCACCGCGACGGTCCAGCTCATCACCGACGGCCGGTCGTCGATCGGCGTGAGCTTCGGTCCAAAGAACCAGACCTACGGCGTGGCGGTCGGCGAGGGGCCCGGAGCCGGGTTGTCCGTCTTGTACGTCTCGGCCCTCGCTCACTTGCACGTGGGCGAGATGATGTACACGAACGGCCTGGCCGGCGGGACCCTGCCGCCCGACATACCGGTCGGCCGGGTTCGCTCGATGCACGCCAACGTGGCCACCGGATTCATGGACGTGACCCTCTCGCCAGCGGCCGACCTGTCCCAGCTGGCCTACGTCGACGTGGTCGAGGCGGAGCCGCCATTGTGATCACCGCCCGGGAGCTGGCCCGCGGTCTGCTCGTGCTCCTTCTCGTGCTGATCCTCCAGCTCACGGTGGTGCTGGAGGTTCGGATCGGCGGGGCCCACCCGAACCTGATCGTGGGCCTGGCGATCGCGGCGGGGCTCGTCGGGGGCACCGAGCGGGGCGCGCTCATGGGCTTCGCGTCGGGCCTGGCCATCGACCTCTTCTTGCCGACCCCGCTCGGGCTGAGCGCCCTCGTCGGGATCGCCGTCGCGGCCGCTGCGGGCAAGCTGGTGGAGGCGGGCGTGGATCGGACCAACCCGCTCTTCTTGCCGGGGGTCGCGGTCCTTGGCAGCGCCATCGGGGTCATCATGTTCGCAGTGCTCGGAGCGGTCCTCGGCCAGCCCGACACGCTGACGATCCGCCTCGGGGCTGTTGTTGGCGTCGTCGCCATCGCGAACGGGATCCTCTCGTACGCGCTCGTCTGGCTGTGCAAGTGGGCGTTCCCCGAGGAGTCCGGCGGATCGGCCTGGCGCGGCACCCTCGTCGCCGGGGACCGCCCTTGACCCGCCGGGCGATCTTCCATCAGGGCCGGGGCCGCTTCGCCCGACCGACCAAGCGTGCGCTGCAACAGGCACGACGGCAGCGCCGCCAGCCCAGGATGCGCCGTCGACGCGGGGTAAACGTCGGGGCGCTCGTTCAGAACCCCCAGGAGCTCCCGTCGCGGCCCAACATCCTGATCTCGGTGATCGGGGTGATCTTCCTCGCGTTGTTCGCCACGATGGTGCTCCGGCTTTGGGATCTCCAGGTGATCGGTCAGAAGCGGGCGACCGCCGCGGTGAACCAGAACCAGATCCGCACCGTCTCGGTGCCCGGACCGCGGGGCCAGATCGTCGATCGCAACGGCACGATCCTCGTCGGGAACCAGGTGCAAGAGGAGATCGTGCTGTCGCGCAACGCCGCGCTGAACGACCCGGGCATCATCGCGAAGGTCGCGTCCTTGGTTGGGGAGACCGCAAAGCAGGTCACCGCGGCATTGAACAACTCCCAGTACAACGTGTATCAGCCGGTCCCGCTCCTCGTCGGGGCACCGATGTCGACCATCCAGTACCTCCAAGAGCACCAGGCCGAGTTTCCCGGGGTGAGCGTGCAGCAGACGACGATCCGCACCTACCCCCAGGGCGGCGCTTGTGGCTGCACCGCGAGCCAAGTGCTCGGCTACGTCGGGTCGATCACGGCCGCCGAGCTGAAGGCCCACCCGAAGGCCGGGTACCAGCCCACGAGCCAGTACGGTCAGAGCGGCCTCGAGCAGCAGTACCAGCCCTATCTACGCGGCGTGGCGGGCACCGACGAGCTCTCGGTCAACGCCCAGAACCAGGTGGTGGGCACGCTGCACAAGACGACCCCGAAACCGGGCGACATCCTCGTGACCAACATCGACACCGGGCTCCAGCAGGTGGCCCAGCAGGCGCTCCAGCAGGACACCGTCATCGACCAGCACACGGTCGACCCGAGGACGGGCAACTATCCGGCCGCCAACAGCGGTGCGGTGGTCGTGATGAATGTGAACACCGGGGCGGTACTGGCCATGGCGTCGTATCCGACCTACAACCTGAACGCCTGGGTTGGGGGGATCTCGCAGGCCAACTACAACGCGCTCTTCGGGGGCTGCCAGTCGGCGACCGCGGCGTGCCCACTCGACAACTACGCGATCCAGGGGCTCTACACGCCGGGATCGACCTTCAAGCTCGCCACCGCGACCGCCGCCTTGAAGGCCGGATTGATCACGCCGAACACCTACATCGACGACACCGGGCTCTTCGTTGCGCCTGGGTGCAACGCGGCGGCCGGCGCCGCCGCTGGGTGCACCTTCCACGACGCCGAGGCGGTGGGCGCGGGCCCGGTGAACGTGACGACGGCCCTCACGATCTCCGACGACTACTTCTTCTACGACCTGGGCGACATGTTCTACAACCAGCAGGCCAAGTACGGCCCCACTCCCATCCAGAACACGGCCGACCAGTACGGCCTGGACCAGATCACCGGGATCGACCTTCCCGGGGAGGCCCAGGGCCGGGTCGACAGCCAGGCCGAACGGGTGCTGCTCCATAAGGAGGCCCCAGCGGCGTTCCCCCGTACGACCTGGTACGCGGGCGACCAGATCGAGATGGCCTTCGGTCAGGGGGAGACCGTGGTCAGCCCGATCGAGCTGGCGGATGCCTACGCGACCTTTGCCAACGGGGGCACCAAGTACAAGCCCGAGGTCGGGGCCGCCCTCGTCAACCCGAGCAACGACAAGGTGGTGAAGACCATCGCCCCCCAGGTCACCGGCCACGTGTCGATCCCGTCAAATGACTACCAGGCCATGCTCAGCGGCTTCGAGGGCGTCGTGGTCAACGGGACGGCGGGGGGCACCTTTGCCCAGTACGCCAAGTTCAGCCTGAGCCAGTTCCGCATCGCCGGGAAGACCGGGACGGCGGACATCTGCCAGGGGGCGTGCACCTCGGGCCTCGACGAGCCCAATGCCTGGTTCGTCGGGTTCGGCCCGATCCCCAACCCCCAATACGTCGTTGTGGCCGTCGTCCAGCATGGCGGCTACGGCGCCCAGGCGGCGGCACCGGCCGTGATGAACATCTTCAACTACCTGGTCACGAATCCGATCGGGAGCGTGACGCTGCCGAGCGCTGCGCACCCGCCGTCCGAGACAGCCAAGCCCTCGAACCCACCCGCAGGTGCCCCGCCCACGACCACCAGCACCACCACGACCCCCAGCCACGGCTAGTGGGCGGGAGCCAGACCGACTCGGCGTAGACTCATCGCTTCGTGGCAACGCTGTGGCCGAGCATCGAACCGCTGCTCGATGGGGTCTCCAAGCCCGCTCGCTACATCGGTGGAGAGCAGGGGGCCACGGTGCCCGTCCACGGCGAGGGCAAGGTCGCTTGGCTGGTGATCTACCCCGACACCTATGAGATCGGGCTGCCCAACCAGGGCCTGCAGATCCTCTACGAGCTCTTGAACGAGCGTCCCGATGCGCTCGCCGAGCGTTCCTACGCGCCCTGGCTGGACATGGAAGCGGCGATGCGGGCCGCCGGGGTGCCGCTGTTCTCGGTCGAGAATCACCTGGCGGCACGGGACTTCGACGTGTTCGCCTTCAACCTGTCGGCCGAACTCGTGTACACCAATGTGGTCAACCTGATCGACCTCGCCGGGGTGCCGATACACGCCGCGGCACGCACCGCCGACGACCCTCTCGTGGTGGCGGGTGGTCACTGCACCTTCAATCCCGAACCGCTTGCCGACTTCGTCGACGCCTTTGTCCTCGGTGACGGCGAGGAGGTCGTGGGGGAGATGAACGAGGTGGTGCGCGACTGGCTCGCCACGGGTGCGGGACGGTCGCGTCCCGCACTGCTCGAGGCGTTCGCTTCGCTCGAGGGCGTCTACGTGCCGAGCCTCTACGGCGTCACCTATGACGGGCCCCGACTCACCTCGGTGACGCCCCGGACCCCTCAGGTGCCCGAACGGGTCGTGAAGCGCACGATCGCCGACCTCGCCGAGTGGCCCTACCCCAAGCGGCAGCTGGTCCCGCTGACCGAGGTCGTCCACGACCGCCTGAACGTCGAGGTCTTCCGGGGATGCACCCGGGGGTGCCGGTTCTGTCAGGCCGGCATGATCACGCGCCCGGTCCGTGAGCGCCCGGCGACCCAGGTCCGCGCCATGATCCGGTCGGGTCTCGAGCGGACCGGTTACGACGAGGTCGCGCTGACCTCGCTGTCGACGGCGGACTTCTCCTCGATCGAGGACACCGTCGCAGCGGTGGTTGGGGGCGGGTGCGGCGACCAACGGGTATCGGTGAGCCTTCCCAGCCTGCGGGTGGACGCGTTCACCGTCACGACCGCGACGCAGATCGCCCATGCTCGGCGCACCGGCTTGACCTTCGCTCCCGAGGGCGGGACGTGGCGGATGCGGCGCGTCATCAACAAGCTGATCACCGAGGAGGACCTCTACGGCGCCGTCGACGCCGCCTTCTCCAACGGCTGGCGCCGGGTGAAGCTGTACTTCCTGATCGGCTTGCCGACCGAGCGCGACGAGGACGTGCTCGGCATCGCAGCGCTGGCGCGGCGCTGCGTCGAGATCGGACGCCGTCACCACCGTGCACCGACGGTGGTCGCCTCGGTGGGCGGATTCGTCCCGAAGGCCCACACGCCCTTCCAGTGGTTTGGGCAGGACAGCGCTTCGGAGCTGCGACGCAAGATCAATCTCTTGAAGGACGCCTGCCGGGGCGCGCGGGGTGTCTCGCTGCGGTGGCACGACCCCGAGGCGTCGGTGGCCGAGGGACTTGCGTCGCGTGGCGACCGCCGGATGGGGGCCGTGATCGAACGGGTCTGGCGCGCCGGGGGGACCTTCCAGGAATGGTCCGAGTGCTTCGATCTCGGGCGCTGGGAGGAGGCGCTCGCGGCTGAGGGGCTCTCTTTCGAGGAGATCGCCCACCGGGAGCGCAGCGGTGACGAGGTCCTTCCCTGGGACCACCTCTCGGCGGGCCTGCACAAGGACTTCCTCTGGGGCGACTGGCAGGATGCGCTGGCCCAGGTGTCCGTCGAGGACTGCCGTTGGACCCCCTGCTACGACTGCGGCGCCTGCACCGACGCCGGGCTCGAGCACGTGGTCGCCTCGACGACCCCACCGGCCGGGGGCAGTCAGGGGACCGGGCAGGATCTGAGCGCGGGCGGGCGGGTCCCAGTCCACCTGGTCAGCGCGCCGGGAGATCGCTGAGGGTGGCCGAGCGCCTTCGGTTCCGGTTCACCAAGCTGGGCAAGATCCGCTTCACGAGCCAGCGTGACGTGGCCCGGATGTGGGAACGGGCATTGCGGCGCAGCGGGCTGGAAATCGCCCTCTCCCAGGGCTTCAACCCGCGGCCACTGCTCGCGTTCGGCCTTGCCCTCCCGACCGGTGCCGAGTCCCTGGCCGAGTACCTCGATGCCACCCTCGTGGGTTCGGCGCCCGTTGAGCTGGTCGAACTCGCGGATTCGCTCTCGTCGCTCCTCCCCGAGGGCCTGGCGGTCAGCGGCGTCGGGGTCCTCCCCGATGCGGCCGGCTCTTTGCAGCAAGAAGTAACATCGTGTACCTGGGAGCTGGAGGTGCTCGGCGTGACGGCAACCGAATTGGCGAGGAGGGTCGGGCGACTGCTCGACGCTCCGAGCGTTTCGGTGCGACGTGAGCGCAAGGGTCGGATCTTCGACGACGACCTCCGCCCATCAGTGCGATCGCTCGGCCTACTCGACCCGGCTCAGGGCGCCAACACCGTGCGTGGCCAGTCAACCTGGCTCGGTGCGGAAACGGCAACCCAACCGCGGGGCGTCCGTCCCCGTGAGCTGGTCGAGGCGCTCGGCACCGAGGTGGTGCTGGCCCGAGCCCGCAGGACCCAACAGTGGATCGAGCATGACGGCGCGCGACACGAACCGCTCGAAGCGAGCGCACGCGTCGCCGACGTCACGGCTCCGCACGCCATCGAGCGTGCGTCGTGAACTTTTCGAGGAGGGGCCTCCCTCATGACCGAGTCGATTTCCGGCGTCCCCGAAACCGAGACGCCCGTGCCAGACGCCTCCTTGGCCGGAGGGGAACACAACGGGGCCGCTGTAGCGGCTGAAGGCGCCGGGCCAAGCGCCCGCCCGCGTATCGGCGACACGCGCCCGGCACCGCCGCCCCGCCCCGTCTTGCGGCCGGTGGTCGGCGGGACCAGCACGGCTCGGCCCGCCCCGGACGAGACCGTCGTGGCGCCCGAGCCCACGGTGGTCGCCGAGACATCCGCCGAGGGTGCACCAAAGCGCTCGCGGTCGCGTCGGCGCGGCGGTCGCTCGGCGAAGGGTCGGTCGGTCGGCCGCTACTCGATGTGCGTCCACGTGCAGCCCGAGGCCACCCAGATCGCGATGCTCGAGGGCCGCTCGCTCGTCGAGCACTACGTCGCCCGGGGTTCGGACGAGACGACGCAGATCGACGGCAACATCTACTGGGGCCGGGTCCAGAACGTCCTGCCGGGCATGGAGGCGGCGTTCATCGACATCGGCATCCCGAAGAACGCCGTCTTGTATCGGGGTGACGTCCGCTATGACCGCGACGACGTCGAGGCGAGCTCCTCCAAGGAGCAGCCCCGCATCGAAGAGGTCCTGAGGCCGGGCCAGACCATTCTCTGCCAGGTCACGAAGAACCCAATCGGTGCGAAGGGGGCCCGGCTCACCCAGGAGGTGTCGTTGCCCGGGCGCTTCGCCGTCCTCGTGCCCAACAGCGACACCTTCGGCATCTCCAAGCGCCTCGGCGACAACGAGCGGCGCCGTCTGCGGCGGATCATCGACGAGGTGAAGCCGGCCGGCCACGGGCTGATCGTGCGCACGGCGGCCGAGGGCGCGAGCGCAGACGAGCTCTCGCGCGACGTGACGAGCCTCTTGGCGCAGTGGAGGGCCATCGAAGCCGAGGCGGCCCGCTCCGACCAGCCCCGCCTCTTGTACCGGGAACCTGACCTGGCGGTTCGCCTGCTTCGCGAGGAGCTCAACAACGAGTACCGCTCCGTCACGATCGACAACCGGGAGCTCTACGAGCAGGTCCGTCACTACGTCGCCTCGGTCAGCCCCGACCTGGCCGAGCGGGTGGAGTACTACGACACCGCCGTCGAGCCCCTGCCGCTCTTCGAGCGCTACCACGTCCATGAGCAGCTCCACAAGGCCCTCGACCGCAAGGTGTGGCTGCCCTCGGGGGGCTCGCTCATCATCGAGCGGACCGAGGCCCTCACGGTCATCGACGTGAACACGGGGAAGAACGTCGGCAAGACCAATCTCGAAGAGACCGTCTATCGCAACAACCTCGAGGCGGCCGAGGAGGTGGCGCGCCAGCTGCGCCTACGCGACATCGGCGGGATCATCGTCATCGACTTCATCGACATGGAGATCCGCGAGAACCGCGACAAGGTCGCGGCGGCGCTGCGTACGGCGCTCGCCCGGGACAAGACGCGCACGCAGGTGGGGGACATCTCGGAGCTGGGCCTGATCGAGATGACCCGCAAGCGGATCTCCGAGGGCCTGATCGAGTCACTCTCGCATGTCTGCGAGATCTGCAACGGTCGGGGGATCGTGCTCGACGCCGCCGCTCTCTGAGCCCCCGCAACGGGCGTCAGTGGCCGGGTGCGAGCACGGGCCCCGCAGCGACAAGGCCGACCCGCAGCCCGAGCTCCTCGGTGCAGGCGCGGTCCCCGCACTCGCACCAGAACGACGTCGTGACGGCCTCGGGGTCGCCGGTGGCCCAGGGCCGGGCGTAGTAGCCCCGGATCTGCTCGACGCGAGCCATGTTCGCCTCGCGGGCGAGGGCGGCTCGTGCCCCTGCGGACGCTGCGAGCGGCCCGCGTGCGAGCGCCTCGCCGAAGCGACGCTCGACCAAGGCGAGGGTCGCCTCGAGGTCCAAGGTGCCGTCGACGACGAGCACCGTTACCCCACAGCGGGCGGCCTCGGCTCGGATCACGTCGCGCAGCACACGGGCGAGCGTTCGCCGTCCGTCGTGCGGCGAGCTCGCTTCGAGCTGACGGTCCTGGAACGCGGCCGTGGGCACCATCCACAGGACCAGTTCGGGGGGCGCCGCTCCGGTCGTGACCGCCGAGGGCGGGAGGGCCACCCCCTCCGCCACGACGAGGGGGCTCGTCGGGAGCGCCGCAAGGTCGTCGATGACCATTTGCCCCCGCTCGGCCAGGAAGCAGCGCTCGAGCATGCGCTCGGGGCTCGAACGCTGCCAGCGCTCCTCGGGGGTCGCCGCCTCCCACTCGATCGCGGGGGAGAGCCCTGCCTCGATCGCCCGGTCCAGATGGTCCCAGGTCCGGGTGTCGGCGCTGTAGAGGCGCAGGCCGTGGCGGCGGGCGAGGCGGGATGCGACCGTGGTCTTTCCGGCGCACGGCGGACCGCCGATCCACACCACGTGCTCCATGGGACTCCTCTCGGCTCTCTCGTTCTCCGCTGCTTCGCCCGAGCCCGAACCGGGCCCCCGGGGGCTCGGATAAGATCGTCCACTTATGTACGCCGTCATTCGCACCGGGGGCAAGCAGGAACGGGTGAGCGAGGGCCAGCGACTGGCCGTCGAGCTGCTCGACGCGCCTCTCGGCGGCGAGGTCGAGCTCCAGCCACTGCTCGTTGTGGACGGCACCTCGGTGCTGGCCACCCCGGCGGAGCTCGCCGGTGCGAGCGTCCGGGGTCGGGTCGTGGGCGAGGCACTCGGTCCGAAGATCCGCGCCGGGACCTACAAGTCCAAGAGCAATCAGCGGCGCCGGTGGGGCCACCGCCAGCGCCTGAGCACGATCGAGATCGTGGCGATCTCGGGGTCCGCGCGTCGGGCCAAGGGGCAGAAGGCGGACGCCCCGGCGGGCCACGACTAGGAGGCGAGATGTCCAAGACCAAGGGTGGCGGCTCGACCCGCAACGGGCGCGACTCGAATGCCCAGCGCCTCGGCGTGAAGGTGTTCGACGGCACGGCGGTCAGCGCCGGTTCGATCATCGTGCGCCAGCGCGGCACGAGGTTCCACCCGGGCGCAGGCGTGGGCCGGGGTGGCGACGACACGCTGTTCGCCCTGCGCGCCGGCACGGTGAAATTCGGCCAGCGGCGGGGCCGCAAGCTCGTCGACGTCCTGAGCGACTGACCCCCACGGCGCGAGCGGCGGTCCCCGACCGGGGGGGCCGTAGGATCGCGGCCGTGGAGGAGCGCTATCACCCCCCCCTCGAGGAGTACCTCGAGACGATCCACTCCCTCCAAGAGGAGGGAACCCCCGTGATCCAGGCGCGCATCGCCGAGCGCCTGGGACGCGCCGCCCCCTCGGTCTCCGAGATGCTCGACCGGCTGGCCGACGAGGGCTACGTGCGCCGGGAGGGTCGCGTCGTCGAGCTGACCAAACCGGGCGCCGACCTTGCGGCGAAAGTGGTGCGCCGGCACCGGCTCGCCGAACGCCTCCTCGTGGACGTCATCGGCCTCCCCTGGCACAAGGCCCACCTCGAGGCCGGCGTGTGGGAGCACGTGATCTCCGACGAGGTCGAGGAGCGCCTGGTGGTCCTGCTCGGCAACCCGAAGACCTGCCCGCACGGCAATCCCATCCCGGGCTGCGACAACCCGCCCTCCTCGGAGCTGCAACGCCCGCTGGCCGACGTCGCCCCGGGGACGACCGTCCGGCTCGAGCGCATCTCGGAGGACGTGGAGATCGACATGGGCTCGCTCGTCTATCTGGACGAGCACGGATTCACCCCGGGCGCGACCGCCACCGTGTCCTCGCGCGCCCCCGACGGGACGCTGCTCCTCGAGGTGGGCGATGCGACCGTGGCCTTCGGGTCCGATCTGTCTCGGCGCCTCTTCGTCGCCGCCATCTGAGCGCTCACCGTGTCGAGCTTCGTCGACCGTGCGCAGCTGCACGCGAAAGCGGGGGACGGTGGGGCCGGCGCGGTCTCGTTTCGGCGGGAGGCGCACGTCGCGCGGGGCGGGCCCGATGGCGGCAACGGGGGGAGCGGCGGGGACGTCTGGGTCGTGGCCTCCACCAACCAGGCGTCACTGATCGCCTTTCGCGATCACCCACATCGCCGCGCGGGCGACGGCGGACACGGCGGCGCCAAGCGCAAGACCGGTGCATCGGGCGCCGATCTCGAGGTCACGCTCCCCGTGGGCACGGTGCTGCGCGAGCACCGCTCGGGCGAGGTGCTCTGCGACCTCGCAGTGGCCGGGCAGCGCTGGCTGGCAGCCCGGGGAGGTCGGGGAGGCCGGGGCAATGCCACCTTCCTCTCGAACCGCAGGCGCGCCCCGGCCTTCGGCGAGCAGGGCGAGCGGGGTGAGGAGCGATGGCTCACGCTCGAGCTCAAGCTGGTGGCCGACGTGGCGATCGTCGGGTTCCCGAACGTGGGCAAGTCGACCCTCATCTCGGCGCTGTCGGCCGCCAAGCCCAAGATCGCCGACTACCCCTTCACCACCTTGGAGCCGCACCTGGGCGTCGTCCGGGTCCAAGGGGGGTCGCGCGAGCCCGACGTCGAGCTCGTGGTGGCGGACATCCCGGGCCTTGTCGAGGGGGCCGCCGAGGGGAGGGGGCTCGGCCATGAGTTCCTGCGCCACGTCGAGCGGGCGCGCGTCCTGCTCGTCCTCGTCGATCTCGCGGCGACCGGCGGGGTCGGGGCGGCCGCCCAGCTCGAGACCTTGCTGGCCGAGCTCGGCCGCTATCAGGCCGACCTGCTCGAGCGGCCGAGGCTCGTGGTCGGCTCGAAGGCCGACCTGCTCGCGGAGCAGAGCCCTGACGGGGTCCCCTGTGATCTGCGCGTTTGCGCTGCGACCGGCGAGGGGCTGGGCGCATTGACCGGGAGGCTCGCCCAGCTCGTCGTGGCGGCCCGCAGCGAGATCGAGGCGGCGGCGCCGGCGGTGGTGATCCACCGGCCCCTCGGCGAGCAGATCGCAGCCGAGCGCGTCGTACCGGGGGTCTTCGAGATCGTGGGTCGGGCCGCCGAGCGGGCCGTGGCGTTGTCCGATCTCACCGACGAGCAGGCGATGGACGTGGTCCTCGGGCGGCTGCGGCGCCTCGGCGTCGACCGGGTGCTCGCGCGCGCTGGTGCGCGGGACGGCGACGAGGTCCGCATCGGCGAACTGGCCTTCACCTGGTACCGCGACGGGCCCGACGGCCTGCTCGAGCCGGAGCGGTCCGGCAGGCGCAAGGGAGCCTCGTGACCGGGCGAGGCCCGCTCGTCGTGGTGAAGGTCGGCTCGTCCTCCCTCACGACCGCCCAGGGCAATGTCGAGCGCTCGGTGATCGAGGCCCTGTGCGCCCAGATCGCGACGGTGCTCGAAGCGGGGCGACGGGTGGTTGTCGTGAGCTCGGGGGCGATCGCATCGGGCTGGGCGGCACTCGGGGAGGGGCGACAGCGCTCGGGCGACCCCGCCGTGCTGCAGGCGGTGTCGGCGGTCGGCCAACCGGCGCTGATGCGCGCCTGGGTGGACGGGCTGGCCGAGCACGGCCTCGTCGGCGGCCAGGTGCTGCTCGCACCCCTCGACTTCGTCCACCGCCAGCAGTACCTGCACGCCCGGGGGACCCTCGAGCACCTGCTCGAGCTCGGGGTCGTCCCGATTGTGAACGAGAACGACGCCGTCGCCGACGACGAGATCCGCTTCGGCGACAACGACCGGCTGGCTGCGCTCGTCTCGCACCTCGTCGGCGCCGAACGCCTGGTCCTGCTCACCGACGCCCCGGGGCTCCTCACCGCCGACCCGCGCCGCGTCGCTGAGGCCTCGCTCATCGCCGAGGTGGCCGAGATCGACCAGGAGCTCGAGCGCCGCGCCGGGGGCCCGGGCTCGGCGATGGGGAGCGGGGGCATGGCCTCCAAGCTCGCCGCGGCCAAGATCGCGACGTGGTCGGGCATCGAGACGGTCATCGCCGACGCGGCGCGCCCCGGCGCGCTCACGAGCGCCGTCGAGGGCGAGGCCGGCACCGGGACCATCTTCCGGGCGAGGCGGCGCTCCTTGCCGGCCCGCAAGCTCTGGATCGCCTTCGCCCTGCGCCCCTCGGGGTCGGTCACGATCGACGACGGGGCCCGCAGGGCGCTCGTCGAGCGGGGTCGCTCCCTGCTCGCGGCGGGCGTGGTGGCGGCA
>DAHUZM010000140.1 GCA_027306525.1 Acidimicrobiaceae bacterium
TCTCATCGGGCAACCAGCTGCCGGTCTCGTTGAAGGCCTTCTCGCCCGCCAGCACCTCGCGCCAGGCGATCGTGCGCCCGTGCTTCTTGGCCGCCGCGTCGAGCACGAGCTTGGCCGCCGGCCAGATGTCGACGCCGGTCCCGTCCCCCTCGATGAAGGGGATGATCGGCTCGGCGGGGACCTGGAGGACCCCGTCTGCGCCCATCGTGATCTTCTCTGCCATCGAATCCTCCTATGTCAATGGGGGGTCGGGCCGCAAGTCGCGCCCGGGTCTTGTCGCTAGGCCGAATCGGCTCGCATCCCGCTCAGCTGGGGTGCGAGGCCGAGGGCCCGATAGATGTCCCGGGTCGCGCTCGAACGATTGAGCGTGTAGAAGTGCAACCCGGGTGCTCCCCCCTCGAGCAACGCCTGGCAGAGCTCGGTCGCGAGCTCGACGCCGCAGCGGACCACGCCGTCGTCCCCCCCCGCCTTGGCCGCCGACTCGAGCCGCGCGACCATCCATTGGGGGACGGCTGCGCCCATCCTCGCCATCCGCGGGATCGAGCTCAGCCCGGTCACCGGCATGATGCCGGGGAGCACCGGCTTGTGCATCGAGCGCTCGGCGAGATCCGAGACGAGGCCGAAGTATTCCTCGGCCTCGAAGAAGAACTGGGTGATCGCGAAGTCGGCCAGGGCCAGCTTCTCTGCCAGTCGGTCTCGATCGCTCGCGAGGTCGGCCGACGCCGGGTGGCCGGACGGATGGGCCGCCACCCCGATCGAGAATCCCCCGATGGCTCGGGCCAGCTCGACGAGCTCGATTGCGTGCTCGAGCTCGCGGGGAGACGAGTCGGGGTCCGACGAGGGATCACCCCCGAGGGCCAGCACGTTCTCGATCCCGGCGCGCCTGAGCGAGACCAGGATCTCGGCCAGCTCGAGGCGCGAGTGGGCGACACAGACGAGATGCGCCATCGGGACGAGGGTCGAGGTGTGGAGCATCCCGGTCACGAGGTTCTGGGTCCGCAGCCGGGATTCGGCGCCCCCCCGGTAGGTGACCGAGACGAACGAGGGCCCGAGCGGTTGGAGCTCGAGGAGGCTCTGGGACAAGACGAGCTGTTCCCGGTCGCTCTTGGGCGGGAAGAACTCGAAGGAATAGGTCCGGCCCGCCGAGAGCAGGTCGGAGATCCGTGTCACGGTGCACCAGCGTACGCCCGGCGGCCGGCGTGTCCGCCCACGCCGCCGGGCCCGGGCCTCGGGTCCCTCAGCCCCCCTCGTTCGCGCGGAACCGGTGCAGGGCGAGCGGGACGCAGATCGCGGTGAGGAGCGCACACCAGCCCACCATGGCCGCGATCGGGTGGGTCAGCTGCCAGGACCCCTGTGAATGGATCCCCTGGGTCACTTGTCGGACCGCCGCCACGATCGCCGACAGGGGGTCCCATTCGCCGATGACCCTGGGCACCACCTGCATGCCCTGGATGGGCACGAAGGTTCCCCCGAGGAACGACAGGGGGACGACGATGGCAAACCCGAGCCCCTGGACCGCATCGGAGCTGCGCATGAGCATCCCGAGGAGCACGCCGAACCAGGTGAAGGCGACGAGGCCGAAGAGCATGAGCCCGGCGAGCTCGAAGCCGCTCGCCACCGCGAGGTGCGGTCGCCACCCGAGCCCGATCCCGATCGCCACGATGATGGAAATGCCGAGGACCTGTTCGATCACCTGTCCCGCGACCTGCGCGCTGATGACCGCGAGTCGAGTGACGGGCAGCGAGCGGAACCTGTCGATCACACCCTCGGTGAAGTCCGTCACGGTCGCCGTCCCGGCCCCGATGACGCCGAACGCGAGGCTCTGCCCGAGGAGCCCGGGCAGGAGGTAGTCCTGGTACCGGACGCCCGGGATGTGGATGGCCGAGCCGAAGACGTACAAGAAGAGCAGGGTGAAGACGATCGGCTGGATCGTGACGTCGCTCAGGCGCTCGGGGACCCGCGGGATCGCCCGGAGGCTCCGGCCCACCAAGACGAGCGTCTCGCGCACGAAACGGATCGGACGGGCCGGGCGGGGCGGGAGCGGTTCGATCGGACCGATCCGGAGGGCCGCGACCGCGCTCATGCCGGCACCTCGATCTGCTCCTCGGCCTTGTCACCCTCGGCCGGCACCCCGGTGAGCGCGAGGAACGTGTCGTCGAGGGTCGGCCGGCGCAGAGCCACCTCCTCGGCGCTCACGCCCGCCGAGGCGATCACCTCCGTCACGGCCATGAGGTCGGCGGCGCCACGCGGGGCGGGCACCGAGATCGTCCGTCGGTCGGGGTCGGCGCTGCACGAGAACCAGGTCTCGAGTGCGCTGGACAGCACGACGAAGGCGGCCTGGTCGAGAAGGACGACGTCGACGCGCTGGTCGCCGATCTGGGCCTTCAGCTGCGCTGGCGTCCCCGCGGCGACTGCCCGTCCGTGGTCCATCACGACGATGTGGTCAGCGAGCTGGTCCGCCTCCTCGCGGGACTGGGTGGTGAGGAGGACGGTGACGCCCGACGCCACGAGCTCGCGCACGGTCGACCAGACCACCTGGCGGCTCCGCGGGTCGAGGCCGGTCGTCGGCTCGTCGAGGACGAGGAGCCGCGGCTCGGAGACGAGGGTCGCCGCGAGATCGGCTCGACGCCGCTGCCCCCCCGAGACCGACTTGATCGGCGTGCCGGCGAACTCGCCGATGTCGACGCGGTCGATGAGGCGCTCGACGATCCGGGCTGCGCTGCGGCGCCCGTGGCCCCGGAGCCGCGCGATCAGGATCAGGTTCTCCTTGGCGGTGAGGTTGGGCTCGAGGCCGGCGAACTGGCCGGTGAGCGCGATCGCGGCGCGGACCGCATCGGGCTCCCCCACCACGTCGTGGCCGAACACCGTCGCCGAGCCGCCGGTGGGGCGGGCCAGCGTGGCCAGCATCCGCACCATGGTCGTCTTGCCCGCCCCGTTGGGCCCGAGCAACGACGCGATGGTCCCGGTCGGGATCTCGAAGTCGACGTGGTCGACCGCGACGAGCTCCCCGAAGCGCTTGGTGAGCCCCTCGGTCCGCACCGCGATCTCGGTTCTGCGCATCACCGCTCCCTTTCGTCGGTCCACGCTTGAACTTACAGTAACTAGAAAACTCTAGCAACTAGAAGATTCATGGCACTGTATGATTCAGACCATGGAGACTGAGAGCGCCGGCGCCGGGGAGGCACGGACCGATGCGGCCGGATCGGACTGGACCGAGGGGTTACGGGAGCGCAAGAAGCGGCTCACCCGGAGCCTGATCTCGAACACCGCAACCCAGCTGTTCATGGAGCGCGGCTTCGACGACGTGAAGGTGGCGGAGATCGCCCAGGCCTGCGGTGTCTCGGAGAAGACCGTCTACAACTACTTCCCGACCAAAGAGTCGCTCCTCTTCGACCGTGAGCCCGAGCTGGCGGCGGAGATCTGGCGCGCCCTGGGTCCGGGGGCAACGGCGGACTCGCCCGTCGAGGGCGCCCTCGAAGCGCTGGCCACCGGCCGCCAAGAGGCGCTCGCCAACTGGCAGGACGACGCCCGCGAGTTTCACCGGCGCTTCATGGAGCTGATCGAGACGACGCCGTCGCTGCGCACCGCGATGCGCGACATGCTCGACCGCCTGGAGCAGACGACGGCCGAAGCGCTGGCCGAACGGACCGGGGTCAGCCCCGAGATGCCCGAGCCGCGGATCGCCGCCTCGGCGCTCATCGGCCTGTGGCGCATCCAGGCCGACGCACTCCTGCGTGCGGCGATCGAGGGACGCGGCGCCGAAGAGGCCGAGGAGATGGTCCTGGCCGAGGTGCAGCGGGCCGCTCGGGTCGTCGAGTCCGGCCTGTGGTGGTTCGGACCGACCGCGGACGGCCGCCCGACGCGCGAGCAGCTGAAGACGGCCGCCGACGCCGCGGCCGCCGCAGGGCGCCAGATCGTGGCGGCCGTCCGTCAGGCCCGGGCGGCCTGGGAGGAGATGCAACGAGAGGGAAGGGCGCGCCCCGAGGGGGCGTGCGGCGCGCCCTCGCTGACCGACTTCCTCCAAGAGACCCAGCGCTGGAAGCACGACATGGCCGCCCACAAGGACGAGTGGAAGCGGGCCTATCGCGAGGAGCAGGCGCGCCTGCGCCAGGCCCAGCGTGACCTCGCGCGGGACCTGCGCCGTCAGATGCACGACCAGATGCATCAGCAGATGGGCAAGCGCGGGCGCCCCAGGCCAGGCTTGGCGCCCGAGGAGCGCTCCTAGCGACTAGGAGCGCTCGGCAGCCAGCAGAGCGTTTTGCAGCAGCATCGCCCGCGTCATCGGCCCGACCCCACCCAAGCGCGGCGTGATCCACCCGGCGACCTCGGCGACCTCGGGCGCCACGTCGGAGAGCACCTTGCGCCCGGACCAGCTGGTGCCGGCGCCGACGACGGCGGCCCCGGGCTTCACCATGTCGGCGGTCACGAGCCCCGCTGAGCCGGCCGCGGCCACGACGATGTCCGCCCGGCGGACGTGATCGGCCAGGTCCGGCACCCCCGTGTGCACGACCGTGACCGCCGCGTTGCAGCCCGGCCGCTTCAGGGCCAGCAGGAGCGCGAGCGGGCGTCCGATGGTCAGCCCACGCCCGATGATGACCACGTGGCGGCCCTCGACGGGCACGTCATAGGCGTGGAGGAGCTCCAGGATTCCTGCGGGGGTGCAGGGCAGTGGCCCAGGCGCACCCATCACCAGTCGACCGAGGTTGACCGGCTGGAGGCCGTCGACGTCCTTGTCGGGCTCGACGGCGAGCAGCGCCCGCTCCTCGTCGAGGCCGGCCGGGAGGGGAACCTGGACCAAGAAGGCGTGGACCTCGGGATTGGCGTTGAACCGGGCGATCGCCGCTTCGACCTCGCGCTGGCTCGCGCTGGCCGGGAGGTGCTCGTGGAACGACGCCATGCCGACCTCGGCGCAATCCTCGTGCTTCATCGCCACGTACCGGGCGCTCGGCACGTCGTCACCCACGAGGATCGTGCCGAGCCCGACGCGCACCCCCTCGGCTGCCAGCTTCGCCGTCCGTTGCGCGACCTCGGCCCGTATCCGGGCCGCGACCGATTCGCCGTCCAAGATGATCGCGGCCATCAAGCCTCCCGTGGTCCTAGTGCCTGAAGTGTCGCTCGCCGGTCGCGACGAGCACGATCCGGGCGTTGTCGGCGGCCTCGATGACGGCGGCGTCGCCAATCGAGCCCCCCGGGTGGACCACGGCGCTGACCCCCGCCGCGGCCAAGACCTCGAGGCCGTCGGGGAACGGGAAGAAGGCGTCGCTCGCGCCCGCCCCTCCCTTCGCCCGGTCTCCGGCCTTTGCGACGGCGATCTCCGCCGCGCCGACCCGCGACGGCTGGCCCGCTCCCACGCCCACCGCCTGGCCATCGGTGACGACGACCACCGCGTTGGACTGGGTCCGGGCGCACACCCGCCACGCGAGGACGAGGTCGCGCCACTGGTCCTCGGTCGGCTGCGCCTTGGAGACGACCCGCCATTCGCCCGGCCCGGCCGCGAGGTGGTCGGCCTCCTGCACGAGCACCGACCCGCCGATGCTGCGCAGCTGGGTGCCCGCGGGCTCGGGCGCCGGCGCGGCGAGCAGCCGGGTCGACTTGCGCCTGGCCACGAGCCGGTCCCTCGCCTCGGGGGCGATCGAGGAGGCCACGATGACGTCGGCCTGGGGCCCGGCGGCGATCGCCTCGGCGAGCGCGAGGTCGATGGCGCCGGCGACGGCGACGATGCCTCCGAAGGCCGACGTGGCGTCGCACTCCAGGGCTCGGCGATAGGCCTCGACGAGGTCGCCGGCCGCCGCCGCGCCGCAGGCGTTTGCGTGCTTGATGATGGCGACCGCGGGCCGCCCGGAATCCGCCACGAGCTCGTGCACCAGGCGCCAGGCCGCGTCGGTGTCGAAGAGGTTGAGATAGCTGAGGGCGGTCCCCGCCAGCTGCTCGGCCCGGTCCCACCAGCTCGCCTCGCCCGCCACCCGGTACCGGGCGCCACGCTGGTGGGGGTTCTCGCCGTAACGGAGCACCTCGGCGAGCTCGAGGGTGGGGTGGAGGCTCGCCGGGAGCCGGTCCCCCTCGTCGAGCCACCCCACGATGGCGGCGTCGTAGGCGGCCGTGTGGGCGAAGGCGGCCCGGGCGAGTCGGCGCCTCGTCGTCTCCGACAGGCTCCCCTCCCGGCGTAGCTCCTCGAGGAGGCCCGGGTAGTCGGCCGGCCGGGTCACGACGCCCACGTGGGCGAAGGTCTTGGCGGCGGCCCGAACCATGGTCGGCCCACCGACGTCGATGAGCTCGACCGACGGGTCGCTCGAGAACGGGTACAGGTTGCAGACCACGAGATCGATCGGCTCGAACCCCTGCTGGACGAGCTCGGCCATGTGCTCTGGCACCGACCGGTCGGCGAGGATCCCGCCGTGGATTGCCGGGTGCAGCGTCTTCACGCGGCCCGAGAGGATCTCCGGGGCGCCGGTGACATCGCTCACCGCCCGGTGCGGGATCCCGGCCTCGGCGAGCGCCGCTGCGGTGTTGCCGCTCGCGAGGAGCTCCCAGCCGAGGTCGACCAGGCCGCGAGCCAGCTCGGCCAGGCCTTCCTTGTCGTAGACGGAGACGAGCGCCCTCATTGTTCTTTCCTCCCGCTCGTGGCGAGCTCGGCCAACAGCTTTTGCACGGTCTCGGGGTACAGTCGCCGCTCGACCGCCTTGATCCGCTCGTGCAGGGACTCCACCGTGTCGCCGTCTTCGACACGGACCGCCTCTTGGGCGAGGATCGGCCCGGCGTCGGTCTCGAGGGTTGCGAGATGCACGGTGCAGCCGGTGACCTTCACCCCGGCCTCGAGCGCCGCCTCGACCGCGTGCCATCCCGGGAACGCCGGCAAGAGGGCGGGGTGGGTGTTGAGGATCCGCCCGCCAAACGCGTCGTGGATCGGCTGTGCCAGCACGGTCCCGAACCCGGCCATCACGACCAGGTCGATCTCGGCCGACACCAGCGCCTCGGTGAGCGCGACGGTGTATGCCCGGCGGTCGAAGGACCGGCCGAATCCGCCGAACTTTCGGCGGTCGACGAGCCGCGTGGCCACCTTGTTGTGCGTGGCCACCTCGAGCCCGGCACAGGGCCGGTCGGCGAGCACGAGGGCGACGGGGACCCCCCGCCCGAGCATCGCGTCGAGGATCGTCCCGGTGCCTGACACGAGCACTGCGACGCGCACGTGGCCAACCGTACAGGCCGGACCCTGCACGCCGGGCCCGCGGACCTTGCGGGCCCCTAGCCCAGGTTCCTCACGATCTCGACCATCCTCTCGCCGGCCTCGGTCGGGTTCGACGCCACGGTGACGCCCGCCGCCGAGAGGGCCTCCATCTTCGCCTGGGCCGTGCCCTGGGAGCCCGAGATGATGGCGCCGGCGTGGCCCATCTTGCGCCCTGGGGGCGCGGTCACCCCGGCGATGTAGGCGACGACCGGCTTGTCCATCTCCGCCCCGATGTACTCGGCGGCGCGCTCCTCCTCGGAGCCGCCGATCTCGCCGATCATCATCACGGCCTTCGTCTCGGGGTCGTTCTGGAAGGCCTCGAGGCAGTCGATGAAGTTGGTGCCAGGCACCGGGTCGCCGCCGATGCCCACACAGGTGGTCTGGCCGACGCCCTGCTGGGAGAGCTCGTGGAGGGCCTGATACGTCAGGGTGCCCGACCGGCTGACGATGCCCACCGGGCCGCCGCCAAGCGCGATGTCACCCGAGGTGATCCCGATGTTGGCCTTGCCGGGCGAGATGATCCCCGGGCAGTTCGGGCCGATGAGCCGGGTGCCCGGGTACTCGCGCACGAGGCGGTTGTAGACGAGGGCCTCGTCCTGTGCCGGGATGAACTCGGTGATGCACACGATGAGGCTGATGCCGGCCGCCGCAGCCTCGAGGATCGCGTCGCACGCGAAGCGGGGCGGCACGACGACGAAGGAGGCGGTGGCGCCGGTCGCCTCGACCGCCTGGGCAACGGTGTCGTAGACCGGGACGCCCTCGACGTCGGTGCCGCCCTTGCCCGGGGTCACCCCGGCCAGCACCTTCGTGCCGTAGTCACGATTGCGCAACCCATGAAAGCGGCCCTGCCCGCCGGTCAGACCCTGGACGACGACCGTGGTCGTCTCGTCGACGA
>DAHUZM010000150.1 GCA_027306525.1 Acidimicrobiaceae bacterium
ATGTTCAAGGTGGAAATCGCGAGGTCAACGATGACTGAACGAACGGACACGGACAACCAGGATGAGGCTGGGAGCGCCGACTACGCGCGGGCGGTAGGCGCCTGCTTGCGTCGGGCGCGTCAACAATTGCGGCTGTCACTCCAAGCGGTCGAAACGATGTCTGAACAAGAGTTCAAGGCGTCGGTTCTCGGCGCCTACGAACGGGGCGAGAGGTCGATCTCGGTTCCCCGGCTCCAGCGTCTGGCAATGCTCTACGACGTACCCGTTGATCTCTTGTTGCCTGGGGCCGATCGTCAGCCCAGGGACGGCGCGGGGTCAACACGCCGCGATCCGGCCGACATCGGCTCGCAGCTCGACTCAATCAGCGGTCCCGAGCGAGAACTGCTGCATCGGTTCGTCCGGATGATCCAGGCGCAGCGACGCAGTGGTGGGTCCGACGCCATCCGTTCGGAGGACATGCGAGCCATCGAACTCCTCCTCGGATCCTCGTCGCGAGGCACGCACAGAAGCCGCGGCTGAGCGCCGGCCATCGCTAGAGCGCGGCGAGCACCGATTCTGCGGAGCTGACGGCGAGCCCCGGGTTGGGCTCGACAAAGAGCTCCTTCACAACGCCGTCCTCGAGAATCGCCGCATAGCGCTGTGACCGGACGCCGAGCCCGAAGCTCGATCCATCCATCTCGAGACCCATCGCCTTGGTGAAGTCCCCGTTCCCGTCGGCCAACATCAAGACGCTCTCACCGACACCCTGGTCCTTGCCCCACGCACCCATGACGAAGGGGTCATTGACCGAGACACAGGCGATGGTGTCAACGCCCTTGGCCCGGATCTCGTCGGCTCGAACGACGAAGCCGGGCAGATGGTGATCCGAACACGTCGGGGTGAACGCCCCCGGCACCGCAAAGAGCACGACCCTGCCTCGCCCGAGTGCTTCGTGCGCTCCGAGTGCCTTTGGACCTTCGTTGGTCATTGTTCGCAACTGGATGTCGGGAATCTGCTCGCCGACCGAGATCGCCATGTGCGCTCCTTCGAGTGGGGTCTGCCGCCGAGCATATGACCAAGCCGCCACGGCCCCGCCAGCCACGAGGGCTGCCCAGGCGGTGGGGTGGCTCCTGGCTTGGGTCCCCGACCTGGGCGAACACCGTCGGTAGGCTTCCTCAGCCGGGAGCGCGCTCCCGCAAGATTGGACCCAGACGGTGGGTATGTCGGCATCGAGCGGGATCACACTCAGAGGGGCGCCTCACGTCCTGTACCAGCACTACGTGTACGTAGCGCTGGCCGCGACCGCTTCGATGATGCTTGCGGTGCCCTTGACCGTGGGCCTCGCCCATCTCCGGGTCTCTTGGATGCCCATCGTGATCGGCCTCGGCGCAGCCGGCGCGTGGGCCACGGTGGCCGCATGCCTCCCCTGGCGTGTGCTCGGCCAACGGCGCTCTGGGCAGGCGCTGCTCTACCTCTGGTCACTGATCGACATCGGCGTCGTGGGCGCGGTGGTGGCATCGACGGGCGGCCAACACTCTTGGTTCTGGGTGCTCCTGCTGCTCACGACGATCTTCTTCGCCGTGGGCTATCCCCTCGGCGGTCAGGCGCTGCTGCTCGCAGCCAGCGTCGCGAGCTACGTGATCGCGTGCGACGTCGCCGGGGGTATCCCGCCGGCGCCCATGCTGGATTGGCGGGTCATCATGCTGGTCGCTTCGTGCGCGCTCGCGAGCTTCCCGGCCTGGGAACTGCGCCGCGAGGCCGCGCAGCACAAGCAGGCCCGACAGGAGGCCGATCGCCTCACCAATGCGATCCAGGCGCAAGAGGAGTGGTGGCGAGCGCTCGTGGACCGGACGAGCGACCCCATCGTGGTCTTCGACCAAGACCGACGGGTCGAGTTCGCCTCACCAGCCTTCGAGGAGCTGCTCGGGTATCGGCTCGAGCCCTCGACGCCGATCGATGCCTCGGTCATCGTGCACCCCGACGACGTGGCCCAGCTGCGCGAGGCGTCCCGCCTGGCCGCCGAGGGTGCCACCACCGCGAAGGCCACCACCCGCATCGCCCGCTCTGACGGCGATTGGCGCGTCTTCGAGGTCAGCCTCACCCTTCTTGAGGACACCGACCGGGGCAGCCTCGTGGCCAACCTCCACGACGTGACCGAGCGCGAGGAGGCTGCGGTGACCCTGACCCACCAGGCCACCCACGACCCGCTCACCGACCTCGCCAACCGATTGGCCTTCTACGAGCGGCTCCAGGCCTGCCTGGCGATCGCCGAGCGAACCGGGACGCCCGTTTCGGTGCTCGTCCTCGACCTGCAGGGGTTCAAGGAGGTCAACGACACGCTCGGCCACGCGGTCGGCGACGAACTGCTGGTGGAGATCGCGCGGCGGTTGCTCGACACGCTGCGTGCGGCCGATGTGATCGCTCGGCTCGGTGGCGACGAGTTCGCCGCCGTGCTCTCAACAGGGGCAGACCCTGAGGGTGCGGCCAACGCCGCCCGTCGCGTGCTGGCCGCCATCAGCGAGCCCATGGTGCTCGGGGGTCGGCCCCATTGGCTGCGGGCCAGCATCGGGGTGACCTGTTCCACCCTGCACGGTGTCGATCCCGATCAGCTGGTGCAGCGCGCCGACCGCGCCATGTACGAGGCGAAGCGGACGGGCATCGGCGTCGCCGTCTTCGAAGAGGAGATGGACGCCGTCGCCGCGAACCTCCCAGGCTTGCTCGGCCACCTCCGCCACGCCATCGTCGCCAACGAGTTGTTCTTGTGCTTCCAGCCAAAGGTCTCGCTCGCGACAGGGGCGATCGTCGGCGCCGAGGCGCTGGTCCGTTGGAACCATCCGCGCCTCGGGGTGCTCGCACCGGCCACCTTCTTGCCCCTGGCCGAGGCGAGTGGGATCGTCCGCGACATCACGGCCTGGGTGCTTCCGGCGGCACTCGACGAACTCGGCCGCTGGCGCGGGCGCGGCTGGGGCCTCTCGGTTGCGGTGAACCTCTCGGCGCACGACCTGGCCGACGAGGGCTTCGTCCCCCGTGTCCTGTCCTGGCTCGAGCGGGCAGGCATCCCAGCGACCTCCCTCGTCCTCGAGCTCACCGAGGCCTCGGCGATCGCGGACCGGGACCAGGGCACGCGGAGCCTCTCGGAGCTTCGCAACCACGGTGTCCGGGTCAGCCTGGACGACTTCGGCTCGGGATACTCCTCGCTCGCGTACCTCTCTGAACTGCCTCTCGACGAGGTAAAGCTGGACCGGGGGTTCACGAGCAGCCTCGGCACGGACAGCTTCGTCCTGCGCTCGGTGGTGAACATCGGCCACCACCTCGGTCTCTCGGTGGTGGCCGAGGGGGTCGAGACGCCAGAGGCGGTCCGGCTGCTCGGCAAGCTCGGCGTCGATGTCGCCCAGGGTTACGTGTACTCCGAACCGGTGCCCGGAGAACGGTTCGCCGCGCTCGTCGAGCACTGGGTCGGCAAGCCGCCGGCACAGGTGCGCCCCGCGAGCGAGGCGCCCGACGCGCTCGCCACCTGAACCGAGCCCAGAAGGTGGCCTCCACGTCCCTGCGAGGATCCCGGGCTCCGCGACGGATGGTTGCCCGGGTCGTGGTGCACCGGGGCCCGCGCCGAGGACCCGGTCGGGGGTACCGTGCCTGGCCAGGAGGTGCGCCGTGCCACTCGACGAACGGGTCAAGACGATGCTCGATCAGATGGCAGCGCTCGGACAGCCGCCCATCCACGAGCTCAGCCCGCAGGAGGCGAGGGCCAACCGACGGGAGACGGCCGCCCTCGGCCTGTATCCCGAGACCCCCGCGAACGCCGAGGATCGCCGCATCCCTGGACCTGCGGGCGAGGTCGGGGTGCGCGTGTATCGGCCCGAGGCCGCCGAGATGCTTCCCATCGTCGTCTTCCTACACGGCGGGGGGTGGGTGATCGGCGACATCGAATCCCACGACGCGGTCTGCCACCAGCTCGCCACCAGGGTCCCGGCGGTCGTGGTCAGCGTCGACTACCGGCTCGCCCCCGAACACCGGTACCCCGCAGCGCTCGAGGACTGCTACGCGGCGACGCTCTGGGCGCACCGGCACGCCGGGGAGCTCGGCGCTGACGCGCATCGAATGGCGGTGGCCGGCGACAGCGCCGGAGGGAACCTCTCGGCACTCGTGGCCCTGCGTTGTCGGGACGAGGGAGGGCCCAGGCTCGCCTTCCAGCTGCTCGTGTACCCGGCCACCGACCTCACCTGTTCGTTCCCGAGCCACGTCGAAAACGGGCAGGGATACCTCCTCACGAGCGACGCGATGGCGTGGTTCTTGGACCACTACATCGACGAGCGCGAACGCACGAGTCCGGGTGCGTCTCCACACTTCGTCGAGGACCTCTCGGGGCTCCCTCCGGCTCTCGTGATCACCGCCGAGTTCGACCCGCTCCGCGACGAAGGCGAGGCCTACGCCGAGCGTCTACGGGCGGCCGGAGTGCCCGCCACGTCCACCCGTTACCCGGGCATGATCCACGCCTTCTTCCACATGGACGCGGTCCTTCCCCAGGCCGGCCGGGCAATCGACGAGGCGGCCACGGCACTCCGCGCCGCACTGCACCCGACCGGGTCCTGAGCGGCCATGGGGCGCCGGCCATCGAAGGCCGCTTTGGCTGGGAGGATGGGACGCCGTCTCGACAGGGGAGAAGCGCGATGAACGGTGCGCAGTCGCTCGTGAGGACGCTGGTCGGTTGCGGGGTCGAGGTGTGCTTCATGAATCCCGGCACCTCTGAGATGCACTTCGTCGCCACCCTCGACGCAGTGCCCGAGATGCGGGGGGTGCTCGCCCTCTTCGAGGGCGTCGCAACGGGGGCGGCCGACGGATACGGCAGAATGGCTGGCCGGCCCGCCGCGACCCTCTTGCACCTCGGCCCGGGTCTCGGGAACGGCGTCGCCAATCTCCACAACGCACGGCGGGCCCGCACGGCGATCGTCAACGTCGTCGGCGATCACGCGACCTACCACAAGAAATTCGACGCCCCACTCGAGTCGGACATCGAAGCCATCGCACGCAACGTGTCGCCCGGTTTCGTCCGGTGGGGCACCACACCCGAGTCGCTCGGCGCCGACGCCCTCGACGCGTACCGGGCCGCGCTCGGTCCACCGGGCCAGGTTGCGACGATCGTGGTGCCCGCCGATGTCTCGTGGGGACCCGGTGGGGTGGTCGCCCCCCCTCCGGTCCTCCCCGAACGTGCTCCGCTCGATGTCGCGCAGACGATGGTGGTGGCCGACGTGCTTCGCTCGGGGGAGCCGGCCGCGCTCCTCCTCGGCAACGGGGCACTCGACGCGCGGGGCATCGAGTGGGCCAGCCGCGTCGCCCACGCGTCGGGGGCGCGGCTGTACTGCGAAACCTTCCCGGCCAGGATCCGCCGGGGCGCGGGGATCGCGGCCGTCGAGCGGATCGCATACCTGGGCGAGATGGCCGCGGCCCAGCTCGAGGGCCTTCGCCATCTCATCCTCGTGGACGCCAAGGCGCCGGTGAGCTTCTTCGCCTATCCGGGCCGTCCGAGCTGGCTCGTGCCCGACGACTGCGAGGTGCACGTTTTGAGTGGCCCCGCAGACGACGCAGGCTCCGCGCTCGAGGCGCTCGGTGCCGAGCTCTGCGCCGGGCCGGCGCCGGTGGCCGAACCGGGGCGTCCCCGGCTCCCGACCGGCGCGCTCACGCCCGCGGCCGTGGCGGAGACGATCGGGGCACTCATGCCCGAGCACGCCATCGTGTCCGACGAGTCGAACACCTCGGGGCTCTTCAGCGCGCAGGCGACCGCTGGATGCCCGCCCCATGACTGGCTCTATCTGACCGGCGGTGCCATCGGCCAGGGCCTCCCGGTGGCGGTCGGCGCCGCGGTGGCGTGTCCGGATCGCCCCGTGCTCGCCCTCCAGGCCGACGGCAGCGCCCTCTACACGCTCCAGTCGTGGTGGACGATGGCCCGAGAAGGGCTCGACGTGACCACCGTGCTGTTCAACAACCACTCCTATGCCATCTTGAACATGGAGCTCCAGCGGGTCGGGACAGAGGGTGCGGGCGACCGCGCGCGAGACATGCTCGACCTGTCGAACCCGGACATCGACTACTCGGCGCTCGCGCGGGGACTCGGCCTCAGCGCATGGCGGTCGACGAACGCCGAGGAGTTCGCCGGCCACCTGGCAGAGGCACTGGCGACGCCCGGACCGAGCCTCGTGGAGGCCGTGATGCCCAAGCACCCCCGCCCGGGCTGAGCGAATGGCCGACCCCTGCGACGAGCGCCGACGCCTCCGGGGCGGCGACCGGCGCTGCGCGGACCGCGGCGGAGCGGGCTCGGCCGGGAACCGGGGCCGAGCCCAAGGGCCGGCTATCGGCCGCCGGACCCCTCCCGGGGCTCCAGGCCGCCGGCCAGCTCGGCGACCACATCGGCCGCCGGGCGCGACGCGGCGACCATGCCGACCCCCTGACCGGCGTAGATCGGCGCGACGTCGAAGTCGCGACGCCCCCGCGCGTCGCGGAGCTCCTCGGCTGCGCCGTCGTCCCTCACGAGCGCGGCCTCCCTGCCCTCCCAGCGCTCGAAGAACCCGTTGCGCAGGGCGCGACCGCCGTACTCGGGCGGCCACTCAAGGCGCTGGCCGATGTCGAACACCCGCCCGTAGGCCGTCGATGTCCCGCCCGCGTCGAGGATCCGTGCCCGCGCCTCGTCGGTCGTCTCGGCCTCGGGGCAAGCGAGGAACGCGGTGCCGACCCATGCGCCGGTTGCCCCGGCGGCGAGGACCGCCGAGACCCCGCTCGGGCGCACGATGCCGCCGGCGGCCATGACCGGGACGCTGACCTCGTCGAGCACAACCTGGAGCAAGGTGAGCAGGCCGACATCGTTTCGGCCGTGGCCACCGCCCTCGAGCCCGCGTGCGACGACGACGTCGACCCCTGCGGCCTCGGCCGCCCGGGCCTCGTCGGGCGTGCCCACCTGTGTGGCCATGACGACCCCCGCCGCACGGACCGTCTCGACGTGCTCCTCGTAGGGGCCGAAGCTGATCGAGAGCAGCCCCGGCCGCGCCGAGAGTGCGGCCTCCAGTTGGTCGGGGCGTGACGAGAGGGACCACGCAAGCAGGCCGATGCCGAACGGTCGCCCGCTCGCCCGGGCGATCTCGCTCTGCTGGGCGATCCACTCGGGCCTGGTGGCGGGCCCGACACCGATCATCCCGAGCCCGCCGGCGGCCGAGACCGCCCCGGCAAGGCGTCCCCCGGCGACGCCGGCCATCGGTGCCGAGACGATCGGGACCTCGAGCCCAAGGGTCTCGGTCAGCCAGCTCACCTCGCGCTCAGCCCTCCGCCAGCTTGGCCGGCGGGACGTGCTCGAGGATCCGAGTCATGAACTCGCTCAGCCTCGCCTGGACCTGGCGGTCCATCGCCTCGGCCAGCTCGATGGCCACGGCCTCCCCGGCGAGCGGCCGGAGCCTCCGGACGAGATCGGCCAGCCGGGGCACCTCGCCCGCCGGGATCGGCTCGCCCAGGGGCTCAAAGACGTGGTCGGCCACGAGATCGACGAAGCCGGCTGCGACGACGTCGAGCTCGGCGACGAGCGAACGGCGCCGCTCGAGGACCGCCCCGGCAGGGACCCCGGCTGCGACGAGCTCGGCCCCCACCCGCAAGAGCCCGGGGTTGTCGACGACGTAACGGTCGTCCTCGACGCGGATGAGGCCCTCGTCGAGCGCCGCCGACAAGATGTTGGCCGCCGCCTGGAGGTCGTCTCGGACGCCGAAGAGCTCGGCGAGCTCCTCGAGCGAGACGACGCTCGGCGTGTGCTGGGCCCACGGCTCGGTGAGCGCCGCCTCCAGGCCAAGCAGATCCCCCAGGTCCTGCCCCCCCTCCCAGGCCTCCAGCATCTCGCCGATGTTGGCCAGGCTGTAGCCACGTCCCAGCATCTGGCCGATCAGGCGGAGTCGGGCCAGGTGTGCCCTCGAGTAGACGCCGACCCGACCCTCCCGCCGGGGTGGGGGAATCAGGCCCCGGTCCTGGTAGGAGCGGATGTTGCGAACCGTCGTGTCGGCCAGCCGGGCGAGCTCGTCGATCCGGTAGCCACCGGCGGCATCATTAACAGTATCGACTGATACATTCTTACTTGTCATTATCAGTGTCCAATGGCACAATGTACTCGCGCCGTGCGGGAGCCCGCGCATTCCGTGCGGCCGAGGTCGCAATCTTGCCCCTGGCGACCGAGAAGGAGCCGACCATGACCATCACCTCCACCACCAAGCGCCAGCCCACGGACTTTGCCACGGCCGTCGAACGCCTGAGCAAGGTGTCGGTGGATCGGCACTTCGACGCCTACATCGATGTCGCCTGGGACGACCCCGAGATGGCAATCGATCCCGAGGACCCGCGCTTCGAGCTGTGGCTGGACGATCCGCTGCGGCACACGAAGTGGTACGCGACCCAACCCCCCGAGACCCGTTCGCGCGTCGCAGTGCACCGGGTGGCGACCGCGATGCGGATCGGGTGGGAGTTCGAGAACGTGCTCCAGCGAGGACTTCTCGAGCATGCCTACTGGATGGACGGCAAGAAGCCCGAGCTGCGTTACCTCATGCACGAGATCGCCGAAGAGTGTCAGCACATGTTGATGTTCCAGGAGTTCGCCAACCGGACCGGCATGGACATTCGTGGCATGCCTCGGCACATGAAACTGGCGAGTCGCCTGGTGGTCGTGCTCGCTCGCACCTTTCCCGCCGCCTTCTTCATGTTCGTCCTCGCCGGGGAGGACCCGGTCGACTACATCCAGCGCAAGCAGCTGAAGGAGGGCGGGTCCCACCCGGCGACCGAGCGCATCATGCGGATCCACGTGACCGAAGAAGCGCGCCACATCGCCTTCGCCCGGCACTACCTTCGCCGCGAGGTGCCGAGATTGCACCGGCTCCGACGGCGACAGCTGGCGGTCATGGCCCCGCTCATCTTCGGCACGATGGCGCGGCTCATGGCGTTCCCCTCGCTGCACACGGCCCGCACCTTTGGCGTGCTTCGCTCCGACCTTCGGCGGGCGCTGCGCTCGGCACCGGGCCGCCTGCTCTTGCGCGAGGTCGCTGCGGGCCCCCGCAAGCTCTGCGTCGAGCTCGGGCTGGCCGGGTTCCCCTACTCGCTGCTCTGGCGGGTCATGGGCATCTGGGAGACCTCCGAGCCCGCGACGACGACCCCCGAGGTCGACCCCGAGAACGACACCGCGTAGGGCCTCGCCACAGGTGATTGGCGGCGCCCGCAGGCGCCGCCAATCACCAGAGAACTCCGAGATCGCGCGGGTTCAGCCGCCCGGCGACGGCGAGGGTGAGCTGAGCGACGGACCCTCGAGCACCGTCACGTCCGAGATCTTCCATGTGGGCGCCTTGTCGACCAGCTCGACGACGACCCGCAGCACGTCGGACTGGGGCGCCGACAGCGTGCGGTTGACATAGAGCTGGTCGATGACCGCGTAGACCTGTGCCTGATTCCCGGCCACCTGTTGCACGTACATGTCGCGGATCTGCCCCCGCGAGGAGGCCAGCGCGGTCTCGAGCTGTTGACGGATGCTCGAGTTGAAGAACCGGTTTGCCTGCGTCGCGAAGCTGCCGGTTGCCATCCGGGTCAGCCGCGCGAAATCGCTGTCGACCGTCTTCGCGTTGAAATTGGTCAGGTCGCTCAGGAACGTCGTCGCCACCGAACGCGCCTGGGCCGCCATGGCCTGCTGGGCGTTCAGGTTCGACCAGGCACGCTCGAAGACGATGGTCCCGGCGATGCCCGCCACGGCGATGACGGCAAGCGCCAACCTTCCGGCCCGCCCCTGGGCCGCCCGACCCGGCCCGATCGGCTTCGTGGGCCTTGGCGGTCGCTCCTCTGCCCGGTGCTCGACGACCTCGGCCTCGACCACCTCGTCATCGACCTCGTCATGTCGGCGCGCATCGGATGCGCCGACCACCTTCACTCCGTTCCCCACGATGTCCCCTTTCGTCGGGTCTGGCCGGGCACGGCGCCGCAGGGCGGACACGTCCCCTCCTTCCTCTTGGAGAACGAGCTGGCCGACCCGGCCTTGCGGAGGAACCCTCAGCGTCGCAAAAGCCCTCTCGACCTGGGAGAACGACGGACAAAGGCCAGGGACAACATGAGCAGGACGCCGAGGCTCATGGGAACGAGGAGCCACGAGGCCCCGCGGACCTCGTAGGCGGCCGCCTGGGTGTCTGGCGTGGTGGCCGTCCCTCCCACCCCGGGCACCTGGGCGTCCTGGGCCCTCGGGGCGACGATCTGGGCGGCGCTCGCGTCCTGGCCGGCGGGCTCGAAGCCGGGCTGGGTGGCCGGTCCGACCCCTTGGCCGAGCTCGGTCGAGCACCCCGCCCCGGGCAGGATGTCGGGGAGCCTGTTCGGTGCGCTGTACGCGCTCGCCATGGGCAGCTGTGGCGGGATGAGAAGCCGGCTTCTCGCGATCAACTGGCTCGACGACGCGGGGACCCCGTTCACGACCTGCCTGGTCGCCCCCGGCACGATCGCCGAGTTGATGGCTCCGAAGAAGAGCTGGTTCGTGGCGAGGGCCCTCGAGAGATTCGAGAGGTTGGCCGTCTGGCCGATGTTCGTGACCACCTGAGCGGCGTCGTGGAACAAGCACGCGATGTTGGGTCCCTCGGACACCACGAGCCGGTCCACCAGGCCGGCCGCGGCGGCGCTCTGCTGGAACAACGGGTCGAGCTCGTTGCGGTCCTGCGCCAGCACGGCCATCAGCACCTCGGTGTTGGAGAGATCCTGCTGGAGCTGGGGTCCGACTGCGCTCAGCGCGTTCATCACGGGGGGAGCGTTCGCGAGCAGTTCCTTGAAGCTGCCCTGGTAATGGAGGAATTCCTTGGAGAACTCTGTCGACGAGGCGACGATGGTGCGCAGGTTGTTGCCCTCTCCGGCGAGACCGGTGGCGAGCGAGCCAAGCAGGGAGTTGAGGTCCCCGGCCGGGATCGCCCGCAGCAGCCTGACGGCCGCCGTGACCACCTGCCCCACGTCCACCGGGATGCTGCCGGTCGAGGGAACCGTCGCGCCGGACTTGATTGGAGGCGCCCGCCGGACGCCCGGTGTCAGCTCGACGACCTGCTCGCCGAGATCGTTGGCGACGGTGATCGACGCCGACACGTTGTTCGGGACCCTGACCCCCGGGTTGATTGCCATCTGCACGAGCGCACCCCGCCCGACCAGCCGGACGCCCGTCACGCTGCCGACGTCCACGCCGTTGAGCTCCACGCCGAAGTGGGGATTGATGCCGGACGCGTCGCTGAAAACGCTCGAGATGGTCGTGGGCGACCGCAGTGGGTCGCCGATGAGGCTCGTGATCCCGTAGAGCACGAGCGCGACGCTGAGCGCGAAGAAGACGACGAGGTTGATGAGGAGCCGCCGCTGGATCACGACTTGCCCCCATTCGGCGCGCAGGTCGTGGCGGGGCTCGAGTCGTTCTCGCCGCCATTTGGAATGCTACAGACGATGATGTCTTCGAACACCTGGATGAAGTCGTGCATCGTGGCGCCGTTTGCCGCCTGGTTGTAGTAGGGCAGGTTCTGGATCAAGAGCGCGAGGTCCTGTTGGTGCGCGGCCAAGGATCCGCTCACCGCCGAGAGCGACCGGAGCTCGTCTTCGATCTGGACGAGTGAGTTGCCAAGCAGGCTGTGCCCCTGGACGGACAGGTTGTCAAGCGCTTGAAGCAGGTTGATGAACTGCGTCGACTGACCCTGGAGCACTTGGACCGTCGCCGATAGGTTCGAGATCGCCTGCGCGTCGGCCTGCGCTGAGGGCGCGAGACCGCTGCCGAGCCGATTCAGGTTGTTGATGAGCGACTGGATCTCGCCATCGCGCGAGGCGTAGCCGGCTGCAACGCTCGAGAAGTCGTTCAGCAGCTGGCGAATGTTGGGCGCCTGCCCCCCGAACCCCTGTCCCCCGGCCTGGATGATCTCGGCGAGCTCGGTGTCGGGGATGGCGCCGAAGACCTCGCTGCCCGCCTTCACCAACTGCTCGATCTCAGGCTGCACGCCCGTCTTGAGAATTGTCGCGTCGTTGGCGAGCGGCTCGGTCTTCGTGGCGCTCGTCGGAACGAGCTGCACGAAGTAGTCACCGAGGACCGAGGTCTGTTCGAGCTCGGCCTTCACCGCCGCTGGCACGTGGGCCGATCGCTCGATGGTCATCTTGACCCTGGCCCGATTGCCGTCGAGCGTGATGGTGTCGACGTGGCCGACCGGGATGTCCGCCATGTCGACGGGCGCGCCGCCGACCAGTTGGTTGGCGTCGGAGAACTCGGCGTACGCCGTGAGATTCGCGGCCGGACCGCCCGAGCCGAGGCAACCGGTCAGCCCGAGCGACGCGGCCACCATGGCGAGCGGCACCGCGAGCGCCCTCACCACCCGCGCCGGGCCCCGGTTCACCGCCGACCCCCCTGCCCGGCATGCGGCCTTCCAGGAGGGGTCCTCCTCGCACGATGGCGCTTCGGCTTGCGATGGTGGTGCCCGCTCTCGGCGCCACCCGCGTGCTTGGTGCCAGGCATCGGCGGCAGGAGCCGGGCCGCCGGTGCGCTCAGTGATGGGACGCGGTAGGCGGCGTCCTGCGCGCCGTGGCTGGTCGATGGCGAGTTCGCCTGGCAGATGATCAGTAGCTGACAGGTCGCGCCCGTTCCGTTCGAAGCGCCCGGCCCCGCTCCAGCTGCGCCCCCGGTCGGTGCCCCCGGCGGGGCCCCCGGAGAGCCGGAGGTCGACGAGCCGCTCACCGGCGTCGAGCTGCTTGCCTGTGTCGTTCCCCCCGACAGCGGCCCGCTCGAAGAGCCGCTGGCGGCCGACGGGATACCGGGGATCTCGGCAAGGCCCTGAGAGAAGAGCGACATGGGCGAGGCGCTCGGGGGTGGTTGACCGTTCGCCAGCGCGTTGAGCACCGCCGCGACGTTGCCGAGGATCGGGTTGAAGAACCCCGAATCGGGGTTGCCGCACGACTGGAGCGTGGTGATCTCGGGCGCTGTCAATCCGGTTGCGTGGTTGGCGAGGATCCTTCGACACACCCCGGCGAGGCGGTCGCGCACGAGACCGGCCACGTAGTCACCCGTCACCCCGGGCGGAATCTGGTTGTTGAGGTTCAGCCAGTTGTACGTCGGGTCGTAGCTCCGACCGGCCGCAGCGAAGAGCCGCACGGACTGGCTCAGGCCCTCGTCGATCGAGGGGATGTTCCGGTCGATCGTCCGTCCGGCGGTCGTGATGGTCCCGATGTCCTGTTCCAAGGCGGCCAGGTTGGGCGAGAGCAGGTTGACGAGGTCGGTCGTTGCGCTCGTCAGCTGGCCGATGGCGTTGCTCAACTGCGCGCTATGACCGGCGACGACGCTCGAGACGGTGTCGTAGTCGGTGATGAGGGACTGGATTTGGGAGCTCTGCCCGTCGAGCGCTCCGGTCAGCTGGGCGAGCGACCCGTTGAGCTGCCCGAGGTTGTCGCCCTTCTGTGCGAGGAGCCGGAGGGTTCCCGCGGCGCCGGTGATCAGCCGGTGCAGGCTCGCGCCCTCGCCGCTCAGGTCGGTCGCGAGATTCGCGACCAGCTGGCCGACCGCGTGCGGGTTCAGGCGATTGAGCGTCCTTGAGAGGTCCTTCAGGACCTGGTCGGTGGAGACGGGCTCGGTCGTGCGCGCCTCGGGAATGACCGCACCCGGCGCGAGGCGGGGCCCGCCGGAGTATCCGGGCGAGAGCTCGATGTCGGGCTGGCCGAGCAGGGTCGGGGACTCGAAGGATGCGATCACGTGTTGGGGGATCGGGTCCGCGCGATCCACGCGCATGCCGACAACGACCGAGTCGCCCACGTTGCGCACCGAGCTCACCGTCCCGACCCGGACCCCGAGGAGATTGACGGCGGCCCCCGGGAACAGGCCCGGGGTCTTGGCGAACACCGCGGTGAGCGGGTAGGTCGGGGTGCCGCTCGAGACCTCGTAACCGATGAGGGCCGCGAGCACGAGTGCGACCACCAAGAGCGCGACCCACGGCGAGCGCCGGCCACTCGAGTTGCGCCGCTCGGGCCCGACGCGGATCGGGGGCACGGCGGAGATCCGTCGGGTGGGCGAGGAGACGGTCGTGCTCACGGGGCGCCTCCGATCAGCGGGTCGAGGAGCTGCTGGAGCCCGCCCACCCCCGAGCTCGGCGCGCCCAGCGCGCTCGGGCCGGCACCCGACGAGGACGGCGATCCAGGGCTCGTCGCGGCGGAGCTTGAACTGGCTGGCGCGGTGGACGCGCCGGGCAGCGGCCCCGTCTGGGCCGTGCAGGGCAGGGGGTCGGGCCCGAGTGTGAGGTTCAAGACCTGATCGAGGGCCCCGCAAGGCCCGAGGACGCCGAAGGCCCCCCCGAGGGTGACGGGATTGGTGAAGATGTTGGCCCACGTGTTGGGGTAGTCGTTGGGCCCCGAGTAGCCGACCGATGCGAATCCCTTCACGCCCGATGAGAGGTAGGAGAGTCCCTCGGCCAGGTCCAACTGGTGCTGCGAGACGATGCCCAAGACCGAGTGCAGGTTCTGAAGCAGCGCATTCAGCTGCGACCGGTTGCCACCGACGAGCGACGAGGTCTGCGAGGCCATCTGCTCGATGTTGTCGATGAGGCTCCCCAGCTGGCTGCTGTGTGCCGAAAGCCCCGCCACGACCGTGTTCAGGTTGTCGATGAGCGACACGAGCGCCTGGTCGTGTCCCGCGAGCGTCGAGGACACCCGCTGCGCCGCGTCGATGAGCTGGGAGACCTGCCCGGAGCGTTGGTCCACCGTCGTCGTCAGCGCCCCCAGACCGTTGATGATCTCCTTCACCTGGGTCTGCTTGCCGTGCGTGATCGCGTCGAGCTCCTCCACGAGGGAGTTGAGCGCCTTCACATTCGTCTTGGTCAAGAGGTGACCCGCCGCATTCTGGAGCTGGTAGATCTGCACGGGGACCTGTGTGTTGTTGATGAGCGCGCCGGCCTGTAGCGGTCGTGACCACCCACCGAGCGGCTCGAGCGTGACATCCTCGAGGCCGAGCAACGTCTGCACCTCGACGGCCGCTGCCGTGTCGTGGGGGAGCACCGTCGCGTCGTTCACCTCGAGCGTGGCGATGACCGAGTTGCCGGCAAGTCGCACGTTGGCGACGGAGCCCACGCTGACGCCGGCCAGCAGCACCTTGGTCCCCTTGGTGATGCCAGCTGCATTGGAGAACCGCGCCTCGATCGGGTAGCTCGAGGTGAACAGGCCACGGTTCAAGACGATGACGGCTCCGACGATGAGTGCCATCACGATCAGCGCGACGGCCCCGAGCTTGCGCGGATTGCGCTCGCCGAAGGCCCTCATTGTCCCGTCCCCGCGTTGGTCGACCCGCTTCCTCCGACCGCACCGAGGATGCTGGGGATGCTCGAGTTGCCCGACGGCGCGGACGACGCCGCTGGCGGCGAGGGCAGCTGGGGACTCGTTGCGCTCGGTGCGCCCCCGATGCCCGAGCCTGTGGGGGGATTTGTGGGTTGGTAATAGGTGCAGGCGGTCTCGTTGGCGAGGCAGGTGTAGACGGTTTGGATCTGGAACCACTGCCCCCACGCCGAGATCTCGGTGTACGGGGCCAAGCCGGACCCGAGCCCGCTCAGGCCCTTGGAAAGGTCCTGTTGGTTCTGGTCGAGCGTCGAGAGCACCGTGTTGAGGCTCGAGATGCTGGAGGCCAGATTGCTCTGGTTCGCCCCGAGCAGGCTTGCAAGGTCGCTCGAGACCTGGGAGAGGTTGGCGACCACGTCGTCGAGCAGTGTGTTGTGTGAAGCCAACGATTGGGACAGCAGCTGCAGGTTCGACACGAGTGTGCCGAGGTCACCGCTGCGCGAGGCGATCGCGCTCATCACCTGATCGAGGTTCCCGATGATCGCCCCGACCTGGGTGTTCATGTCACCAACGGTCTTGGAGACCGCAGCCCCGCTGTTGAGCAGCTGGTTGATCTGGGCGGTGTCACCCTCGATCGCGCCCGACACGCCACGCACGAAGGCGTTGCCCTCGCTCGGATTGATCGATTGGAGGAACGGCCCGAGCGAGTTCAACAGGGCGTTCACGCTGGCGTCCGACACGTCGTGACTGAGCGGCAGTGTGGTGCCTGGGGCAAGCAGGCGACCCCGGGCGCTCGGGTAGAGGTAGATGACCTTCTGGCCGATCACATTGCGCCACCGCACCCCGAAGTCCGATGCCGAGCGGAGCTTGACCCGGTCGTCGACGCTCAGCGTGACGAGCGCGTGCGCCCGCTGGACGGCGATGCCGGTGACCTGACCGACCGGCACACCTGCGATGTCGACGTCGTCCCCGGTGTTGAGCCCGGTCACATCGGCCACCTGCGCGTAGTAGCTATGGCGGGCCGAGAAGAAGGAGAGGTTCCCGATCTTGATCGCGAGCAGGGCAAGGAGGGCGAGGCACGCGACGCCGAAGATCGCGAACTTGACGGCCGAGCGGGCCCAACCCGTCATGACCCGCCCCCGAGCAGTGAGTTGATGTATCCGCTGATCGTCTGGCTCGTCGGTGTCGACGGTTGCCCGAGGAGTCCGTACACCTGGTTGTCGATCGCCTGGAGCGCCTGGCTGGCCTGTGCGCTCGACTGCGGGCTGGCCGAGCCCGTTGGCGATGTCGGACCGTTCTGGAGCGCATTGAACTGGGCGAACTGCGTCGAGCAGTTGAACGCGGAGCCCGTACCGGCAAGGGCCTGTTGCAGCGGCTCCAAGAACGCGAGGTTGGACGCCGCTGGCGCGATCAGGCTGCAAACGAGCTGATTGACGTCCGAGAACAGGATGAACGTGTTGAAGTAGCCAAAGCGCGAACCGTCTGGCAAGACGACCGGGCTCACCGTGTGGCCGAGCTTGTACACGTACTCATAGAGCCCTCGGATGAGCGACCCCACGTCGGCCGCTTGCGCCGTCAAGACCCGCGCCACGTTGTCGCCGTTCTCGATCAGCGCTGCGATGTCGGGGTGGTAGTCGGAAAGCAACGCCGTCAGGTGCTCGGAGAACGGCGTGAGCGCCGCGAGCAGCTTGGCGTAGTCGGCGGCATCCGCGTTGAATACAGGGAGCGCCACGTTCTCTAGGGCCGAGAGGCTGTTCAGCGCGCCGGTCGCCGGAACGACCGCACCGACGAAGCGGGAGAAGGAGTCGAGCGCAGCGAGCTGGGACTGGAGCGTGGAGTCCAACAGCGCGGCAAGCTTGGCGCCCTGGGCGAAGGACGCCGCGATCTGCGGGCCTTCGCCCGCCGAGCCCTGGGCCAGCTCGGACACCACGGTGCCGAGGTCCGTCGCGTGGATCCGCTTGAGGAGCGGAGCGGCCGCCGCGAACAGGTCGCCCAGGCTGTCGGAGTTGACGGCCCTGGCGATGGTCGAACCCGGAGAGAGGTACGGGGGCCCGAGTGAGCTCTTGGGCGTCGTGATCGACACCTGGTCGGCGCCGAAGAGGTTGATCGGCCCGATGGTCGCGGTGGCGTCCTTGGGCACCCGGAATGAGGGGCTGAAGAGCATGGTCACCTTGGCCCGCGTCCCCGAGAGGGCCAAGGTGGAGACCTCACCCACCTGGACCCCCCGGAAGACGACCTCCGAACCGGGGTGGAGCCCCTGGCCAGCTCCGTCGAAGTAGCCGGCGAGCACGTAGCGGTTCGAGAAGTCCCCGTTCGA
>DAHUZM010000163.1 GCA_027306525.1 Acidimicrobiaceae bacterium
CAGCGTGTCGAGGAGTCCCACCCGGGCGCCGGTTAGCTGGGCTGTCCGAGCTGGACCTCGAGCTCGGACAGCTGGGCCAGCCGGCGCTCGAGGGAAGGGTGGGTCGAGAACAGCGACGAGATGGAGATCCCGCCCCGGCCCTGGGTCAGCGCCGGCGTGAAGAAGAAGGCGTTGAACGCCTCGGCCCGTCGCAGGTCGCGGGTCGGGATGCGGGACATCTCGCCGGTCACCTTGACGAGCGCCGAGGCCAGGACCGACGGGCGGCCGATCAGGATCGCACCGGAGCGGTCGGCGGCGAGCTCCCGGTAGCGGGAGAGGGCCCGGGTCAAGAGGAAGCTGATGGCATAGACGGCCATCGAGACGAGCATGACCATCATCTCGATCAGGACCAGCTGTTGGGCACCCTGGTTGTTGCGGCCACCGCCCCGGCCGCCGAACCCCCCGAAGAGGCCCGCGTAGAGCATCATCCGCGTCGTGAGGCCGGCGATCACCCCGAGCGTGCTCGCGAGCGTCATGATCGCGACGTCGCGGTGTGCCACATGAGAGAGCTCGTGGGCGAGCACGGCCTCGACCTCGGGCTCGTCCAGGCGCCGCAGCAGCCCGGTCGTCGCGCAGACCACCGCCGACTTCGGGCTTCGGCCCGTGGCGAAGGCGTTGGGCATGTCCACGTCGGCGATGGCGACCTTGGGCTTGGGCATGTCGGCCAGGGCGCAGAGCCGGTCGATGATCCCGTGGAGCTCGGGCTGCTGCTCGGGCGTCACGACGTGGCCGTGCATCGACCACATGGCGATCCGGTCCGAGAACCAGTACTGCGCGAACAACAACAGCGCCGCGATCACCACGATGGCGGCGAAGGAAAGGCCCACCCGCCACAGGATCGTGATGAACGCGCCGTAGAGGATCACGAGCAACAAGCCCGTGACGAACATGCGGAACGTCAGCCCACGGTCGGGCGCGACGTTGCGTGCGAGCGGCATCAGCCTTCCTTCCCTTGGGTCGCAGCCGTCGAATCGGTCGCTGGCGGCCCGTCTGCTCTTTGGGTGCCTTCCGTGCCCCCCACGATCTCGGCGTCGGTCGTCGCGTCCTCGTGGCCCTCGCCCAGGGCGCCCGCCGGCGCGCTCGCGCCGAGTTCGGCCTTCAGCGCGGCCAGCTCGGTGTCGACCTGGCTGCCGGCCGACACCTTGTCCAGCTGGGCCTGGATGTCGTCGACGGGATGGTCGAGGTCGTTCAGGGCGCCCGAGGCGAGCAGCTCGTCGATCGCACCGGCCCGGGCCTGCATGCCTGCGATCTTGTCCTGAGCCCGCTGCATGGCCCCGCCGGCATCGCCCATCGACTTGGAGATCCCCGAGATCGCCTCGCCCACCTGGGTCTGGGCCTGGGCCGCGGTGTAGCTCGCCTTCAGGGTCTCCTTGCGGGTCCGGAACTGCTCGACCTGGCCCTGGAGGCGCTGGGAGGTCTCGACCAGCTTCTCTTGCTGCTCGGTCACCTGGGCGTGCTGCGCCTCGAGCTCGCTCAGCTGCTCACCGATCGCGGCCCGCCTGGAGAGGGCCTCCCTCGCCAGCGGCTCGTTGCCCTGGGCCAGGGCCTGCTTGGCCTGGTCCGGGAGCTTGTCGGCCTGCTTTTGGAGCTGCCCCGCCTGCAGCTCGATGCGCTTGCGGGCCGTCGCGACGTCGGCCACGCTGCGCCGGACCTTGGTCAGGCTCTCCATCTGCTTCTCATAGGAGAGGTCGAGCGTGTCGCGCGGGTCCTCGACCCTGTTCAGGACCTTGTTCGTCTTCGCCTGGAAGATCGTCGATATTCGGCTGAACACACCCACTGCGCGGACCTCCTCGGCGGTATGTGCCACCGGGCCTTTGTCACTGCGAGCATAAGTCCCACGAGGGGCTAAATGGGCACGGGACGTCCGGTAGGGTCCGTCCATGGCCGAACGAAGGTGCCTGCTCACCGTCCACGCCCACCCCGACGACGAGTCATCGAAGGGGGCGGCCACGGTCGCCCGCTACCACGACCAGGGTGTCTACACGGTGCTCGTCTGCTGCACCGGCGGCGAGGAGGGTGACATCTTGAACCCGGCGATGGACCGGCCCGAGGTCAAGGAGAACATCGCCGAGTACAGGCGAAACGAGCTGAAGGCGGCCACCGACATCATCGGCTACGACGAGGTGGTGATGCTCGGCTACCGAGACTCGGGCATGCCCGACTCGGAGGCCAACAAGAACCCGGCCTCCTTCGCCCGGGCGCCGCTGGATGAGGCCGTGGGCCGGCTGGTCGAGGTGATCCGCCGGGTACGGCCCCAGGTGATCGTGACCTACCCCGAGGAGCAGACCCGCTACCCGCACCCCGACCACCTGCGCGTCCACGAGATCTCGGCGATCGCCTTCGACGCGGCGGCCGACCCAGCGGCCTACCCCGAGCTCGGTGCGCCCTATGGGCCGGCCAAGATGTACTACACGGTGTGGTCGGTGGCCCGGATGAAGGCCATGCACCTGCGCTTCGTCGAGCTCGGCCTGGAGTCGCCCTTCAGCGAGGAGCGGGTCCAGCGGATGTTGGAGGGCCCCGAGCCGACGTTCTCGACCGCGATCGACGTCGCCGGCTACGACCACGTGCGGGCCGAGGCCCTGAAGGCCCACGCGACCCAGGTCGACCCCAACTCGCGCATGTGGTTCGGCATCCCGCCCGAGGTCCAGGTGGCCCTGCCGAGCACCGAGGACTACCAGCTCGGCCGCAGCCGGGTCGGCCCGCTCGACATCACCGGCGAGGACGACCTGTTCGCCGGGATCGCCGATCTCGCCTAGGCCCGGGCCAGGTTCCGAAGCGCCCGGAACCCGATCACGCTGACCCCTGCGCGCTCGGCCACCTGGCGCAGGTTTGGGGTGCCGCATAGGAGCCGGTGGTCCGCCACGCGGCTCGGCCAGTCCCGGGTCAGGGCGCGCAGCTCGGGGGAGTCGACGGCCGGCCGGAGGTGGAGCTCGGTCACCCCGGGGTCGAGTCCGGCCAGGATCGTTTCGAGCTCGCGCACCGTGGTGCCCTCGGAGAGGGTGATCGAGCGGTCGCTGAAGATCGCCCCGGCGTCTCGCGCGAGCTCAGTTGCCGGGAAGCCGATGAGCGTGGCGAGCGTCCCGCCGGCCAGGCGCATCGGCAGCTGGAACTCGAGCGCGAGCTCGAGGTAGATGTCGAAGAACTCCGGCCGGAGCTGGAGCGTGGTCAGGTGGGCGTCGAGGTGGCTGACGTCGAAGCCCCAGAGGATCGCCCGCTCGATCTGCGCCCGGCATTCCCGCCGGGTCTCGTCGAGGTCGGCGTGGTCCCAGACGTCCTCGACGGTCGCCGGGAACCCCCCGTCGCCGCCGAGCAGCGAGGGCGCGTGGGTGATGGGCCCCCAGCGGTACAGCTCCTGCTCGGCGTTGAGAGTGAGGTGCACGCCGACGTCCTCGCCCCGGTAGCGGGCCGAGGCCTCGCGTCCCCAGGGGCATGGGACCATGAGCGAGGCGCTCGAGGCGCCGCCCGAGTGCAGCGCCTCGTAGACGCCCACGTTGGCGGCGTGGCAGTAGCCGAGCTCGTCGGCGTTCACGATCAGCAGCCGGGCATCGGCGCCGTACCCGAGTCGCTCGCTCAGCGTCACCACGTGACGAGAGGGTATCGGCCCTACCCGGGACGCCCGCCCCCCAGGCCGGCGTCCTGGGCGCGAGCCTCGGCCGCGAGCTCGGTCTGGAACGAGGCCATGGCCGTCGCGAGGGCGGCGTCCGAGCTGGCCAAGATGCGCACGGCGAGGAGGCCGGCGTTGCGCGCACCGTTCACGGCCACCGTTGCGACCGGGACCCCCTTGGGCATCTGAACGATCGAGAGCAGCGAGTCCATGCCGTCGAGCGTGCCCACGGCGACCGGCACCCCGATCACCGGCAGGGGCGTGACCGAGGCCAGCATCCCGGGCAGATGGGCCGCCCCGCCCGCCCCGGCGACGATGACCCGCAGGCCGCGACCGGCCGCCGCCTTGCCGTAGGCGAGCATGTCCTCGGGCGTGCGGTGCGCCGACAGGACGCGCGTCTCGTGCGCGACGTCGAACTCCTCGAGGGCCGCGCTCGCCGCCTCCATCACCGAGAGGTCCGAGGAGCTGCCCATCACCACGGCCACGAGCGGCGGTCGGCTCACGGCGTCGCCGCCGGCCGGAGCAGCTGGGCGGGCACCGACGTCCCGAGCTCGCGTGCCGCCCGCCAGGCCCGGTTGCGCACCTCGGCGGCGTCCCCGCCGCAGACGGTGACGTGGCCGAGCTTGCGGCCCGGCCGTGCCTCCTTGCCATAGAGGTGGACATGGGCGCTCGGCACGGCGAGCGCACCCTCGAGCGCGTGCATCGGGTCCGAGCCGTCGGGCGGGCCGAACACGTTGACGGTGGCGACGTGCGTTGCGCACGCCTCGGTCGAGCCGAGCGGCAGGTCGAGCACGGCGCGGACGTGGTTCTCGAACTGCGAGGTGACCGCGCCCTCGATGGTCCAGTGCCCGGTGTTGTGCGGACGGAGCGCCACCTCGTTCACCACGAGCGAGCCGCCGCACGCGAACATCTCGACCGCCATCACACCGACGACACCGATCGCGTCGGCGATCCGGACCGCGATCGCCTGTGCCTGTGCCGCGCGCTGTGGATCCACGCGCCCGGGCATGAGCACCTCGCGGCAGACCCCTTCGACCTGGCTCGTCTCGACCACGGGCCACGCCAGGGTCTCGCCGGGCCGGCGGACCACGAGCGCCGAGAGCTCGAAGTCGATCCGCACGAACGCCTCGACGAGCAGCGGCACGCCGGACTCCTCGGCACCCCGGAGCACCGCGAGCGCCTCGTCTTGGTCGGCCACCGGCCAGACGCCCTTGCCGTCGTAGCCGCCGCGGCTCGCCTTCAAGACGAGCGGCCAGCCGTGCAGCTCGCCGAACGCCTCGACCTGGGCGGCCATGCCGACCCCGAGGCGGGGGTCGAGCACCTCGTGGGGCACCGTCGGCAGGCCGAGCGTGGCGAGGGTGGCGCGCATATGGGCCGTGTCGACGCCCATCCGCATGGCCGCCACCCCGGGGCGCACGGCCACGCCAGCCTCCTCGAAGGTCGTGAGCATCTCGAGGTCCACGTGCTCGTGGTCGAAGGTGATCACGTCGCAGCGCGCCGCGAGCGCCCAGAGCTGCCCGGCGTCCGCGGGGGAGCCAAGCAGCACTCGCGAGGTCACCTCGGTCGCGGCGTCGGTCGGGTTCTCGGCCAGCAGCACCACCGGCACGCCCAGGGCCGCCGCCGCCTCGATCGTCATCCGCGCCAGCTGACCGGCCCCGAGGATGCCGAGCACCCGGCGACGCTGCTCGGACGGTCCGCTACCATCGGCCCGCTCGATCATCAGGGGAAGGTTACCGGCGGCGCCCACCGGTGAACGGACCAGACCGGGCGGCGGCATCGATCGTCGGACCGGGCGACCAGGGGAGGGATGCGTGCGCATCGCCGGCTTGCTCAACGTCGGGAAGTCCATCGACGACGTGGTCGACCAGGCACAACGGATCCGGGACCTCGGTCTCGCGGGTGCCTGGGGAAGCCAGATCTTCTCGCACGACACCTTGACGCTGCTCGCGCTGGTCGGCTCGCGCGTCTCGGACATCGAGCTCGGGACGGCCGTGGTGCCCGTGCACCCGCGGCACCCGGCGATGCTCGCTCAGCAGGCGGCGACGGTCCAACAGGCCGTGGGCGGCCGCCTCGCGCTCGGCATCGGCCTCTCCCATCAGGTCGTGGTCGAGCAGCTGTGGGGCTACAGCTTCGCCCGGCCCGCCAGCTACATGCGCGAGTACCTGAACGTGCTCGTCCCGCTCCTCGAGGGCCAGGGGTCGAGCTTCCACGGCGAGCGGTTCTCGGCCGTCTACCAACCCCTCGAGCACTTCAGCGCGCCGACCCCGGTCTACGTCGCTGCGCTCGGGCCGGCGATGCTGCAGATGGCGGGCGAGCTGACCTCGGGGACCGTCACCTGGATGTCGGGGATCAAGACCATCGGCACGCACATCGCGCCCAGGATCTCGGCGGCGGCCAGCGCGGCGGGCAGGCCGGCGCCCCGGGTGGTGGTCGGGCTGCCAATCTGCGTGACGAGCGACCCCGGCGCCGCCCGCCAGCGCATCGACGAGGCGCTGGCCATCTATCCCAACCTGCCCTCCTACAGGGCCATGCTCGACATCGAGGGTGTGGACACGGCCTCCGAGCTGGCGTTCGTCGGGACCGAGGAGGAGGTCATGGCGCACCTCGACCGGCTCGCCGACGCCGGAGCCACCGATTTCACCGCATCGGTCATCGGGACCGCCGAGGAGCGCGACCGCACCTGGTCACTCCTATCCGAGCTCGCTCGAGGATAGGCGGTCGCGGGCGGGCACCCGAGGTCCCCGGCGCGCCCGTGACGCCACGCCGCTACGGGAATGGCTTGGGGTGAAGGCCCCGGCACCGCCGCTCGGGCCGCTCAGCGACCGATCGTCGTGTGCTTGAACTCGTTGATCTCGGGTCGCTCGTCGATCATGGCGACCACGTGTTCGATCGTGTCGCGGGCCCGTCGGGCGTCGCCCTCGGGGCGGGTCATGAGGCGAACGAACACCGCTCGGTCCTCGACGACGAATGTGGGCACCCCGAACATCTCGAGGGTACGGGCCTCCCACTCGTGGGTCCGGCGCACCTCCTCGTCCACCCAGGTCTCCTTCAGCTCGGCGAACACCGCGTCGGCGTCCACCCCGGCCGACTCGAGGGCCGCCCGCACCACCAGTTCCTCGCGGATGTCCTCCGCCTTGTCGTGCCGGGCCGAGAACAGCGCCTCGTGGACGTCGAGGAACCGGTCCGCAAAGCGGTCTCGGACGACGACGCCGGCGTTCAGCGCGAGCAGGTCACGGCTCTTGTCGGGGTCCTCCCACACGGAGAGCCCGCCCTCGGGCACGTGGCTCTGCGTCAAGGAGAACGGCAGAAACGTCACGTCCCAGTCCGCACCGGCCCTGAGCGCGGTGATCAGGTGTTCGTGGGCATTGCGGGCAAAGGGACAGCGGTAGTCCCAGCTGACGGCAAAGGGGGGGAGGGCCATGATCGGTGCAACGCCCCACCGGGCCCGGCCATTCCGGGAAAGCGGGCGTCCTGGTCCAGGCTACGAGGCGGCGGCGGTGGCGGCGAACGCCGGACAGAGGTCCTGGAAGCTGCAGTAGTTGCAGAGGCCCGAGGGGCGGGGCCGGAAGTCCTCCCGCTCACACGCCCGCTCGATCGCCGACCACACGGCCGTCGTGCGCGCCCGGTGGCCGCGGATCGACTGCTCGGTCGGGGTCGCCACGATCGCCACCGGGTCGCGCAGGTACAAGAGCTTGACCTGGCTCGGCGCTCGACCGAAGACCCGCTCGCAGAGAAGTGCATAGGTGTGCACGCCATTGAGGCGCGACTTCTCGAACTGGGCTCCGGGCGCCCGGCCGGTCTTGTAGTCGACGACCACCAGCTCCCCGTCGGCCGTGAGGTCGAGCCGGTCGATGATGCCGCGGAGCACCATCGAACCGATCTGGGTCTCGAGGCCGAGCTCGACGCCGATCGCTCGCACCTCGTTGGGGTCCTCGATCCGGAAGTAATTGGACACGAGGACCTCGGCGTCGGCCCGGAACTCGCGTGCCTGGTCGCCGTCGAGTCCCAGGCCGACGAACTCGGGGTCGTGCTGGATGTGCTCCCAGGCGGCCTCGAGCGCCTCGATCGCCTTGTCGGTGGTGCGCCCACCCGGGAGCTCCTCCCAGAACAAGCGCTCGAGGGCGGCGTGCACGAGCGTGCCCTTCACCGCGTGGGGCGAAGGGGGCTCGGGCAGCCGGTCGATGATCGAGTACCGGAAGGCCAGCGGGCAGTCGGTGAACGCCGAGGCCTTCGATGGAGAGAGCGTCCGTGGGGTCTCGAGGGCCATGGGCGAAGGTTACGGCGGGGCTGTGACCGGCGGTGAGATCCCCGTCGGGCCGCCCTCGAGGGTCGGCCGGGCTAGAAAAAGCCGATGCCGAGAGCGAGACCGGCGGCGCCTGGATCGAGCGACCGCGACGCGCGAGGCGGGGGTGGGACCGACCGTGGGTGACCCGGTGCGCATCGGTTGCTTCGCCATCGGGCTCGTCGTCGTCCTCGCCACCGCTATGAGCGTGTTCACGACGCTCGTCATCCCGCGGGCCACCTCGTCGCGCCTCTTGCGGTCGGTCTCCCGGGTGCTTGCCAGGGGCATCAAGCCGGTGCTGTCCCGGCTCGATACCTACGAGGCGAAGGACAGGGTGGTCGCGCTGGTCGGTCCCCTCGGGATGCTGACCCTCTTCGCCGCCTGGCTCGGGCTCCTCGTGGTCGGCTTCGGCCTCATGATCTGGTGGGCCGGCGGGACCACGCTCATCTTCGCCCTCGGCTCCTCTGGCTCATCCATCTTCACGCTCGGCATCCTGAGCGGCGACCGGGGGGCGGCGAGGGCCCTCGACATCGTCGAGTCGGGGATGGGATTCCTCGTCATCGCCCTCGAGATCGCCTATCTCCCGACGCTCTACACGGCGTTCTCGAGCCGCGAAACCGAGGTCACCTTGCTGGCGGCTCGAGGCGGAGTGCCGGCGTGGGGGCCCGAGATCCTCTCCCGCCATGTCCGCTTCACCAACATGGAGGACCTCCCGGGTCTCTATTCGACCTGGGAGCGCTGGGCGGCGGCGGTGTCCGAGAGCCACACCGCGTACCCCTCGCTCATGTGGTTCCGCTCGCCCGAGTCCACGCGTTCGTGGTTGCTGGCCCTCGTGGCGATCATGGACGCGGCGGCGCTCCACCATGCCCTCGCGCCGGGAACCGCCCCCCGCGAGGGGCGGCTGTGCCTGCGGATGGGGATCAACTGCCTGCGCTCGCTCGCCGACGCCCTGCGGATCCCCTACGACCCCGACCCGCTGCCGACCAGCCCGATCCGGCTCACCGAGCAGGAGTTCGGCGAGGGCTACGACCTGCTCGCTTCGGTCGAGTTCCCGATCGAGTGCCCGAGAGAGGAGGGGTGGCGTCACTTCGCGGGCTGGCGCGTCAACTACGAGGGGATCGCCGACGCGCTGACACAACTCGTGATGCCGCCACCGGCCCCCTGGCTCCTCGCTCGCCCCGAGCTGGGCTCGGCAGCCTTCCCCCGCATCTTGAACCGGACCCCCGAGGACCCAGAGGGCAGGATCAGGCCGACGGGCCTGCGCCAGGCGTCCCCTCGCCGAGCTGACTGAGCTATCGGCGCGCCGCCCGCATCGCCCTGCGCAGGACCTCCTGGTAGGCCTCGAGGCCCTCGCGGTAGATGCGCGCCGCAGGGCCGGCGGCGATGCCCACGCGCTCGGGGATCACGCCCCAGACCGGGACCTTGGCGCTCGCCCAGTCCTCGACCGTCGCATCGAGGTCGTTCGTGCCCAGCCTGGCCGCGCACACGACCACGCCGCATGGGATGTCCTCGGGGGTCATCTCCAAGGTGGCGAGCACCCGGGACGGCTCGACGCCCCCGGCTCGGGTCGGGATCACCACGGCGTCGGCGCGCCTGAGCGCCGCTCGCACGATGCGCTCGTCTCCCGGAGGGGTGTCGACGACGACGATCCCCGCCGAGTTCGCCAGTGCTCGGACGACCGTCCGCTCCGAGGGGGATTCGACGAGCTCGACCCCCTCGACCGGGTGCTGCTCGAACCATTCGGCGGCCGAGCCCTGGGGGTCCGAGTCGACGAGCAGCACCGGTTCCCGGCCCCGCGCGGCCGCAGCGGCGGCCAGGTAGACCGAGGTGGTCGTCTTGCCGACCCCGCCCTTCACGTTCCCGACCACGATGTGCATCCCACTACCTCCTGCGCCCCCCGCTTGAACGACAACGAGGGGAGGAGCGGGAGACTAGCGGGAGATGCGCTCAGCTGAGATGGCCCCTCGATCCCCACTCGGGATCGAGCTGGCGAAGGAAGACGGCGCAGCGCTCCTCCTCGTCGGCCTCGCCGATGTCGCTCGCCGCCGACCGGAGGGCTTCGAGGCTGCGGAGGAACCCCCGGTTGGAGGGGTGGGCCCACCGGACGAAGCCCGACCCCCGCCACCCCGCAGCACGCAGGGCGTCGAGCCCGCGGTGGTAGCCGACCCGGGCGAAGGCGTAGCGCTCGACGGGATCCTCGACGCTCTCGGCCAGCCCGGCCCAGGCCTCGAGACAGCGGGGGTTGGCCGCGGCGAGGCTCGTGAGGGCGCGGTATCGCTCGGCCGGCGGGAGGTCGGCCGCCCGGGCGAGCTCGGCCGCGACTTCGTCGGCGACGGTCGCCAGCACCGTCTCGGGCGTGCCCGCCGTGAAGTTGACCGACGAGGCCGGGCTCACAGCAGCGCGCCCTCGAGGGGCTCGGACCGCTGGACTCGGGCGCGAGTCGCCCGCTTCCGGTCGCGCTCGTCGGCCAGCCGAACGGTCTCTTCGGAGACCGGGGCGGCGAGGACCGAGGTCACGAGGTCGACCAGATGGCCCACGAACAATCGGTCGTCGGTGTGCGGGCCCGAGGCGGCGCGGCGGCCCAACTCGGCGACCGCGAGGCGGATCGCGGTGAAGCGACGGTGCAGCCTCACCGCCTCGGGATCCATCAAGGGCTCGACATGGCTCCGCCAGCGCTCCAAGCTGCTCCGCCCGACGGGGGCGAGCGACTCGGCCACGCGGGGCCGGTTCAATAGCTCGGCATAGATCTGGAGAAACTCGGGCCCACCGTCGGCGTCATCGAGCTTGGACGCCCACGGCAGCACCAACGCGGCGGTCATGGTGCGCAGGTCGTTGCGGGCGCCGGCCTCGCACGCGTCGAGCAGCGCGTTGCGCCGGGCGTCGACATCCGGGAGGTGCTTGGCCAGGATCGCCCGGAGCAGGCCGTTGCGATCCTTGAAGTGGTACTGCAGACCGACGGTGTTGCGGGTGCCCGAGGCACGCGTGATCTCGCGCAGGCTCACCCCGTCGACGCCGTGCGTCGCGAACAGCGCCTCGGCCGCCGAGAGGATGCGCGCCCTCGTGGGCTCGGCCGATCGGTCTGTTCCCGACATGGTCGCAGGCTAGCCGTTCGGCCCGACGGCTAAGGCGCTTGCCTGCTAACGTCATGCGGCCGCCTTAGCCGGGGCGGTCGGCACACCGCCGTCGACGCCGCAAGGAGCACGCCATGGCCTGGGACTTCTCCACTGAGCCCGAGTTCCAAGAGAAGCTCGACTGGGTCGAGAAGTTCTGCAGGGAGGAGATCGAGCCGCTCGACCTGGTCTTCCCCGGGGCCGTGCGCTCCCGCCATCCCAAGGTGAAGGCCATCGTCGATCCCCTCAAGCAACAGGTGAAGGACCAGGGGCTGTGGGCGCTCTTCTTGGACGAGGACCTCGGCGGTCCGGGCCTGGGCCAGCTCAAGCTGGCGCTCATCAACGAGATCCTCGGCCGCTACGGCTCGGCCCCGGCCATCTTCGGCACGGCCGCGCCCGACACCGGGAACATGGAGATCCTGGCCGCCTACGGCACCGATGAGCAGAAGGAGCGCTGGCTCTACCCCCTCATGCGCCAGGAGATCTTCTCGGCCTACTCCATGACCGAGCCTCATGGCGGCTCGGACCCCAACCTCTTCAAGACGGTTGCCGTGCGCGACGGCGAAGAGTGGGTGATCAACGGTGAGAAGTGGTTCACCTCGGCCGGACGGGTGGCAGACATCCTCTTCGTCATGTGCACGAACGGGATCTTCATCGTCCCCCGCGAGACCCCCGGGGTCGAGATCATGCCGTACCCCTCGTTGCACAACCACATCCGCTACACCGACGTCCGCGTCCCGCTCGACCACCTGCTCGGCCCCGAGGACGGCGCGAAGGTCCTCGCCCAGCGGCGGCTCGGGGGCGGCCGCATCCACCACGCGATGCGCACCATCGCGCAGTGCAAGCGTGCCTTCGACATGATGTGCGAGCGCGCCCTGAGCAGGGAGTCGCACGGCAAGGTCATCGCCGACCATCAGATGGTCCAAGAGGCGATCGCCAACTCCTACGCGGAGATCAACATGCTGCGACTTCTCGTCTTGTGGACCGCCTGGACGATCGATAACTCGAGCACCCAGGCGGCGCGCACGCAGATCGCGGCGTGCAAGTACACCTGCGCGAAGGTGCTGCGCGACGTCTCGTACCGTGCGTTGCACATCTACGGCTCGCTCGGGACCACCAACCTGACCCCGCTGCAGGCGATGTACGCCGGAGCGCCGACGATGGGTATCGCCGACGGCGTGGACGAGGTCCACAAGGTGACGGTCGCCCGCAACGTGCTGAAGGACTACAAGCCCCATGAGGGGCTCTGGCCGAGCGAATATCTGCCGGCCAAGCGCGAGAACGCCCGCAAGAAGTATGCGGACCTGCTCGCGACCGAGCCCGATCTGGCTGCCTACGCAGAAGCGGCCGAGCGTCGGGCGATGGCTGGCTGAGGCGAACGAGGAGCCCGGCCGGGTTCAGTGCTCCATCGTCGCTTGGATGCGGCGCTGGTGGAACCGACGGACGATGCTGGCCGCCTCGTCCTTCGGGCGCACCGCGACCACCGCCTTGCCGGTGTTGTGGATCCGGTCGGTCAGCTGTTCGGCGCGCGTCAGGGTGTGGTTGAGAATCTCGACGAGCGCCTTGATCACGTGCGCGAAGGTGTTGACGTCGTCGTTCCAGACGACGACGGCCCAGAGGTCTTCGTTGTCGACTAGCTGATCGACATCCTCGTCGGTGATGACCACGTCGAGCGTCGGGGTCATGTCGAGCTCCACGCCCCGGATGTGTCCGGTCGCTCCACACTATCGGTCGGTCGCTCGCCGGCTTGCATCCTGGGGTCCCGCTGCCACCGGTGCCGTGCCGCCTGCGTGGCGCTCGGGTGTCGTGCGCCGGCCGTGGGACGAGGCGACCTGACGCCGATCTCCGGCGGCGGCCCGGTACCTTGGCGCCGCGTCACGCGACCTCGTGAGCGAGGACGCGACCTTGCCGGCAATGCGGCAGCGGGGGAGGAAGGGCGGAGTGCTCGGGCTCATCGGGATCGGCTTCATCGCCGGAATGGTGGCCGGGATCTCGCCCTGCATCGTCCCCGTGCTGCCGGTCATCCTGGCGACGGGGATGACCACGACGCCCGGGGCCGAGGTCGGGTGGTGCCGAGCGCGAGCCCGGCCGATCGCCGTGGTGGCCGGGCTCGTCGTGAGCTTCAGCCTGTTGATCCTGGTCGGCGCCGAGCTCATCTCGGCGCTCCACCTTCCCCAAGGTTTCCTGCGCGATGCGGGAATCGCCCTTTTGATCGTCGTCGGGCTCGGGTATCTCGTGCCGCCGCTCGCGACGGCTCTCGAGCGACCCTTCATGGCGATCCGGTCTCGTCAGCCGAGCGCGCGGGCGAAAGGCTTTGTGATCGGGCTCGGCCTGGGCCTCGTGTTCGCTCCCTGCGCCGGACCGATTCTCGCGGCGATCACCGTGGTGGGTGCCACCCATCGCGTCGGTGTCACCGCGGTATTCCTCACCGTTGCCTTCGCACTGGGTGCCGCGGTGCCCTTGCTCGTCGTCGGACTTGCCGGGAGCGAGCTCACCAAGCGCGTCCGCACGCTTCGTGAGCGCGGCCCTCGGCTTCGCCAAGCGAGCGGTGTCGTGCTCATCGCCATGGCGCTGGCCATCGGGCTGAACGCCTTCGTCGCCCTCCAGCGTGACCTGCCCGGTTACACCGATGCACTGCAAAACCATTTCGAGGGCTCCACCACGGTCCGCCACGAGCTCGGCACCCTCACCGGCAATGGGAGTGCGTCGCTCGCGCAGTGCCCCTCGAACACGACCGGGCTCGTGAACTGTGGGCCGGCCCCGGGCTTCGAGAGGATCGTCGCATGGCTGAACACTCCCGGCGGGCGCCCGATTACCGTGGCGTCGCTGCGCGGCAGAATCGTCCTCGTCGACTTCTGGACCTACTCGTGCATCAACTGCCAGCGCGCCTTGCCCCACGTGGAGGCCTGGTACAAGGACTACGCGAAGGATGGCCTCGTCGTGGTCGGTGTGCACACGCCCGAGTTCGCGTTCGAGCATGTGATCGCAAACGTGCGGGTGGAGGCGGCCCAGCTTGGCGTCCACTATCCGGTGGCCATCGACAACAACTACGGAACATGGGACGCATACGACAACGAGGACTGGCCGGCCGAATACCTCATCGGTGCCAACGGTGACGTTCGCCATGTCGAGCTCGGTGAGGGGGATTACGCAGGGACCGAGCGCCTCATCCGCCGGTTGCTCGTCGACGCGAAATCGGGGATCGCGTTGCCACGTCCGACCGATGTGCCCAATCGGACTCCCACGGTGGCGACCAACCCGGAGACCTATCTTGGATATGACCGCCTCGAGTTCTTGGTGCCCAGCAACACGGTCGCGCAGAACACACCGGCCAAATACGAGTTTCCCTCTGCGCTGCCGCTGGGTGGGCTCGGCCTCTCGGGGACCTGGACCGATCATGCACAGGGCGCCACCGCCGGGGTCAACGCCGAGATGGAGCTCGGCTTCCGGGCCCAGGACATCTATCTCGTGCTCGGTGGGCGCGGCACGCTGACCGTCCTCATCAATGGGGTGACGACGAGGACCATCAGCGTGTCGGGGGTCCCTCGCCTCTACACGCTCTTGCACTCGGGACCAACCAGGACCGGGGTGCTCCTGTTGAAGGCATCGCCGGGGATCGAGGCGTACGACTTCACGTTCGGGTGAGGTTCCTCGCCGGGCTGACCCGGACTCATCGCGTCCACGACACTGGGCGTGCTGGTGACCGCGGTCGACGTCGTCCCCGGTCGTGCTAGGGGTAATGCGCATCGCATAGGGGCGACATCGGCGTGGAAGTCGAGCGCCTTCGGCGTGATCGCGCCATGCCTTCTCGAGAATGCGTTCCAAGTCCGAGTCGCCTCGGCATGCCGCAGCGCTCGCTGGCCGACATCACCTTGACCCCTGTCAGATCAAGACGGACAACCAGGGGGTGGGCTCATGCCAGGCGACGCCAACCACGACGGGGCTCCTCACGCTCAGTGCTTCGTACGCCGGCGATGCCACGCACACCTCGTCGAGCACGACCTCGCCGGTCATCGTGCCCGGTGGTGCACCCGTGCCGTCTTCGGAGGGAACGGGGCCTACGCATCGTCGAGCGGCCAGCTGACCGAGGTGATCGACATCCAGGCCGTCTACGGTCAGGACCCCATCGGCACGGCAATTGCGATCTCGCAGGCCGAGTTCGCGAGCCAGGGCTCGGTCAAGGCGGTCGTCCTCGCTCGTTCGGACTTCTTCTCCGACGCCCTCGCGGGTGGCCCCCTCGCAGTGGCGGAGGGGGGCCCGCTCCTTCTCACACCGGGCGCGGATCAGTCGGCAAGCCTTGACCCGCGGACGCTCGCCGAGATCGAGCGGGTCCTCGATCCGCAGGGCACCGTGTACGTCCTGGGCGGTGATCTCGCCGTGAGCCCGAACGTCGATGCCACCTTGAAGGGTCTCGGCTACCGGGTGGTGCGGGAGGCAGGAACCAACGAGTTCGCGACCGCGGTGGACGTCGCCCAAGCGCTCGGCAACCCCTCGACGATCTTCGAGGCCACCGGCCTCGACTACCCCGATGCCCTCTCGGCGGTACCAGCGGCGGTGGGGAACCACGGCGCGATCCTGCTGACCGACGGATCGACCCAGGCGCCCGAGACCAGGGCCTATCTCGCCGCGCACCCCTATGACACGCGCTTTGTGATCGGGGGGCCCCTGGCCGCGGCCGGCGCCGATCCACAAGCCAAGGCGATCTACGGCCAAGATGCCTATGGGACCTCGGCCGCGGTGGCCTCCTACTTCTTCCCGGGGGCCTCGACCTATGGCATCGCCACCGGGCTGACCTACACCGACGCCCTGGCAGGGGCGGTGTTCATGGCGAGTGGCGGGCGGCTCGGCCCGGTCCTCCTCGTCGACCCGGCGGGCTCACCGCCGGTGTCGGCCGCCGTTGACAGCTACCTGTCCTCGCTGCCGAAGGAGACCTCGGGCTACGTCCTCGGCGGCCCGCTCGCGGTGCCGCCGCAGGTCATCGCAGCGGTGCAGGCACTCGTCGGATAGGGAGGTCGGCGAGCGCCCTTCGAGCGGGTGACGGGAATCGAACCCGCATGGCCAGCTTGGAAGGCTGGAACTCTGCCATTGAGC
>DAHUZM010000164.1 GCA_027306525.1 Acidimicrobiaceae bacterium
GGATCGCTCGCCCGGTCCGGTGGGGGCCGAGCGACACGTGCTGATCCGACTTCTCAGAACCTTTCTCTCCAGATACCGGCTCCAGCTGCTGGTCCTGCTCGGCCTCCAGGGCGTCCAGGCGCTCCTCAACCTGTACCTGCCCAATCTGAACGCCGACATCATCGATCGCGGCGTCCTCACCGGGAACACCCGTTACATCTGGCACACCGGCGGCACGATGCTCGGGGTCGCGCTCGTCCAGGCGCTCTTCGCGGTGCTGGCCGTGTACCTGGGCGCCCGGGTCGCAATGAGCTTCGGGCGCGACGTGCGAGAGGCGCTCTTCCATCGCTCCATGGCGCTCTCGGCTCGCGAGGTGAACGAGCTCAGCGCGCCGTCGCTCATCACGAGGATCACCAACGACGTCCAGCAGGTGCAGCTCATGGTGACGATGATCTGCACGATGGCCCTGGCGGCCCCAGTCACCATCGTGGGCGGCATCATCCTCGCTCTCAGGCAGAACGCCGGGCTGACCTGGCTGCTCGGGGTGAGCATGCCGGTGCTCGTGCTGTGTCTCGGGCTCGTGATCGGCCGGATGATCCCCCAGTTCCGGCTCATGCAGGACCGCCTCGACAAGATCAACCAGGTGCTGCGCGAACAGATCACGGGCATCCGTGTCGTGCGCGCCTTCGTGCGGGAACGCCACGAGCGGGAACGCTTCGAGACGGTCAACTTCCAGCTCACCGGGACGGCTATCGCGACGGGGCGTCTCATGGCCCTCATGTTCCCGGTCGTCATGCTCGTCGTGAACTGCGCCAATGCCGCCGTGGTCTGGTTCGGGGCCAACCGGATCGCGCACGGTCAGATGACGATCGGCGCGCTGATCGCCTTTCTCACCTACTTCACGCTCATCTTGTTCTCCGTCATGATGTCGACCTTCGTCGGGGTCATGGCGCCGCGCGCCGCGGTGAGCGCCGAGCGCATCGAGGAGGTCCTCGACACCGAGCCCTCGGTGCGGCCCCCGGCCGAGCCGGTCATGGAGATGCCGACGCCCGGGACCCTCGCGTTCCGGGGGGTGAGCTTCGCCTATCCCGGGGCCGAGACGCCGGTCCTCGAGGGGCTGAGCTTCCGCTCGTTGCCTGGCGAGACGACGGCGATCATCGGGAGCACCGGGTCGGGCAAGACGACGCTCGTCAACCTGGTGGCCCGCCTCTTCGACACGACCGCCGGCTCGGTGCTCGTGGGCGGGGTGGACGTGCGCGACCTCAGCCCCGACATCTTGTGGCAGCGCATCGGGCTCGTGCCCCAGCGGGCCTACCTGTTCTCGGGGACCGTCGCGAGCAACCTGCGCTACGCCAACCCCGAGGCGGGGGACGAAGAGCTCTGGAACGCCCTCGAGGTTGCCGAGGCCAGCGGCTTTGTGACCTCGATGGGCGGCCTCGAGGCCCGGATCAGCCAGGGCGGCCTCAACCTTTCGGGCGGCCAGCGCCAGCGGATGAGCATCGCCCGGGCCCTCGCCAGGCGTCCCGATGTCTACATCTTCGACGACTCGTTCTCGGCGCTCGACCTCGCGACCGACGCCCGCATCCGCGCCTCGCTCGGTCCCTACGTGACCGGCTCGACTGTCCTCATCGTGGCCCAACGGGTGTCGACCATCTTGAACGCCGATCGGATCATCGTCTTGGAGAACGGCCGAGCGGTCGGCATCGGCACCCATGGGGAGCTCGTGCGCGGCTGTCCCACCTACGCCGAGATCGTCTCCTCCCAGATGGCCGAGGAGGTGCCATGAGCGTCGCCGCCGGCCCGAGGCCCAACGGCGCCACTCCGGACCCCGAGGAGGACTCCGAGTTCCAACCGCCCACCTCGGGCGGGCCCTGGGGGCGCATGGTCGCGCCGGGGATGCCCCTCGGGCGCTCCCGGGACTTCAGGGGCACGATGCGCAGGCTGGCCGCCCGGCTCACCCCCGAGGTCCCGAGGGTCCTGGGCGTCGTGTTCCTGGCGGCGGGGGGCGTCATCCTCGCCGCCTTCGGCCCGAGGATCCTCGGCGACGCGACCAACGTCATCTTCGACGGGCTCATCCACGGCGGGGTGGGCGCGGTGGACTTCGGGGAGCTCCACCGCCTCTTGTGGGCCGCGGTCGGCCTCTACCTCGGGAGCGGGGCACTGAACTACCTCGCCGCCTACACGCTCGCCGGGATGGTGCAGCGCACGATGCAGCGCCTACGGACCGATGTCGAAGACAAGCTCGCCCGGGTCCCGCTCAGCTACATCGACGGGACCCCGAGGGGCGACTTGCTCAGCCGGGTCACCAACGACATCGACAACCTCGGCCAGAGCCTGCAGCAGACGATCGGCCAGGCCCTCACCAACATCTTCATGCTGATCGCCACCATGATCATGATGTTCACGATCTCGCCGCTTCTGGCGGCCGTCGCCGTCGTCTCGATCCCGGTCTCCGTCGGCATCATCCGCTTCATCACCGTGCGCTCACGGGTGCGCTTCACGGCGCAGTGGCGCCACACCGGCCGTCTCAACGCCCTCGTGGAGGAGTCGCTGAGCGGGCACACCATCGTGAAGACCTTCGGACGCCAGCGCGAGGTCGAGCAGCGGTTCTCCAAGACCAACGACGAGATGTACCGGGCGAGCTTCGGCGCCCAGTTCATGTCGGGGAGCATCCAGCCCGGCATGGTCATGGTCGGCAACCTCAACTACGTGGCCATCGCGGTCCTCGGCGGGGTCAGGGTCGCGCAGCGGGCGCTCAGCATCGGCGGGGTGCAAGCCTTCATCCAGTATTCGCGCCAGTTCGCCCAGCCGATCCAGATGCTGGCGTCGATGGCCAACCTGTTCCAATCCGGGCTGGCCTCGGCCGAGCGGGTCTTCGAGTTCCTCGACGCCCCCGAGCAGACCCCCGACTCCCCGCCGGCGGCCGCCGCCGCGCCGCTCCCCGTGCGCGGCCGGGTCGCGTTCGAGCACATCTACTTCTCCTATGACCCGAGCCACCCGCTCGTGACCGATCTGTCGCTCGTCGCCGAGCCCGGCCAGACCGTCGCAATCGTCGGGCCGACCGGCGCAGGCAAGACCACCCTCGTCAACCTCATCATGCGCTTCTACGAGCTCGACGGGGGACGGATCACCCTCGACGGGCGGGACATCTCGACCATGCCCCGGGCCGAACTGCGCTCGAACATCGGGATGGTGCTCCAGGACACATGGATGTTCGAGGGCACGATCCGGGACAACATCGCCTACGGCAACTCGGGGGCGACCGAGGAGCAGGTCCTCGCGGCCGCTCGGGCGGCCTACGTCGACCGGTTCGTCCACGCGCTCACCCACGGGTACGACACGGTGGTCGACGACGAGGGCGGTGTCATCAGCGCCGGCGAGAAGCAGCTCGTGACGATCGCACGGGCCTTCCTCGCCGATCCCGCCATCCTCATCCTCGACGAGGCGACGAGCTCGGTCGACACCCGCACCGAGGTCCTGATCCAAGACGCGATGGCCAAGCTGCGCTCGCAGCGGACGAGCTTCGTGATCGCGCACCGGCTGTCCACCATCCGCAACGCCGACACGATCCTCGTCATGGAGTCTGGGCGGATCATCGAGCAGGGGCACCACAACGACCTCTTGGCCCGCGAGGGTGCCTACGCGCGCCTCTACCGGGCGCAGTTCGCGGGCGTCGCGACCTGAGCCGGCGAGCAACGGGGGGCAGCGCGTGCCCGCCCCGAGCGCCGGGGCCGAGCCGCTACCGTGGCGCCGTGACCAAGGAGCGGCGCCGCACGCACCGATGGGCGATCGTCACGGCGCTCGTGGCCGCAGCGGCGCTCGCTCGGCGTGGCGCGCGAGGCGCGCCGCCCGGTGACAGCTGGCCCCCGGTGCCCCGTGCGCCGGGGTCGGCCCCCGGACACTCGGCCTAGAGCCGGACCGGGTCGACCCCCAAGATCCCCGAGCTCTGCGCCAGCGCGGCCAGCACCTCGGCCGCCGGCTCGGCGTCGACCGAGAGGACCATGAGGGCCGTGTTCCCCTCGTCGGAGGGGGCGAGGGCCATGGAATGGATCGAGATGCCGGCGTCCCCGAGGACGGTGCCCACGACGCCGATCATGCCTGGCCGGTCGTCGTTGCGGATGACGAGCATGTGCGGCGAGGGGGTGACCTCGACCCAGTGGTCGTCCACCATGACGATCCGGGGGGCACCCTGGGGCCCGGTCGTGAGGGTGGCGGCCACCGAGTGGGCGCCCGAGCGCAGGGTGACCAGGTTGACGTACTCGGTGGGCGACGAGGTCGAGGTCTCCCGCACCCGCAGCCCGCGCCGCTCGGCCAGCTGGGGCACGTTCACGTAGGAGACCGGGTCCTCGGTGCTCGTCGCGAAGAGGCCCTTCAGCGCGCACAGCGTGAGGATGTCGGTCCGCTCGGACGCGAGCGCGCCCTGGACCTCGACCTCGAGGGAGTCCGGCACGCGTTCGTGCAGGCACCCGAAGAACCGGCCCAACTGCTCGACGGGGCCCATGAACGGGCGGACCGCCTCCGAGACGCCGCTCGCGGCCACGTTGACGGCGAAGGGGACGAAGTCCCCGGCCAGGGCGAGCAGCACCTGCTCGGCGATCGTCACCCCGGCCTTGTCCTGGGCCTCGGCGGTCGACGCCCCGAGGTGGGGCGTGACGACGACCGAGGGGAGCGAGAAGAGCGGGGACTCGGTGGTCGGCTCCTCCTTGAAGACGTCCAGCCCCGCCCCTGCGACCTTCCCCGACGCGATGGCCGCCGCGAGGGCCTCCTCGTCGATGATGCCGCCGCGCGCGGTGTTCACGATCCGAAGCCCGGGCTTCGCCTTGGCCAGGAGCGGGGCCCCGATGAGCCCGACGGTCTCGGCGTTCTTCGGCAAGTGGACGGTCACGAAGTCCGCCTCGGCGACGAGGCGGTCGAGGTCCATGAGCTCCACGCCGAGGTGGCGCGCCCGCTCCTCGGACACGTAGGGGTCGTACGCGACGAGCCGCAAGCCGAAGGCGAGCGCACGCTGGGCCACCAGGGTGCCGACCCGGCCCAGCCCCACGATGCCCAGGGTCTTGCCGTGCAGCTCGACGCCCTCCCAGCGGGAGCGCTCCCAGCGCCCCTGGACCAGCGCCGCGTGCGCCTGGGGCACGTTGCGGGCCTGGGCCAGCAGCAGGGCCATCGCCTGCTCGGCCGCCGAGAGGATGTTGGACTCGGGGGCGTTCACGACCATCACCCCGCGGGCGGTGGCCGTGTCGACGTCCACGTTGTCGAGCCCCACCCCGGCCCGTCCCACGACGACGAGGTCCGTCCCCGCCTCGAGCACCTCGGCGGTGACCTTGGTCGCCGAACGGATGATGAGCGCGTTGGCGCCGACGATCGCCGAGAGCAGCGCGGAGGGCTCGAGCCCCTCTCGGACCTCGACCTCGTGGCCGGCCGCGCGCAGCAGGTCCAGCCCGCTCGCGGCGATCGACTCGGTCACCAGAACCTTGGCCACGTCCTTCTCCTTCTTGGAGTTATGGACGGGACTCGCCGAAGAGCGAGGCGAGGCGGCTGACGCCCTCGACGATGTCCTCGTCCCCCATTGCGTACGACATGCGGAAATACCCCGGTGCGCCGAAGGCCTCGCCGGGCACCACCGCGACCTTGGCCTCGGCGATGCACTGGTCGGCGAGCTCGGCGCTCGTCGTCGGGCGCCGCCCCCTGATCTCGCGACCGAGCAGCCCCTTCACCGACGGGAAGGCGTAGAAGGCCCCCTCGGGCTCGGGGCACTCGACGCCCTCGATCTCGTTCAGCATCCTCACGATGGTGCGGCGGCGCCGGTCGAACGCCTCGCGCATGGCGGCAACCGCGCCGAGATCACCCGAGACGGCGCTGAGCGCGGCGGCCTGCGAGACGTTGGAGACGTTGGAGGTCTGATGCGACTGGAGGTTGTTGGCCGCCGCGATCGCGTCGGGGGGCCCGAGCATCCAGCCCACCCGCCATCCGGTCATGGCGTAGGTCTTGGCGACGCCGTTGATGACGATGCAGCTCTCGGCCAGCTCGGGCACGAGGACGGGCATGGAGTGGTGCCTCGCCGAGCCGTAGACGAGGTGCTCGTAGATCTCGTCGGTGACCACCCAGATCCCCCGGTCGAGCGCCCAGCGGCCGATGGCCTCGATCTCCTCCTTTGGATACACGGCACCCGTCGGATTCGACGGCGACACGAACTAGAGGACCTTGGTCGCCTCGGTGGTCGCCGCCTCGAGGTCCTCCACCGAGACCCGGAACCCGGTGGTCTCGTCCGCGAGCACCGGGACCGGGACGCCGTCGGAGATGGCCACTGCCTCGGGATAGGTAGTCCAGTACGGGGCCGGAATGAGCACCTCGTCGCCCGGGTCGCAGAGGACCGCGAACGCGTTGGCCACCGCCTGCTTGGCCCCGTTGGTCACGAGGACCTGGGAGGGGGCAACCTCGAGCCCCGAGTCACGCCGCGTCTTCGCGGCGATCGCCTCACGCAGGGCGGGGAGGCCTGCCGTGGGCGTGTAGTGGTGGTACAGGGGGTTGGCGCAGGCCGCCTGGGCCGCCTCCACGATCGCGGGGGGCGTCGGAAAGTCAGGCTCCCCCGCGCCGAATCCGATGACGTGCTCCCCCGCCGCCTGCAACGCCTTGTATGCGGCGTCGACCGCCAGGGTGGCCGACGGTGCGATTGCCGCTGCCCGCTGGGAGATCCTGGAGCGGACCGTCGTCGAGGAACGGGGAGCCACGAATGCCATGATTCCATACGTGACCGGAGCCCCTGACATCTCGATTCCAGCAAACTTGCTTCCCTCCGATGGTCGCTTCGGGTCCGGACCCTCCAAGGTCCGGCCCGAGCAGGTGAAGGCCCTCGCGAGCGTCGCCGACACCTACCTCGGCACGAGCCACCGCCGACCCGGGGTGAAGAACGTCGTGGCACGGCTGCGATCGGGCCTGCGCGAGCTGTTCTCGCTGCCCGATGGCTACGAGGTCGTGCTCGGCAACGGCGGGACCACCGCGTTCTGGGACGTGGCCACCCTGTGCCTGATCGAGGAGCGCAGCCAGCACCTCAGCTTCGGCGAGTTCTCCTCCAAGTTCGCGGCCGCGGCAAAGAAGGCGCCGCACCTCGCCGATCCCCAGATCATCGAGTCGGCGCCGGGGACCCACCCCGAGCCCGAGGCGAACCCCGAGGTGGACCTCTACGCGCTCACCCACAACGAGACCTCGACCGGCGTGTCGATGCCCGTCGAGCGGCCCAGGGGCGCGTCAGCGGGCAGCCTCGTGGCCGTCGACGCCACCTCGGGCGCCGGCGGGCTCCGAGTCGACCCCGAGGAGTTCGACGCCTACTACCTCGCGCCCCAGAAGTGCTTCGCGGCCGACGGTGGCCTGTGGGTGGCCCTGCTCTCCCCGGCGGCGGTCGAGCGGGTGGAGCGCATCGCCGCGAGCGGCCGCTGGATCCCGTCCTCCCTCGACTTGAAGATCGCGCTCGACAATTCGCGCGAAGACCAGACCTACAACACCCCGGCGCTCGCGACGCTGTTCTTGTTCGTGGACCAGCTCGAGTGGATGCTCGGCAACGGCGGGCTCTCGTGGGCGGCCGGCCGCTGCGACCGCTCGGCCGAGATCCTCTACACGTGGGCCGAGCAGTCGGACTTCGCGAGCCCCTTCGTCGAGCGCGCGGCGGACCGCAGCCACGTGGTCGGCACCATCGACTTCGCGCAGGACGTCGATGCGGCGGCGCTGGCCAAGGTGCTGCGGGCCAACGGCATCCTCGACACCGAGCCCTACCGCAAGCTGGGGCGCAACCAGCTGCGCATCGCGCTGTTCCCCGCCATCGAGCCCGACGACGTCGCCGCCCTCTGCGGGTGCATCAACTACGTGGTGGGCGCCCTCGCATCCTGAGGCGGGCCGGTCTCAGCCCCCCGAGACGTCCTGGACGCGTTGGCGGCCCCGGGAGATGAACGGCATCATCGCCCGGAGCTCCTCGCCCACCTTCTCGATCTGGTGCGCGCGGCCCTTCTCACGCAGCTCGGTGAAGAGGGGGCGGCCCTTGCGGTTCTCGGCGATCCACTCCTCGGCGAAGCTGCCGTCTTTGATGTCCGAGAGGATCTGGCGCATCACGGCGCGCACCGACTCGTCGATGACGCGCGGCCCCCGGGTGAGGTCCCCGTACTCGGCGGTGTCCGAGATCGAGTAGCGCATGCCTGCGATGCCCTGCTCGTACATGAGGTCCACGATGAGCTTCAGCTCGTGGAGGCACTCGAAGTAGGCCGACTCGGGCTGGTAGCCCGCGTCCACCAGCGTCTCGAAGCCCGCTGTGACGAGCGCTGTCAGCCCGCCGCACAGGACCACCTGCTCACCGAAGAGGTCGGTCTCGGTCTCCTCGTCGAAGGTGGTGTCGAGGACCCCGGCTCTGGTCGCCCCGATCGCGTGCGCGTAGGCGAGCGCGAGGGCGTGCGCGTTGCCGGTGGCGTCCTGGGCGACCGCGATGAGCGAGGGCACGCCGCCGCCCTCGGTGTAGGTGCGCCGGACGAGGTGTCCAGGGCCCTTGGGCGCCACCATGGCGACGTCCACCCCCTCGGGGGGCACGATCTGGCCGAAGCGGATGTTGAACCCGTGGGCGAACATGAGGCAGTCACCGGGCTCGACGTGGGCAGCCACCTCGGCGTCGTAGATGGCCTTCTGCTCGGTGTCGGGCAGGAGGAACATCACCACGTCGGCCTCCGTGGCCGCCTGCTCCACCGAGGTCACCTTCAGTCCGGCCTCCTCGGCCTTGGCCCGAGACGCCGAGCCCTCGCGGAGCCCGACGCGCACGTCGACCCCGGACTCGGAGAGGTTGAGGGCGTGCGCGTGGCCCTGGGAGCCGTAGCCCAAGATGGCGACCCTGCGCCCCCGAAGGAGCGTCGGGTCTGCATCGGACTCGTAGTACAAGGTCGCCATGTCGGTTCTCCTGAGTGTCGCGAGGGTTGAGTTCTAGCCGCCCGAGCGGCCCAGCTTGGGCAGGGCCACCCGGCCGGTCCGCTGGAGCTCGACGATCGTGTAGCCGCCGAGCAGCCGCTCGAAGTCATCCAGGGTGTCGGGGTTCCCAGCGAGCATGACCGTCATGCGGTCCGGCCCGACGTTGACCACCTCGCCCCGGAACACCCCGACCAGCTCGATGATCTCGCCCCGCCGATGGGCGTCCACGACGATCGTGGCGAGCATCAGCTCGCGCTCGACGGCCGCCTCCGGCGCGAGCTGGGAGATCGAGACCACGTTCACCAGCTTGTCGAGCTGCTGGATCACCTGCTCCAAGGGGGCCGATTCCACGTCGACCACGATCGTGAGCCGGCTGAAGCGCTCGTCGTCGGTGGGCGCAACCGCCAGCGAGAAGATGTTGAAGCCGCGCCGGCTAAACAGCCCGGCGACCCGCGCGAGCACGCCCGCCTTGTTCTCCACCAAGACCGAGAGGATGTGGTGACGGAAGCCCTCCGCCTCGTGCTTGGCCGGGAGGGCGCTCACTGCGCGACCCGCGCGCCGGCCTGGTTGGGGTGCACGACGATGTCGTCGTTGGACCCGCCCGCCGGCACCATCGGGAACACCTTCTCGAAGGCGTCGGTGCGGAAGTCCACGACCACCGGCCGGTCGTCGATGGCGTTGGCCTTCTCGATGGCCGGGGCGACTTCCTCGGGGTGCTCGGCGCGGATGCCGACGCAACCCATCGCCTCGGCCCACTTCACGTAGTCGGGCAGGTCCGGGGAGAGGTAGACCTCCGAGTAGCGCTCGGCGTAGAACATCTCCTGCCACTGGCGGACCATGCCGAGGTACGCGTTGTTCAAGATCGCGACCTTGATCGGGATGCGCTCGGCGGACGCGGTGACGAGCTCCTGGGCCGTCATCTGGAAGCACCCGTCGCCGTCGATTGCCCAGACCGTCTTGTCGGGGCGCCCGACCTTCGCGCCGACGGCGGCCGGCACGGCGAAGCCCATGGTGCCCGCACCACCCGAGTTGATCCAGGTATAGGGGTGCTCGAAGCGCCAGTACTGGGAGGCCCACATCTGGTGCTGGCCGACCCCCGAGACGACGACGGTGTCCTCCGGGGTCAGGTCGCGCAGGGTCTCCACCACCATCTGGGGCTTCACGGTCCCCTCCGACTCCCCCTCGTAGTGGAGCGGGAAGTCGCGCTGCCAGGCGCGCAGCTGCGCCCACCACCCGTCGCGCGCCGGGCGAGCGGCCGCCCTCGAGCCAGGTGCGCCGCCCGCGCCGCGCTCGCTCCGCACGGCCGCGTCGTCGTGCTCGAGCCCGGCGCCGTCGAGCGCCTGGAGCAGCCCCTCCATCACGAGGCGGCAGTCACCCACGATCCCCACCTCGGGCACCCGGACCTTGCCGATCTCGGCCGGGTCGATGTCGACGTGGACGACCTTGGCCCCGCGGGCGAACGCGTCGACCCGCCCGGTCACCCGGTCGTCGAAGCGCGTCCCCACCGCGAGCAGGAGGTCGGCACGCTGCAGGGCCGTCACCGCGGCGTAGGTGCCGTGCATGCCCGGCATGCCGAGGGCCAGTTCGTGGCTGTCGGG
>DAHUZM010000172.1 GCA_027306525.1 Acidimicrobiaceae bacterium
GTCGGCGGCCACGCTCGTGCGCCGCGGGGCGATGTTCCCCCTGATCGCGCCGCTCGACGCCTTCACGCCGGCGATCGCCCAGAACCGCGGGATCCCGAGACATCACGTCCTGCACGTCCCGGGCACCTTCGGGTTCGACGACGTCTATGACAACTTCTTCCCCCAGGGCTCGAGCCAGTGGGACTCGCTCGGCCATGTCGGGTATGCGCCGGACGCCTTCTACAACGCGGCGAGCGAGGACGACGTCGCCAACGGCCGGCGCAACACTATCGACCACTGGGCGCGACACGGCATCGCCGGTCGCGGCGTCCTGATCGACCTGCCCCGCACCCTGGCCGAGCTCGGACGCCCCTATGAGCCGGGCACGAGCACGCGCTTTGGCGTGGATGACCTCGAGCTCGCCCGCGAGCGTTCGGGCATCGAGTTCCACGAGGGCGACATCGTGATCCTCCACACCGGGTTCGCCTCGTGGTTCGTGGGGCAACCGCTCTCGGTGCGTGCGTCGGTGGCACGGGCCATGTCGACGCCCGGCATCGCCGCCGGCGAGGACATGTGTCGGTACCTCTGGGACGCCCACGTCGCCGCCGTCGCCTGCGACACGTTCGCCGTCGAGGCCTTCCCACCCGAGTCGCCGGGTCCGTTCGGTTTCATCCACCGCATCCTCATCGGCCAGTTCGGGATGGCGCTCGGCGAGCTCTGGTGGACCGAAGAGCTGGCGCAGGACTGCGCACGAGACGGCGTTTATGAGTTCTTCTTGGTGAGCGCACCGCTGCACGCTCCGGGCGGCATCGGCTCGCCGCCCAACGCCATCGCCATCAAGTAGCAGCCGGGCGCCCGAGGCGCGCCTCGAGCCCACGCAGGTCCCCGTCGTCGTCGGCGAGCGTGAGGGGCGTTGTGAAACCCGCGTCGGCGAGCGGGCCGGCCAGGAGCGCGTCCTGGCCGGCTCCGAGCTCCACCAGGAACACCCCGCCCGGCCGGAGCAGGCGGGACGCCGCGACCACGACCCGCTCGAGGAGGTCGGTGCCGAGTGGCCCGCCGTCGAGGGCGCTCATCGGTTCGTGGTCCCGGGCGTCGCGCGGCAGGTAGCCGATCGCCCCGGTCGGCACGTAGGGGGGGACCGCGGTCACGACGTCGACCCTCCCGTCGAGCGCCGCGCCGAGCGGCGCTGCGAGGTCGCCGAGGCGGGCCTCGACCCCGTTCTCGGCGGCGCAGCGACACGCCAACGGATCGATGTCGGTGCCGACGACGCGGGCACGCGGCCGGCTCGCCGAGAGCGCGAGGGCGATGGCGCCCGAGCCGGTGCATAGGTCGACGGCCGTTCCCTCCTCGGGCAGGAGCGCAGCGGCCCGCCTGGCGAGCCCCTCGGTCTGCCACCGGGGCACGTAGACGCCGGCTCGGACCCGTACCCAGCGCCCGGCGAACCACGTCCCTCCCCGCACCCACGCGAGCGGCTCGCCGGCCACCCGCCGGGCCGTCATCTGGGCCAGGGCGTCGGCGGAGCCCGCCGCCGCCTCGAGCAGCTCGTCGGCCTCTTCGCTCGGGGCCACGCACCCGGCGGCGGCGAGGAGGGCGGTCAGCGCTCGGCGCTCGTCGTTCGACGACACGGCCCGCACCGTAGGGCGTCGGGACGCTGAGCGGCCGTGGCGGGGCTCGGGATCAGCCGGGAGGGGTCTCGGCCATCTGCCTCGCCCAGGCGTAGTCCGGCTTGCCCGAGGGGCTGCGCCGCACCTCGGCCACCCGGACGAAGGCCTTGGGTGCCTTGTAGCGGGCGAGGCGCTCGGTCGCGGCGTCGCGCAGCGCCTCGTCGGTCGCCTCCGAGCCCGTGGCGAGCTGGACGACCGCCACCACCTCTTGCCCCCAACGCTCGCTCGTGCGACCGACGACGAGCACGTCGAGGACGTCGGGGTGGCCGAGGAGCGCCTGCTCGACCTCCTCGGCGAAGATCTTCTCGCCCCCCGAGTTGATCGTCATCGACTCCCGGCCGAGCAGCTCGATGAGCCCGTCGGCGCGCAGGCGGGCCCGATCGCCGGGGACGACCATGCGGCGCCCCGCCACCGTCGGAAACGTGGCGTCGGTCTTCGCCTCGTCACCCAGATAGCCGAGCGGGATCGGGCCGTCGTGCGCCAGCCAGCCCACACCCTCGTGGCCCGCCGCGAGGACCGCGCTGCGGTCCTCGTCGAGCACGAAGGTGGACGGGCTCGGGAGAAAGAGCCCGCTCGTCGGTTCCCCGCCGCTCGCGCTCACGTTGCTCAGCTGAGGTCCGGTCTCCGAGGCCCCGCCCGAGTCGATGATGAGCGTCGAGGGCAAGAGCTCCAACAGGCGCGCCTTCATGCCGACGCTGATCGCAGCGCCCCCGCTCACGACCGCCGCGAGCGAGCGAAGGTCGCGGGGGCGTCGCTCGAGCTCGTCGCACAGCGGGCGGGCAAAGGCGTCGCCCACGATGGCGAGCAGGCTGACGCGCTCGCGCTCGATGACCTCGAGGATCGAGGGCGGGTCGAGGGTGCTGACTACGTCGGGGAAGACGACAGTGCCACCCCCGAGCACGATCCCGAGGGCGATCCACTGGCCGGCCCCGTGCATGAGGGGCGGGGCGGGGAGCGCCTTGCGCTCCTCGTTGGCCGCAGCTCCCGCGGCCAGCGATTCGAGGCTCGTCGTGTCGATGCCGGCACCCGCCACGAGCGCGCCGAGCGTCGTGTCGAAGATGTCGCACTGGCGCCACAGCGTGCCCTTGGGGCGGCCGGTCGTGCCGCCGGTGTAGAGCACGGAGAGGTCCTCGGGAGACGGCGAGACCTCGGGTCGCTCGGGCGAGGCGCCCGAGAGCGCCTCTTCGTAGTCGACGGCGCCCTCCAGCAGCGCGTTGGCACTCTCGTCGGCCACCTGGAGCAGCAGCGGCCGGCGCTCGAGGCGCTCGAGTGCCGAGGCGAGCGTCGGGGCGAAGGCCGCGTGGTAGACGATCGCGGCGGCCGACGCATCGTTGAACAGGTAGGCGAGCTCGTGGTCGATGTAGCGGTAGTTGACGTTGAACGAGGCGGCGCGCGCCATCGCTGCGCCGAGCATGCCTTCGAGGTACTCGTTGCCGTTGTGCAGGTAGAGGCCGATTAGGTCCTGCCCCGACTCCCATCCGCGCAGTCCCTCCCGGTCGCGCTCCACGGTGATGCCGTTCGCGAGGAGGAGGTTGGCCAGCCGGCTCGATCGCTGCGCGAGCTCGCCGTAGGTCAGGCGACGGTCGCGGAAGATCACGCACTCCCGCTCGGGCACGGCGCGGGCGACGGCGGAGAACGCTTCTGCGTGGTTATGTCCCATGGGCGTATCGGCTCGATCGTTTGGGCGCCCCGTTTGGCGGTTGACCCGAAAGCAACGGGCTGGTGTCGTCCTGGTGCCCCAACCGCTCGGACCCTCCATGTTGGCCCACTTCGTCCCGGAAGTCTTGTGACCGCCCGGTAGGGGCCCGAGCGGGTCGGCCCTCCCTACGATGAGCACCGGTGGACATGTTGGTGCTCGGTCGCAGGGGTCCCGGGGCCCCTCGGGCCTGCGATCAGGACCGGGGCCCCGCCGTTGGGGGCCCGGCCTGCCCGACGCGTCGATCCGGCCTCGAGCTCCGCTCGAGGGGCTGGGTGCCGTGAGCGATCGGCCCCTCGGACAGATCCCGATCGAGGGAACCTGCGCGCCCGGGTTCGAACCCCTCCGGCGCGCATTCGTCGAGAACTTCACCCGGCACGGCGAGCTCGGCGCCTCGGTGTGCGTGGTCGTCCGGGGCGAGGTGGTGGTCGACCTCGGCGGCGGCTGGTCCGACCGCGCGTGTCGGATCCCGTGGCGACGCGACTCGCTCGTCAATTTCTTCTCGGTGGGAAAGGCGCTGGCCGCCTTGTGCGCGGCTCGCCTCGTGGCCGGGGGGTCCATGGGGCCCGAGGATCCGGTGTGTCGGCACTGGCCCGAGTTCGAGGCCGCCGGCAAGGAGCGGGTCACCGTGGCAGAGCTCCTCAGCCATCAAGCCGGCCTGCCGGCGCTGCGGCGGAGGCTCGCGCCGGGGGCGATGCTCGACCACGCGCGCATGGCGGCCGCCCTCGCCCAAGAGCGCCCGTGGTGGCCTCCGGGCTCGGCGCACGGGTACCACACCAACACCTTCGGCTTCTTGGTCGGTGAGCTCTTCCGCCGGGTGGACGGTCGCTCGCTCGGCACCGCCCTGCGCGAGGACGTGGCGGCGCCGCTCGGGGCCGACGTCCATATCGGGCTTCCAGAGGCGCTCCACGCCCGGGTCACGGACTTCTTGTGGCCTGGCCACGCCCCCGCCGAGGCCGAGCCGGCGGGCCTCGACGACGGCGAGCTCATGGAGTACAACACCTACTTCAATCCCTCGGGCCTCTCGGGTGCCGGCTGCGTGAACACGCCGCAGTGGCGCTCGGCCGAGATCCCCTCAACCAACGGTCACGGGACCGCGCGCGGGGTGGCACGCGTCTATGAGGCGCTCGCCTCGGGAGGCGAGGTCGACGGCGTCGCGATCGTCGATCGCCCGACGCTCGAGTTGTTCACGCGGGAGCGATCGTCGGGGGTGGACCTCGTGCTGCACCGTCCGTCGCGCTTCGGTCTCGGCTTCCAGCTGACCCAGCCCGAGCGCCCGCTCGGCCCCTCTCCTCGCGCCTTCGGCCACTTCGGCGCAGGCGGCGCGCTCGGGTTCTGCGATCCCGACGCCGGCGTCGCCTTCGGCTATGTGATCAACACGATGGGTCCGCGCTGGCAGAACCCTCGCAACCGAGGGCTCATCGACGCGCTGTACGCATCCTTGGACCCGACGCGCTGATCGCGCCGGGCGGAGCTGGCCGGTCCCGAGGCCTGTACCCTCTGTCTCAGTGTCAGGCTGGCCGTCGTCCGGGGGTTTCGCTCATACTCTCTGTGCCCTGAATGGACAACAGGCATTCTGCCGACCCCCGGACGCGCGGAACCGGCCGGCATGGCTTGATAGGAGCGTGGCTTCGCCCCCACTGAGATGTGCCCGCCGACCGGTCCCGATCTCATCACCTTTTGAGAGAGGCGACTGGATGATCACCTTAGGCATCGATGCCCACAAGCGGACCCACACCGTGGTTGTTGTTGACGTCGTGGGCCGTCAGCTGGGCTCCAAGACCACGACCTCGGCCACGAGCGAGGATCACCTGGCCCTCGTGCGCTGGGCAGATCGCTTCGGCCCCGAGCGCACCTGGGCGGTCGAGGACTGCCGACACCTGTTTCGGCGCCTCGAAGCGGACCTGTTGGGAGCCGGTGAACGCATCGTGCGGGTCCCGCCCAAGCTCATGGCTGGCGCACGGGACTCGGTCCGCACCCACGGCAAGTCCGATCCCATCGATGCCCTCGCGGTCGCCCGTCGCGTCCGCGAGCTCACCTCACAGGAGAACCAGCTCGAGCGTGAGATCGCGACTCTGGTCGCCGACCTCGCCCCCCACTTGCTCGCCCTACCGGGCGTCGGCGCTCTCGGCGCGGCAGAGATTGTGGCCGAGGTGGCCGACGTGCGTCGCTTCAAGTCCAAAGACGCCTTCGCCCGTCACAACGGCACGGCGCCATTGCCGGTGTGGTCGGGGAATCGCGAGCGTCACCGCCCGAGCCGGACCGGCAACCGTCAGCTCAACGCGGTGATCCACCCCATGGCCATCACTCAGGCCCGATGCCACGAAGATGCCGCTGTCTTCCTCAAGCGCAGGGAGGCCATGGGTAACACCCCGACCGAGGCTCGCCGCGCCCTCAAGCGACGGCTGTCTGATGTCGTCTACCGAACCCTGCTGCTCGACGCAGAGCCGACCCCGCCGACTTGCCTCGAGAAGGCAGCTTGACATAGGAGCAAAGCATGTCCGACTACGTCATCCCGGAGCCCGAGCCAAAGCCGATCGACGAGAAGCTGGCGATGGAGCTCCAGATCCTGTCGTCGAACGCTGTCCTGCGAGGGCACCCCTCGGGGGACGAGCGCTGCGCGAACTGCCGCTACTACCTGGACGAGACGGCCGACCTCTCCTACTGCTGGCATCCGAAGCTGAGGATCCTGGTGGGGGAGAACTGGTGGTGCCAGTGGTGGGAGGAGATCCCCGAGTCATGAGTGACCAGCGGATCGAGGTACGACGCACCGTCGCGACGGACGCGGCCGCCATCTTCGCCGTGCTGAGTGATCCGCAGGGCCACGTGACGATCGACAGCTCGGGCATGCTGATGGACGCCACGGGCGAGCGCGTGACGAAGGTCGGCGACACCTTCGTGGTCCACATGGACCGCGAGTCGCTCAACGACTATCCGCTCGGCAAGTACGACGTCACGGTCAGGATCACGGCGTTCGAGCCCGACCGCGAGATCGCCTGGGTGGTCGAGGGCGTGATCAAGCCCCCCATCGGGCACGTCTACGGATATCGCCTGGAACCGGCCGAGGAGGGGACGCTTGTGACCTCCTACTACGACTGGTCCGACATCGAGCAGAGCTGGCGGGAGGCCGACATCTTCCCGGTGGTGCCCGAGTCGGCGCTGCGGGCGACGCTCGGGATCCTGGCCCGGACGGTCGAGCGCAAAGCGCGCCCTTAGGGTTCGCCGGCCGGCGCCGCGGCACGTCCGTTCATCCCGGAACCGACTCGATCTCCCTCAAGAGGGCGGGGACGTCGGAGAGCCCTCGCAGCATGTCGTTCAGATGGGTGCAGCCGTGGATGCCGGGCAACGCACGTTGCACCTCGGCGCGCAGCGAGGTGACGTCGCGGCCGACGAGCTCGCCGACCTGTCGGGTGACCGACGGGCACTCGGGGAACGGCAGAACATGCGCCTCGACCGAGATGGTCCGCAACAGGTTCGAACCCGGGTCGACCGTCGCCTGGAGCGAGTACTCGTGCAGGGCGACCTCGTCATGCTCCGGGCCCCACACGCTGTCCCGGTAGTGGGCGTCGACCGCGATGCACGCATCCTCGGACCAGGTGTCGATTCGCCGCCGCCGCCGGAAGCAGACCTCCGGTGGCTTCTCCATTGTGTGCCACGCCCACTCGTCGTCGGTCTCGAGCCTTCCGGCGAGTCGGAACCAGTGGGGGAACATGATGTTCCTGTCGATGCTCTTGCGGTAGTAACCGTCTCTGCGGAAGCCCGAGCACGCGACCTTGGCGTCCTGGGCGGCCAGGAATGCCGTGGCGGCCTCGATGGAGGATCGGCCGTCATCCGCGTCATCGGGGCGCTGTGACCAGGCGATGGTGCCGATCATGGCCACGGTCGACACGTCGTCCAAGAGGAGGGCGAGCGGGGTGACCGAGGTGCGTTCCTCGGGGAGCGCCGACTCGACGCTGGCGCGAAAACCGCGGACGGCGTGGGCACCGACCAAGCGCTCTGTGCCGCGGCGTCCCGGGCGGGTGATCGCACGCGTGATGACCTGTGCGCCGTCGAGCTCGAGCTCGAGGTCGGCCTCGTCTCGCGTCGCCGGGGTGGCCCCGGCCGAGGTCACGAGGTCCCGGGCGCGACCGGTGAGCTGCAATGGACCCGCCCGGCCCTCTGGCCACGAGGCGCTGAGATGCGACGTCCGACGCAGGGAGCCGTCCCGGCGCGCCGGTGTCCCGCTGACCGATCTGTCCGGAGGGTCTGCGACGTTCTCGAGATGCCACGAACGGGAGACCAGGTGCACCTTCTCGGGCAAGGCAACCCCTCTCAATCAATGGCGAACGTGTGGGCTTTGGCCGACGAGCGGACCCAGCGCCTTCCCGCGGGCTGCGTCCCGACGAGCACCGGGCCGAGCCGCGGCCCTCCGGGCTCGGGTCGCTCCGTTCCGCCGGGCCACG
>DAHUZM010000183.1 GCA_027306525.1 Acidimicrobiaceae bacterium
CCCCTGGAACGCCCGGAGTGGTGTTCGGCGGACCGCTTGCGGTCTCGGCCGACGTGGTGGCGGCGCTGCGGACGATCATCGGATAGGTCCACGGGTGGTCCGGTGACGATGGCGCCGGGGTGTGTCCACGTGATGACGAAATGTCTGGTGATCGATCTACGCCGAGGCCCGATCGCAGACCTGCTGGTCCACAGAGCAACCAGACGAGTCGACGGTCGCATGCGACCGAGCTTCGGGCCTCATCTTGCCCGCGCGCTCAGAGAGGCAGGGCATCGCCCGGGAATCCGCGGCACGCGTGCACCTCGAAGGTGAAGATCCCGGCGCGCACCCCGGGATCTTCGGCCATCACGGTTCGGACATCGTCGGGCTCGGCATCGAAGATGGCGACGCCCGAGATCTCGTCGTCGCCCACCGGGCAGACGATCGGCAGCAGGCCGGCGGCCTGTAACGCCATGTTCCGGCGACCGTGCTCCCAGACGATCGACCTCGAGCCTTCACTTGGGTATTGGGCGGTCGGCCGAAGCACGACCAAGGTGTAGCGCTTCGCCGCTGCGAGGCGCTCTCGCATGTAGTCGTCGGTGACGCGTTCGGTGGAGATCCGGATGCTCATAGGACGCTGCCCCCCAAGAAGCCGACGCGTCGGACGTGCAATCGACGATCCCAAGTGTAACCAATGGTTGCACCAATGGGAGAAATGTGCAACTCTTGGTTTCACATAGCTGAGGAGGTGCAGAACAAGTGGCTGATATCCGGCACAGGGTCGGCGTCCAGGCGCCGATCGAGGAGGTCTACGAGGCGGTGGCCACGTGTCGGGGCATCGCGCGCTGGTGGACGACGGAGGTCGAGGCGGACGACACCGGCACCGTCGGTGTCCGTTTCGGCGGGCCGCGGGCTGCCACGATCGAGTTCGCCGAGCAGGCGCCGCCCGAGCGGCTCACCTGGCGCTTCCTCGAGGGCCCACAGGAGTGGCTGGCCACGGCGGTGACCTTCGAGTTACGCCAAGCGCCAAATGGCGAGACCGTCGTCCTGTTCACCCATCGAGATTGGGCAGAACCGGTCGAGTTCCTCCATCACTGCTCGACGCGGTGGGGATACTTCATGCTGAGCTTGAAGCACGCCCTCGAGGCAGGTGCGGCCAATCCATGGCCGCGAGACGAGAAGGCGAGCAGCTGGGCATGACCGAGACGACCGACCTCACCATCGAGCGGGAGATCCTGATCGAGGCGCCCATCGATGTCGTGTGGCGCACCGTCACCGAGGCCGAGCAGATCGAGCGGTGGTTCGCCGACCGGGTCCAGCTCGATCTTCGCCCGGGCGGCGAAGGCTCGTTCGCCTTCCGGCAAGGAGCCACTTCGAAGGGTGTGACCGCCGCGCTGCGCGTCGAGGCGGTGGAAGCTCCGTGCAGGTTCGCGTTCCGCTGGGGCCACCCTGAGGGCGCTTCTCCCTCCGATAAGAACTCGGTCCTCGTCGAGTTCCTGCTCACCGACGAAGGAGAGGACCGGACGCGGTTGCGTGTCGTCGAGACCGGCCTCGATCTCGTGTCCTGGTCCCTGGAGGAGAAGGCCCAGTACGCCGAGGACCACCGCCGAGGGTGGTCGGTGCACGTCGGGCGTCTCGGCGAACTCCTCGGCCGCGCCGAGGTGTGAGCCGGAACTCCGACGAGTTGTGGTCGGCGATCGCCGACCCTTCGCGGCGCCGTCTGCTCGACCTTCTCGTGCAGCGTGGCGCGTCGAGCGCCAGCACACTCGCCGACGAGCTGCCCTTCACCAGGCAGGCGGCGATGAAGCACCTCGCGATTCTGGAGGCGATGGGGTTTGTGACCCGCAGCCGTCAGGGTCGCGAGGTGCGTTTCGCCGTCGATCCCGAACGCCTCGATGAGGCCACCCGTGCGATGCGGAGCATGGCAGAGGAGTGGGACCGCCGGCTCCAGTCGATCAAGCGGATCGCCGAGGAGAACCACCGAAGGGAGTCGAGGACGCCCTAGGTGTTCTGCTCCACCTTGTTATTGGCGTGATCGGTGGGCGGCCACCGATGGCCGCGTGGAGCGCCTCTGGTCGGTCACCCGGGCGACGTCTGGACCGCCGCTTGCCTCCGCGCTGGGCGGCGGTCAGAACTGCCAGGGGAACCGGGACCAGTCAGGGTCTCGCTTCTCGAGGAAGGCGTCCCTACCCTCGAGCGCCTCGGTGCTCCCGTAGGCGAGACGGGTGGCCTCGCCTGCGAACAGCTGCTGGCCGACGAGCCCGTCGTCGATCAGGTTGAAGGCGTACTTGAGCATGCGCTGGGAGGTCGGGCTCTTCGAATTGATCTCACGTGCCCACTCGAGCGCGACTCGCTCCAGTTCGGCGTGGGGCACCACCGCGTTGACCGCTCCCATGCGCATTGCCTCTTGTGCGCTGTAGGTTCGACCAAGGAAGAAGATCTCCCTCGCGAACTTCTGCCCGACTTGGCGGGCCAGGTAGGCCGAGCCGAACCCACCGTCGAAGCTCGCCACGTCCGCATCGGTCTGCTTGAAGCGGGCGTGCTCGGCGCTTGCAAGCGTGAGGTCGCAGACCACGTGCAGGCTGTGCCCGCCACCCGCTGCCCACCCCGGGACGACACAGATCACGATCTTGGGCATGAAGCGGATCAGACGCTGGGCCTCGAGAATGTGGAGACGCCCGACCGCAGGGGCTCCGGGGTCGGCGCTGTCATATTGGTACCCGTCCTTGCCACGCATGCGCTGATCGCCGCCCGAGCAAAACGCCCAACCTCCGTCGCGTGGGGAGGGACCGTTTCCGGTAAGAAGCACGCAGCCCACGTCGGGCCACTGCCGGGCGTGATCGAGGGCACGGCAAAGCTCGTCGACCGTGTGGGGGCGAAACGCGTTGCGAACCTCGGGACGGTCGAAGGCAATGCGCACCGTCCCCTGGTCGACGGCCCGGTGATAGGTGATGTCGGTGAACTCGAGGTCGGGGACCGTACGCCATGCTTCGGGGTCGAACAGTTCGGAGATCACTGACGCACGAGCCTAGGTCAGTCACCCGCCAGCGCCCCGTCTGCGGGATGCAGGTGGGCAGCAACTCTTTTGGGCGCTATTGCAACGAGATCCGGCCCCACCAGGCGCACGGCCGGCAGCCGCTCGCCGTCCACAACGAGCGGGACAAGGCCGCCCGGAGCATCGATGGGCTCCCCATCTCACCGACGACCAAGGTGCGCCGGGACCGGATCGACAACACCGGCACGGTCACCCCGCCCTACGGCTCGTGGCCCCACCACATCGGGCGCTGAGGGCCCACATCTCCAAGCGGTTGCTGATGCTCGTCGCCGACCTCGACGTCCGGGTCTTCGACGAGCAGGGCACCCTCTTGTGGCATCTCGGCTCTCACGCTCGAACCCGAGGATCGACTACCAGCCGATCGGCAAGACTGCTGGCTGAGGGTTCAGCTGTCCCGGAGAAGCTGAGACATCACACGGTGGAGGCGATGGGACTTGAACCCACGAACCTCTTGACTGCCAGTCAAGCGCTCTACCAGCTGAGCTACGCCCCCGTGGGAGCACCCAGAGTACCAGCCGACCAAATGGCCGAGGTTGGCTCGACGCGGTTACCAGGACCTGGGCGGGGCTGATTTAGCATTCAGCGATGGCACGGGCCTACGACGCGGTCGCCGTCGAGCTGAAGTGGCAGGAGCGCTGGCAGACCGACGGCTTCTACCAGGTCGACAACGACGACCCGCGCCCGGCGCACTACTCGCTGTGCATGTACCCGTACCCGTCGGGGTTCGCCCACCAGGGCCACGTGCGCAACTACACCTTCGGCGACCTCCTGGTGCGGTTCCGCACCATGCAGGGGTACTCGGTACTCTCGCCCTTCGGCTTCGACTCGTTCGGACTACCGGCCGAGAACGCGGCGATCAAGACCGGGACGCACCCGAGGCTCTTCACCGAGGAACGGATCGCCGAGCTGAAGGGCTCCATCATCCGGCTAGGGGCCGTCTACGACTGGCGCCGGGAGGTGCGCAGCCACGACCCGGAGTACATCCGCTGGAACCAGGCCATCTTCCTGCGGTTCTTGGAGGCCGGCCTCGCGTACCGCGCCCGAGCGACGGTCAACTGGTGTCCGGGCTGCCAGACGGTGCTCGCCAACGAGCAGGTCCTCTCCGACGGGCGGTGCGAGCGCTCGGGCGACCTGGTCGAAAAGCGCGACCTCGAGCAGTGGTTCTTCAGGATCACCAGCTACGCAGATGAGCTGTTGGCGACGCTCGATCCGCTCGAGTGGCCCGAGAAGGTCAAGACCATGCAGCGCAACTGGATCGGCCGCTCCGAGGGGGCCGAGTTCGACCTCGCCGTCCAGGGTGCAGACGGGACGGCCACCGACGTTGCGATCAGGGTCTTCACGACGAGGCCCGACACGAGCTTCGGAATGACCTATGCCGTGCTCGCGCCCGAGCACCCGCTCGTCGAGCAGATCACCACCGACGAGCAGCGAGGTGCCGTCGATGAGCTTCGCCACCGGGTCTCCTCGTCAACCGAGATCGAACGAACCCGGGCCGCCGAGGCGGGGGAGGAACTCGCCAAGCGCGGCGCGTTCACGGGCAGCTACGTCCTCAATCCGTTCAACGACGAACCGGTCCCGGTCTACGTCGCCGATTACGTCCTCATGGGCTACGGGACCGGGGCGATCATGGCGGTCCCCGCCGAGGACGAGCGGGACTGGGCCTTCGCGCAGGCCTACGAACTTCCGATCGTCCGCACCGTCGAGCCACCCGAGGGCTTCGAGGGCGGTGCCTACAGCGGGGATGGCGAAAAGATCAACAGCGGCTTCATGAACGGCATGGACGTCCCAAGCGCCAAGGCGAAGGCCATCGACTGGTTGGAGAAAGAGGGAATCGGCACCAAGAAGGTGAACTTCCGGCTCCGGGACTGGCTCGTCTCGCGCCAACGATTCTGGGGCTGCCCGATCCCCGTCGTGTACTGCGAGCGTGACGGCATTGTCGGGGTCCCCGAGGACCGGCTTCCCGTGCTTGCCCCCGACGACGTCGAGTTCCTGCCGAGCGGCCAATCGCCGCTCGCCCTCCACGAGGGGTTCGTGCACACCACGTGTCCTCTCTGCGGCGGCCCGGCGCGCCGGGAGACCGACACGATGGACACCTTCGTCGATTCCAGCTGGTATTTCCTCCGGTTCTGCGACCCATGGTTTGAGGACGGACCCGTGAACCCGGTCGCCGTCGAGCGCTGGATGCCCGTCGACGAGTACATCGGCGGAATCGAGCACGCGATCTTGCACCTGCTCTACTCGCGCTTCTACCTTCGGGCCCTCATCGACACCGGTCTTCTCACCGAGATCGAACGCGAGCCGTTCAGCCACTACTTCGCCCAGGGCATGATCCGCATGGACGGGTCGAAGATGTCCAAGTCCAAGGGAAACCTGATCGCCCCCTCGGCGTACTTCGAACGGGTCGGTGCCGACGCACTGCGGCTCTTCCATCTCTCGGTCGGACCGCCGGAGCAGGACTTCGACTGGACCGATCAGACCGACGAGGTGATCGACGGCTGTGGGAAGTTCCTCGATCGGGTATGGGTCTCGCTCCTGGAGGCTCCTGCGGGGCGCCGAGGGCCGTTGAACGAGGCCGACACCGCCATGCGTCGCCTCGCCCACCAGACCATCAAGGCCGTGACCTCCGAGATCGAGCGCTGGTCGTTCAACACCGCGGTGGCCCATTGTCGCGAGCTCCACAACGGCATGCTCCGCTACGGGCGCGAGGAGGCAGGGCCCCACGAGGAGGTCTTCGGCGAGGCCGCTGACACCCTCCTCCTCCTCCTCGCGCCCATGACCCCCCACGTGACGGCTGAGATCTGGGAGCGCCGGCATCCCGGCGAGCCTGGTCTCCACGCTCGCCCCTGGCCCTCGTTCGACCCCGAGCTCGTGAAGGAGCGGTCGGTCATCATGGTGGTGCAGGTGAACGGCAAGGTGCGCGACCGCATCGAGGTCGCCCCCGACATCGCTAGCGAGGAGGCAGAGCGCCTGGCGCTCGGCTCGCCGCGGGTGATCGAGCTGCTAGGGGGGGCGGCACCGAGGCGCGTGATCGTGCGTCCACCGGGGCTCGTCAACGTCGTGGCATAAATGGGACGCAATGAGCCCCGGCGCCCAGCAACGCCTCTTCGCTGACGAACCTGGCGACGACGAGCCGCCGCGACCGCTCGCTCTCGCACCGGTGCCGAGCGCGCCGCTCGCCGCGCCCGAGATCGAGATCCGGACCTCCAAGCGCCGACGGAAGAGTGCCACGGCCTACTGGAGCGAGGGCCGGATCGTCGTGCTGCTGCCGAGCCATCTCCGGGGGGACGACCGCCAGGCGATGGTCGATTGGCTGGTGGCCCGGGTCCTAGCGAGGCGCCCGGGCGCCACGTCCTCGGATCGCGCCCTCTTGGAGCGGGCCCTGCGACTCGCGCACCGCTACGTCCCGGGGGCCGCGCCGCGCTCGGTGCGCTGGGTCACCAACCAGCACAAGCGCTGGGGGTCCTGCACGGCCGACACCGGCGAGATCCGGCTCTCGCATCGCCTGCGCGAGGTGCCCGAATGGGTGCTCGACGCCGTGCTCGTCCACGAGCTCGCCCACCTCGTGCACCCGGACCACTCGCCGCGTTTCTACGCGCTGGCCGACCGCTTCCCCCGCCAGGGCGAGGCGTCGACCTTCCTCGAGGGCTACGCGCTTGGTCTCGACGCCGTCCCCTTCACGAGCGGCAACCGGGGCCCCGACCCGGGCGCTACAGCTCCTTGAACTTGGCCAACACGTCGGCCAGCTTGTCCTCCTCCATGCGGTAGGGGGCATAGAAGCTGAACCGGTCGACCAGGTCGCCGAAGCGCTCGCCGACCTGCGCCGGCACGTCCTCGATCGGGGCGACGATGGCGAAGGCGTCGAGCATCTCGTCGGTGATCCGCTCACCCATGGCTTCCCACTCGCCGCGTTTGGACATGATGTTGAGCTCGTCGCCGAGCTCCCCCCAGCCGTGCAGCTCGAGCACCGGCCGGTAGGCGGGTGTCGATCCGTAGAAGGCGATCTGGCGTTTGGTGGCCTTTTTCGCTGCCTCGAATTGCTCACCCTCGCCCGTCACGACGAAGCCGGGGTATGCGCCGGTCAGGTCATTGCGCGTCTTGCCGGCCTTCGCCGCGCCGCGCTCGAGCGCCGGGATCGTGACCTCGCGCAGGTAGCGGTGGGTGGTGAAGCCGTGCACGATCATCCCGTCGCCAGCCTCTCCGGCCACCTCGGTCATGAGTTCGCCGACCGCGGCGAGGATGATCCTCGGGTTGCCGTAGGGGTTGGGCCCTGGGTTGAAGAAGGGTGTCATGAGCGTGTGGGTGTAGAAGTCGCCCCGGAAGTCGAGCTTGGTCCCGTTCGCCCAGCAGTCCCAGATGGCCCGGATGGCGAAGAGCATCTCGCGCATGCGCGGCGCTGGATGTGACCACTCCATCGAGAAGCGTTTGGTGATGTGCGGCTTGATCTGGGAGCCGAGCCCGAGAATGAAGCGGCCCTTGGAGAGCTCCTGGAGGTCGTTGGCCATCATGGCAAGCGTCATGGGGTTTCGCGCGAAGGCGACCGCGATCGCGGTGCCGAGCTCGAGGCGCTCGGTTGCCTGGGACGCGATGGCGAGGGGCAGGAACGGATCGTGGCCGGTCTCGGCCGACCATGCCCCGTCGTAGCCGAGGGCCTCCACCTCCCGGGCGGACTGGCCGGCCCCCTCCCTCGTGAACCCGATGCCACCGTCAATCTTCATTTGTCCTTCCCTTCTTCGTCCTCGATCGGTTCAATGGTCCTCGTCGCGCAGGAATTGCTCCAGTTCGGCGGCGAGCTCGTCGCCCGAGGGGAGCGTGTCCACGCCGAGCGGGTTGCCCTCGGCGCTGTCGATCGCTTCCTCGAGCTTGTGGACCATGTCCACGTGCTCCCGGTTCGACGCGATCACCTCGTCGACCTGGCGCCGCGAGGCATCGGCGGCCCGCCGGAGCTCCGAGGAGTCGAACGTGAGCCCGGCGACCGACGCCAGGCCCTCGACGAGGGCGGCGCTCGCCTCGGGGAAGGCCATCGCCGCGACGTAGTGGGGGACACGGGCCCAGAGGGTCACCATGTCGAGGCCGGCCTCGCCGAAGCCGATCTCGAGCGCCGAGGTCACCCCGGCCGGGACTTCGAGCTCACCGCGGGTGCGACCCACCCGGTCGATGAGCTCGGCCGAGGTCGGCGGGGCGGTGGCCACCAAGCGGACCGGGCGGGTGTGGGGTGCGGGAGCCGGGAAGGCGCCGAGCCCGACGGCGAGGCGGACCCCGAAGCGCTGTGACAGCTCCACCACGGCGTCCACGAAGCCCCGCCAGTGGAAGTCGGGCTCGGGGCCCACGAGGTACAAGACGTCGTTGCCAGCGGCGTCCTTGGAGGCTCGGAGCTGGGTCTGGGGCCAGGTCAGTTCGGTGTTGACGCCGTTCACGAGGCGCACGACCGGGCGCCTCGCCCGCTGGTCCAAGAAGTGGTCGCCGTCGAAGGTCGCGACGAGGTCGCTCGCCCCGGCCGCGAGCACCGCTGCGATCGCCGTCGCAGCGCCGAGTCCCGCGTCGACCCAACCCTCCAGCCCGATGACGAGCACCGGCCGGTGCAAGCTGGGTGATTCAAGGATCCGGTAGAGGGGGGCGCCGTCCGGGCTCATCGGGCCCGGGTCACCACGCCGCGAGGGTGTCAGCGGCGCTCATCACCATGTGGCGCACGGTCTGCGGATAGCCCTCGAAGCCGCCCGAGTCGCCGCCGCCGGCCCCGCCCAGGTAGCGCGCGTAGACGCCCTGCATGATGCACGCCAGCTTCCACTGACCGAAAGCGGTGTAGAAGGGGAGCGCCGAGATGTCGCGTCCCGATGCCTCGGCGTAGCGGTCGAAGAGCTGCTGCTTGGTGATCATCCCGGGGGCCGTCGTCGCCGACACCCCGATGCCGGCCTCGTCCTCGGCCCGGTCGTTCCAATAGACGCTCAGCAACCCGAGATCCGCCATCGGGTCGCCCAGCGTGCACAGCTCCCAGTCCAAGATGGCGCGCACCCGGCCCTGGTCGTCGAAGACCGTGTTGTCGAGGCGATAGTCCCCGTGCACGATCCCGAGCCCGATCTGCTCGGGGATCCGCTCGCGCAGCTCGTTGCCGACCCGCTCGACCAGTCCGCCGTAATCGTCGCCGTTCACGATGCCGTTCGAGAACTGCTCGCTCCAGCGCTTGATCTGTCGTTCGATGTACCCCTCGCGACGCGCGAGGTCACCCAGCCCGACGTCGTCGGGGTTGATGGCGTGGAGCCCGGCGAGGGTCTCCGCCAGGCTGTAGCCGATCGCGGGTCTCGCCGACTCCTCGTAGTTGGCGATCACCTGCTCGGCGCTCCGCAGGATGTGTCCATCGACGAACTCCATCACGTAAAAGGGAGCCTGGTTCACCGACTCGTCGGTGCACAGCCCGACGGCGGTGGCAACCGGGACGCCGGCGGGCCCGAGCGCCGAGATGACCCGGTGCTCCCGGCTCATGTCGTGCGCCGTCGGGAGCACGTGGCTGACCGGCGGTCGGCGGAGCGCCCAACGGTGCCCGGCCGCGTCCTCGACCCGGTAGGTCAGGTTCGAGCGACCCCCCGCGATCAGCTCGAACTCGAGCGGCAGCTCCACATCGGGAACGTGCTCGGTGAACCACTTCGACACGTTCTGTTCGTCGATCCCCCGGACTGGCACGAACCGCACAGTAGTTGGTCGCTCCGTCGCCATTCCCGGCGATCGCCGGGGCTTCGGGGCACGACCCGAGCTCGGCGGGCGAGCGGGTAGGGTCCCTGGTCATGGCCGATGTCACCGACGCCACCTTCCAGACCGCGGTCATCGACCGGTCGATGACCGTGCCCGTCGTAGTGGACCTCTGGGCGCCATGGTGCGGACCGTGCAAGACGCTCGGCCCCATCCTCGAGCGCGTGGTCGCGGCAAGCGAAGGCGCAGTCGAGCTGGCCAAGGTGAACGTGGACGACAACCCCCAGGTCGCCGCAAGCTTCCAGGTCCAGTCGATCCCGGCGGTCTATGCCCTCCGTGACGGCAAGGTCGTCGACGGTTTCGTAGGCGCCCTCCCCGAGTCCCAGGTCGCCCAGTTCGTGGCCCGCCTGGCACCCGTCCCGAGTGAGACCGACCTCCTCGTGGCCCAGGGCGACGAGGCCTCGCTGCGCCGGGCGCTCGAGGCCGAGCCGGCCCATGAGGGTGCGGTGACCGCCCTCGCGCGCCTCCTCGCCGAGCGGGGCGACGCCGAGGAGGCCCTGGCGCTCCTTGCCCGGATCCCCGAGAACGCCGAGACCCGGGCGATCGCGGCGCACGCCCGACTCACCGAGCGCAACGTGGACGTCGCCGACGATGCGACGTCCCTCCTCGATCAGCTGCTCGAGCGGGTGCGCGACGACGAGGATGCGAGGCAGGAGTACCTCGACCTCTTGGAGGCGCTCGGCCCCGAGGACCCGAGAACCTCCCGGTACCGCAAGGCGCTGTCGGCCCGACTGTTCTGATGCTCGAGCTGCGGCTCGGGGAGCGCACCTACGACCTCACCCACCGCGCGCTCGTGATGGGCATCTTGAACCGGACGCCCGACTCCTTCTACGACAAGGGACTGACCTACGAGCTCGACGCCCTCTGCCGGCGCGCGGAGCAGCTCGTGGCAGAGGGTGCCGATCTCTTGGACGTCGGTGGCGTGAAGGCGGGGCCGGGGCCCGAGGTCACAGAGAGCGAGGAGCTCGATCGGGTGGCCGGCGCGATCGCCATCCTGGCTGGACGATTCGACGTACCGATCTCGGTCGACACGTGGCGCGCGTCGGTCGCCAAGGAGTCCTACGCGGCGGGCGCCGTCCTTGGCAACGACATCAGTGGGTTCGGGGACCCCGAGTACCTGGAGGTCGCGGCGGCCGCCGGTGCGAGCGTGGTCGCGACCCACATCCGGCTCGCCCCCCGCGTCGCAGATCCCGAGCCGATCTACGACGACGTCGTCGAGGATGTCGCGTCCTTCCTCGCCGAACGGGCCGAGCGGGCGCTCGCAGCTGGTATCGATGCGGCGCGAATCGTCGTCGACGCCGGTCTGGACCTCGGCAAGACCGCTGACCAGTCGCTCGAGCTGCTGCGGTCCTCCGACGCGCTTGGGGCGCTCGGCTATCCGCTCCTCCTCTCGGCGTCGAACAAGACGTTCCTCGGCAAGATCCTCGGTCTTGAGATCGACGAGCGCCGGGAGGCCTCACTCGCGGCGAGCGCGATCGGTGTCGCGCTGGGCTGTCGCATCTTGCGCGTCCACGACGTGCGCGCCGCGGTACGCGTCCGCGACGTGCTCTCGGCCATTCTCGAGCGTCCGTGAGCGCGCCGAGCGAGCCACACTCGTTTCTCGTCCGGGGCGACGACGCGGCGCTCGTCGCACAGGAGGCCCGGGCGCTGATCGACCGGCTGGTCGGCGGGCGCGAGACGAGCCTGGTCGTCGAGGAGCATGGCTCGGGCGAGGATCTCGACGTGCGCGGCGTCCTCGATGCCTGCCTGACCCCGCCGTTCTTGGGGGATCGCCGCGTCGTGGTGGTCCGCGACGCCGGCCGCATCGGGACCGGGGAGGCCGCCGGCCTCCTGGCGGTCGTGAACGAGCCGCTCGAGTCGACTTTCCTCGTCCTCGTCGCCGGCGCCGGGACCGTGCCCCAGGCCCTCGTCAAGGCGATCGGTGCGCAGGGCACGCTCGTCGAGGCCAACCCCGGCACCGGGCGTGACCGGACGAGCTGGGTCGCCGCCCACCTGCGCGACGGCCGGCTCAGGTTCGACGCGGCGGCCCGGGCTCGCCTCCAGAGCCATCTCGGTGACGACCTCGGGCGCATGGCCGGCATCATCGAGACGCTCGTGGCTGCCTACGGTGAGGGTGCGGCGATCAGCGTCGAGGAGCTCGAACCGTTCCTCGGCACTGCGGGCGCGGTGCCACCCTGGGAGCTCACCGACGCGATCGATGGGGGATCGATCCCCGCTGCCCTCGGCGCGCTCCGCCGCATGCTCGACGCCGGTGGTCGACACCCGACCGAAGTGCTGGGGGTCCTGCATCGGCACTACGCGAACATGCTCCGGCTCGACGGGCTGGCCGAGACCGACCAGGCCGAGGCGGCCCGCATCCTCGGCGTGAGGAGCCCCTTCGTCGCCAAGAAGGCGATGGAGCAAGGTCGGCGCCTCGGGAGCGAGCGCGTCGCCCAGGCGATCAAGCTGCTCGCCGACGCCGACCTCGACGTGAAGGGCCGCACGGGGCTGGCGCCCGACCTCGTCTTGGAGGTGCTGGTGGCGCGCCTCAGCCGCCTGCTCAGGGCGCGGCCGATGGCCCGCCGCTGAGGCGCCGAGGGGCCTGGCTCAGTCGGTCCCGGCGCGCAGTGCGGCGATGCGCCGCATGAGCCGGGACTTGCGGTTGGCGGCCTGGTTCTTGTGGATGACGCCGTGGCTGGCGGCCTTGTCGATCCGCTTCACCGCCAGGCGGAGGGCGTCGAGCTCTTCCTCGGTCCCGACCGACTCGAGGGCGCGCTTGGTCCGGGTGCGGACCTCGGAGCGCACCGACTTGTTGCGCAGGCGACGCCGCTCGTTCTGGCGGTTGCGCTTGATCTGGCTCTTGATGTTGGCCACGTAGGAACCCCGGGATCGGTGTCGGGTGCCCGCGGCAGAACGCCATCGGGCGAGCGTTCACCCTACCAGCTGGCCGGGTGCCCTCCTCAGGCGCTCGGCTCAGGCGCTCGGAGACCCGCTGCCCCGCCGCTCGAGACGCGCCGGGGCCTTGGGCACGTCACGGAACGGCACGTCGTGGTCGGTGCTGAGGTCCTTCGGGAGCCCCAGGATCCGCTCGGCGATGATGTTGCGCTGGATCTGGTCCGAGCCGCCACCGATCGAGTTCATGAAGGCCATCATCAAGCTGACGTTGGCCGAGTTCGCGTCGGGGACGCTCGGGCCATAGAGGGTCCCCGACGGGCCGAGCAGCGAGTCGGCCACGCTCGCCGAGGTATGCAAGAGGCGCGACATAGCCAGCTTGCCGAGCGATGCCGCCGGCGAGGCCCCGCCCCGGGCCGCCACGGCGGCCCCCCGCTCGCCGTTCCAACCGATGACCGTGCGCAGGATGTAGAGCTCGGCCAGGGCCTGGCGCACCAGCCGGTCCTCCGAGCGGCCCTTCGTCCGAGCGAGCTCGATCAGCTCGATGGTCGCCCCAACCGGGAGCCGCCGGTCGTCGCGGCTGCGGGTGCCGGTGGAGCCCATCACGATGCGCTCGAAGGCGAGCGCCGTGCGCAGCACCCGCCATCCGTCGTTGATGTCGCCCACGAGGTGGTCAAGGGGGGCCCGGGCATCGGTGATGAAGACCTCGTTGAACTGCGCGTCGCCGGTCATCTGGCGCAGCGGGCGCACCTCAACGCCCGGCTGGTGCATCGGAAGGATGAAGTAGCTGATGCCCTGGTGCTTGGGCTGGTCCCAGTCGCTGCGAGCGATGAGGAGGCCGAAGTCGGCCAGGTGTCCGACCGTCGTCCAGACCTTCTGGCCGTTGAAGACCCACTCGTCGCCGTCGCGCTCGGCTCTCGTTTGGATCGAGGCCAGATCCGAGCCCGCCCCGGGCTCGCTGTAGAGGAGGCAAGCCCGTAGGTCGCCCATGAGGATCGGCCGGAGGAGCTGGGCCTTGAGCTCGTCGCTCGCGTGCGCGATCAGGACGTTGGCGCCGATCTGCAGCTCGATCTGCCCGTGCCCGCTCACCACGTCGAGCGCGCCCCAGGGGGCACCGGCCGCCGCGAACTCCGCGGCCACGATGGCCGACTCGGCGCGCGAGTAGCCCCTGCCGTACCACTCGGCCGGCCAGCTCGGGTAGGACCACCCGGCATCGACGACGAGCGCGCGCCACTCGCGTGCCCCGAGGGAGCGGTCCCAGTGCTCCGCGAGCCACGAGCGGACCTCGGCCGTGATCTCGTCGGCTCGGGCGGCTTGGGCAATCGCCATCGCAGGCTCCTTCACAAAGGCTCGGCCGACCTTACCGACTCGGGGCAGGCTCGGACCTGTTCACCGGGGGAGAGCCGAGATGCCCAGGTCGGCCGGTACGATGGGCGCACCGTGTCCGAAGCTCTTGCCAGCGGACCGGTCCCGACGGAGCGAATCCGCAACTTCTCGATCATCAGCCACGTTGACCACGGGAAGTCCACCCTCTCGGACCGCATCCTCGAGCTGACCGGTGCCGTCGACCCCCGCCTCATGCGAGCCCAATACCTCGACTCGATGGAGCTCGAGCGCGAGCGGGGCATCACGATCAAGGCCCAGAACGTCCGGGTACACCACCGTGGCCACGTCCTGCACCTGATCGACACGCCCGGGCACGTGGACTTCGGCTACGAGGTGAGCAGGTCGCTCGCCGCCTGCGAGGGCGCGGTCCTGCTCGTCGACGCCTCCCAGGGCATCCAGGCCCAGACGCTCGCCAACTGCTACCAGGCGATGGAGCACAACCTGGAGATCGTGGCCGTCCTCAACAAGATCGACCTGCCGGCGGCGGACCCTGAGCGTTGCGCCGCCGAGATCGAGCAGGTGCTCGGGATCGACGCCGCCGAGATCCTGCGCATCTCGGCCAAGACCGGCGAGGGCGTCGGGGCCCTGCTCGACGCGGTGGTCGAGCGGATCCCCGCTCCCGGTGGCGAGCGGGACGCCCCGGCCCGGGCGCTCATCTTCGACTCCTCCTATGACCAGTACCGGGGGGTGGTGAGCTCGATCCGGGTGATGGACGGCGTCCTCAAGACGGGCGCCCGCCTCGTGTTCATGCAGGCGCGGGCGACCCACGAGGCCGAGGAGATCGGGATCCGCACCCCGGACCCCCGGCCGGTCGCCGAGCTCGGCCCGGGCGAGGTCGGCTACCTCATCGCAGGCATCAAGGACGTGGGAGCGGCCCGGTCGGGCGAGACGGTGACGACCGCAGAGCGCCCGGCGTCCGAGGCGCTCTCGGGCTATCGCGACCCCAAGCCGATGGTCTTCTGCGGGCTGTACCCGATCGACGGCGACCAGCTCCCCGACCTACGCGACGCCCTCGATCGCCTGAAGCTCAACGACGCCAGCTTCACCTTCGAGCCCGAGTCGTCCCACGCCCTCGGGTTCGGGTTCCGCTGCGGCTTCCTCGGTCTGCTGCACATGGAGATCGTCCGCGAGCGCCTGGAGCGCGAGTTCGACCTCTCGCTCATCGCCACCGCCCCCTCGGTCGAGTACCGGGCGTACCTCACCGACGGGGGGGACGTCGTCGTCGACAACCCGACCGACCTGCCCGACCAGAGCCGGATCGACCACATCGACGAGCCCATGCTCACCGCCACCATCCTCAGCCCGGCCGAGTACACCGGCACGGTGATGGACCTCTGCCAGAGCCGGCGCGGGGAGATGGCCCGGATGGAGTACCTCTCGCCCGAGCGGGTGGAGCTGGTCTACAAGATCCCGTTGGCCGAGGTGGTGGTGGATTTCTTCGACCAGCTGAAGAGCCGGACCAAGGGCTACGCCAGCCTCGACTACGAACCGGCCGGCTATGCCACCGCCAACCTGGTGCGGGTCGACCTCCTCATCAACCACGTCCCGGTCGACGCCTTCTCGACCATCGTCCACCGCTCCCAGGCCGACGCCTACGGGCGCCGGATGACCGAGAAGCTGCGGGCCCTCATCCCCCGCCAGCTGTTCGACGTGCCCATCCAGGCGGCGATCGGTGGCCGAGTGGTGGCCCGCGAGACGGTCAAGGCCAAGCGCAAGGACGTCCTGGCCAAGTGCTACGGCGGCGACATCACCCGGAAGCGCAAGCTCCTCGAGCGCCAGACGGAAGGCAAGAAGCGCATGAAGAACATCGGCCGGGTCGAGGTGCCCCAGGAAGCCTTCGTCTCCGCCCTCCG
>DAHUZM010000184.1 GCA_027306525.1 Acidimicrobiaceae bacterium
ACTACTTCCATGGGCGACTCATGCACCACGGTGGCTGGCAGGAGCGGCCGGTCAGGCTGTGGCGACGCGAATCCGCCCGATACGGCGGCGTCCTCCACGAACTGCCGCAGTTCACGTCCGACGACGCTCACCTCGGTGACCTCTCCCACCCACTGGTCCACTTCTCCCACCGTTCGGTGACCGACAACCTCGAGAAGTCGATCAACTACGTCGAGATCCAGGCCCGCGCCCAGCTCGCAGCCGGTGCCCGTCCGGTCACTCCCTGGCGGCTCTACCGAACCCTGATGCGCGAGATCGGTTTCCGGCTCGTTCTCCGTCGGGGCTGGCGCGACGGTGTCGCCGGCGTCTACGAGGCCTTCTACTGGCCGTTCTCGCACATGTGCGCCGAGGCGCGGCTGTGGGAGCTGCAACAACGACCCTCGATCGAGGAGCGCTACGAGGATCTCGAGGAGTCGACCTGGTAGCCGACCCCGAGCACGGGCCCGTCCCCCGCTCGGACGAGACAGGCGCTCCGGCCCCAGGGACCGCGCCGGCGGCTTCGGACACCTCGGCGGTCGTCGTCTCGTTCGGAAGGGAAGCCCTCGACCTGGAGTGGATCCCCTCGGACGCCCAGGTGATCGTCGTCCACAACGACGATCTGTTGACCGAAGTGCGCGGCGACCACGGTCGGGTCCGCCACGTCCGCCCCGGGGAGAACATCGGATTCGGACGAGGCGTGAACCTCGCCCTCGGCATGGTCACGAGTCGTCGGGTGGTGGTGTTCAACCCCGACATGTCGCTCGACCGAGCCCACTTCGACGCCCTGTCCGCCGGACGTCCGGACGAGCTGGTCACGCTGCCCCTCGCCGGCCCGGACGGCCGGCCGATGGCGTCGATCGTCCCCTATCCCTCCCCCACGCTGCTCGTCCTCGGCATCTCGCGCGCCATCCGGGTGGCACCGCCCGGGACCCGACGCCGAGCGTGGTTGGCCCAGGTGCTCGGCACGTGGGGCGAGGAGCGGCGCTGGCGAGCGGGAACGGCCCCGGGTCGCTACCCGCTCACCGACCACTGGGTCCCGGGCACGGTCTTCTCGCTGGACACGTCCGTCCTTCGGGCGGTGGGAGGCTTCGACGAGGGATACTTCCTCTACCTCGAGGACACCGACCTGTGCCGTCGGTTGGCTCTTGCCCATCGGAACCTCGTCGCCGCAGTCGCCGACACCAAACCGGCCATCCACGAGGTCGGCGGCTCGGCCCACACCGCTGCGGTCGCCCAGTTCGCCCGCTTGTCACAATGGCACTCTGCGGCCCGGTACGCCGCCCGTCAGACGGGGTTGACCTGGCGTGCGGCGGAGCTGGCCCTGCGCCTGGGTGGCGTGGTCAGCCAGGTGGCCCACTGACCGTCCTGAGCGTTCCCCGGTCGCGTGGAGTCGGTCGGGCGTGGCCGCACGCCACGCCTCACGCGGGGCAGATGACCGTCACCTCGGCCGGTCGTGACCTCACACCTGGCCAGTTCGACGCCTCACCATTTCCGCAAAGTTGCCCTGCGGGCGGGAGACCAGCTCCTCCCAGGTGCCTTGCTCAGCCACCTTGCCCTGGGAGATCACGTAGATGCGGTCCGCAAGGCGAACGGGATTCAGGCCGTGAGCGACGATGATCATCCCGCACGTCGATCTGATGTCGGCCAGTGCCCGGAGTACTTCGGCTTCGGCATCAACGTCGAGTGCGCTTGTCGGCTCGTCAAGGATCAGCAGCCACGGTCGCCTGTAGATGGCCCGGGCCAGCGCCAGGCGCTGCCGCTCCCCGCCCGAGAGGGTGCCCCCACGCTGGCCGAGCACGGTGCGGACACCCAGCGGCAGCCGATCTACAAACTCGAGGGCGTGGGCCTTGTCCAACGCGTCCCTCGCCCGATGCTCATCACGATCCGACTCCGTCCAGTAGATGTTCTCCAGCACGGTCCCCGCCAAGAGCGGCGGCTCCTGCATGACCAGACCGAGATGGGACTGCCACTGCTCGAGGTCGATCTGCTCAAGGTCGACGCCGTCCAAGGTGATCGAACCTGCCGTGGGCTGCAACAGACCGGTCACCAAGTCGAGGATGGTCGTCTTACCGGCACCCGAATCTCCGACGAACGCAATCGCCTCGCCCGGGCGGATCGTCCACTCCACGTCGTGCAGGACCGGACGCGATGCACCGGGGTAGGTGAACCCGACGTGGAGGCCGCGGAATTCCCGGTCGAAGCGGGGTGGTGTGGAGCCACCGGCGAACATTGGGACGCTGGTCATGGCGTCGAGGGTGTCCCGCCAGACGTCGCACCATCGCCGGTACGCCCGTGCCGCCTGCAGGCTCTCCTGTGTGGAGACGAAGCGTGGAGCCAGCCGAAGGAACATCACCAGAAAGGCGATCGACGTCGCGGAGAGGACAGCACCGCCTGAGGCAACGACGGCGCCGAACAGCACGATGGCGATACCGACGATACCGGTCGACTCGAAGATCGACCGTGTCCGGGGGCCGATGTACTGACTCCTGACGACGGCGGCCGAGTACTCCCTGTAGATCTCATTCATGCGTCGTTCGGACGAGCTGCGGTCACCAAGTGAGCGGAACAGTTTGAGATTGCCAAAGAGCAGGTCTGCTTCTCTCCCCAACGTCGACGCCGCCTGCGTCAGCGCCAACGTGTGTCGCCTGGTGGGATTGCCGGCCAGTATGTAGATGATCACTGCGATCGAGCCGAAGATGAGCGTGAACAGGCTGAGCTGCCACGAGAGGCTGACTGCGACGGCTACGAAGATGAGGACGACGCCGAGCATGCCGGCCGTGCGCAGGAAGACCTGCACCCCCGTCGCGACTTGGCTGATCGTGAGCAGGAGCGAGGTGTTGACGTCGCCGAGCCGCAGGCTGAGGTAGGACGCCCAGTCCATCTCCAATGCCGCCTTGGTCAACTCCTGGCGGCGGCTCCGCTCAAAGCCGGCAATCGTCCTGATGATGGCTCGCTCACCAAGGAACCGGGCCGCAGACGCCGAAAGCCCGAACAAGACAAATACGGCGACAGCCCAGTACCTGAGGTTCGACCCCTGCAGGTGGACGCCAAGCGCGGCAGCGCTCTGTTCCGAGCCGATGAGCGGGACGAGAGCGAGAATGCCGACGGTCTCCAGCAACCCGCTCAGGACAGCCAGCAGCACCACGCCGAGTGCGCCCCTCCGATGTCCCTCGAGCAGTACGAGATAGCTCTTCACGAGCCCAGCCGGACGTCCCGGTGCGGATGTTGCCATTACGCGTACCAGTCAGCCGATGGAGGCGGGGCGAACACCAGACCCCGCTGCAGGGCGTTCGTCCTCATGGTCGATCACTCCGTACTTCGGGTCGGGGCCCCGCAGTTGGCCCTGGGGCGTCGTCCTCGTCGAGCTCGGCTCTTCCACTTGATCCAATCGTCCGGCCGTCAACCGGCGGCGAGCATCTTGGCACGTTCCTCCCTCTGTCCCACCGTTGCCGTCGACCGGCCGCACCGGCCCCGACGCCCGCTCCATGGGGAGCGAAGGCGCCGGCCTGACGGATGCCTGGCCGGAAATTCAGCGACTGCCGTCCCTCAGTTGGCGGTCACCGTGCACTGGCATGAATCGTAGGCGGCACCTTGCCGACGGGAGGAACGGTCGGGAAGTGGACGACGTGAGCCGGCTGTTATCATCGCGTGCTCACCACGACTCCGGGGTTCCCAATTGAGCTCGCTTTCCGTAGTCCTCTGCACCTACAACGGTGCCGCCTATCTGCCTCAGCAGTTGGCCAGTTTGCGGGCTCAGACGCGGCTCCCTGACGAGATGGTCGTGCGCGATGACGGCTCGACCGATGCCACGCTCGACCTGCTCAACGCATTCGCCGACGAGGTTCCGTTTCCCGTCACCATCATGAGGAACCCCGACCGACTCGGCGTGCCGGACAACTTCTGGGCGGCGATGAACGAGGCGTCCGGCGACCTCATTGCGCTCTGTGACCAGGACGACGTGTGGGCTCCGTTGAGGTTGGAACGAGCAGTCGACGTACTCGACGCGGACCCCACCGTGGGTGCCACTTTCAGCGACGGATGGTGCATCGATCGAGACGGCGTCATGAGCGGGCGTCGTCTCTGGGAGGCCGCCGCCTTCACCGGCAAGGTGAAGGGTCGGTTCCGGTCCGGTCACGAGTTGGAGGTTCTCCTGAGTCAGTCGGTCGTCACCGGTGCCACGCTGACATTTCGTCGTCAGCTGATCCCGAGCATGGTGCCCTGGCCGCCTATTCCCCATGACTACTGGATCTCTGGAGCGGTGTCCCTGCAGGCCCGCCTCGAGGCCATCGACGAACCCCTCATCGACTACCGACTGCACGACGCCAACACCATCGGATTCCCGAAGGGAGGAGTCATCATCTACTACCGACGAAAGCTGTTCGATCCTCAGTTCAGACTGAAGGAGATGGCGTCGGAAGCCGCCTTCCTCGGTGGTCTTGCCAATCTGCTCGACCGGATGAGATGCGATCGAGTGACCGACGAGGAGCGAGAGTTCGTGGTCCACAAGGCCGAGATGCTGCGCTTCCGGCTGTCCCTGCCAGGCCGTGCATGGCTGCGACTTCCCCAGATTGCAGGTCGGGTGCGTTGCGGCGATTACCGGCGGTACGCAAATGGAACGCCAAGTTGGATGCTGGATCTCTTCCGCTATTGACCTGGCCACAGCGCACGCAATTGCCGCCGGTGTCCCGCTGAGCGGACCTCTCTTCCGTCATCTCCGGCCTCAGCACCTCCGACACAACGATGCCAGCCCAGACCAGTGGCCGATGGAGTTCATGTCGATCATCGCCCGGGCTACCGAGTTCCAGAACTCGAACCATTCCCGCACGCGGACGACGTCGGAGGTGACAGAGGCCGCCCAGCCCGCCGATCCGCTGCTCAGCGGTGCCCACAGATTCGGCCCGACTGCTCGGTGGTCGAGCCGGATTACGAAGACCGGTTGGACCCTCCGCAGCGTCTCCACTCGCCGCCCGAAATGCTCACCTCTTCCCGGGTCCCCGAAGTGCTGGTCCAGCCGCTCCGACCGTCTGGACAGTCCTACTGACGCCGAACGGCCCGCGGACCTCCTACCACCGCCCGCCACGCCCCGACCGCCCCTCGGGGCCGCCGCACCCCGAGCGTGACCACCCGGACGACGGCCGCCCCCAGCGACAGGCCCCACTCCCCCGGCCGGTACCAGAGCGCGGCGTACGTCATCGCCCCCCGCCACCACTGGACCTCGCGCTCCCACGGCGAGCGGTGCGACGACCCGGCCCGGTGGGTGGCCCAGGCATCGGGCAGGGCCAGCAGGGA
>DAHUZM010000005.1 GCA_027306525.1 Acidimicrobiaceae bacterium
TGCACATCCCCGAGGAGTACGGCGGGTCGGGCTACGGCCTTCCCGAGCTGGTCGTCGTGCTCGAGGAGCTCGGCCGAGGGATCGCGCCCGGGCCCTTCGTCCCGACGGTGGCGGCGAGCGCCGTGCTCGTGGCGGCCGGCACCGACGAGGCGCGCTCGGCGTTCCTGCCCGGCCGGGCCGACGGCTCGCTCCTCGGCGCGGTCGCGCTCGGAGGTGCGGTCTCGTTGCGCGACGGCGCGGCGAGCGGGACGGTTGGCGCCGTCGTGGGCGCCGAGCTGGCCGAGATCCTCATGGTGCCGGTCGGCGACGACGTGGCGATCGTCCGGCGGTCGGCCGGCGGGGTCGAGGTCGAGACCCCGAAGAACCTCGACCCGACCCGGCGGGCGTCTCGCGTGACGCTCAGCGGCGCCCCGGCCACGGTGCTCCCCGGCGCTCGCCAGGCCCTCGTCGACTACGCCCGCCTCGTCTTCGCGGCCGAGGCCGTGGGCGTCGCCCGCGAGTGCACGGAGCTCGCAGCGGCGTACGCGAAGGTGCGCATCCAGTTCGGCCGGCCCATCGCGACCTACCAGGCGGTCAAGCACCACTGCGCCAACATGGCCGTCGCCGTCGAGCTCGCGACCTCCCTCGTGTGGGACGCCGCCCGGGCGGCCGAGCACGGCGGCGACCAGCTGTCCTACGCGGCGGCGATGGCCGCCGCGCTCGCCATGCCTGCGGCCGACCTCGACGCGCAGCTCAACACCCAGGTGCACGGCGGGATCGGGTTCACCTGGGAGCACGACGCGCACCTCTACCTCCGCCGGGCGACCGCGATCGAGTCCGTCGTGAGCCCCGAGGATGCGTCCGTCGCGGTCACCGAGCTCGTCCGCAAGGGCGTGACGCGAGGGCGCACCGTCGACCTGCCGCCCGAGGCCGAGGTGATCCGCAGCGAGGTCCGCGCCTTCGCCGAGCGGGTCAAGGGGCTCGACGAGGCGGCCCAGCGGGCGGCCATGATCGAGGAGGGCTACGCGATGCCCCATTGGCCCAAGCCCTGGGGTCGCGACGCGAGCGCGGTCGAGCAGCTCGTGATCGAGCAGGAGTTCGCGGCGGCGGGCGTCCGGCGCCCGGGCCTTGGCATCACCGGCTGGGTGATCCTCACTCTCATCCAGTACGCGACCGAGGACCAGGTCGCCCGCTGGGTCCGGCCTGCGCTCAACCAGGAGCTCACCTGGTGCCAGCTGTTCAGCGAGCCCAACGCGGGCTCGGACGCGGCCGGGATCCAGACCAAGGGCACCCGGGTGGATGGCGGGTGGCTCGTCAACGGGCAGAAGGTCTGGACGAGCGGGGCCCACCTCGCGAGCTACGGGCTGGCGACGGTCCGCACCAACCCCGACGCGCCCAAGCACGACGGCATCACGATGAAGGTGATCGACATGATGGGCGAGGGCGTCGAGGTCCGCCCGCTCAAGCAGGCGACCGGGGGCTCGGACTTCAACGAGGTCTTCTTCAACGACGTCTTGGTCCCCGACGACGATGTCGTCGGGCCGGTCGACCACGGTTGGACCGTCGCCCGGGCGACCCTCGGCAACGAGAGCGTCAGCATCGGCAGCGGGAGCGGCGGGGGCGGCGGGGGCATGCCCGTCGACGGGCTGATCACGATGCACGACGCCCATCCCGACCGTCTGGCGGGCGGGCTGGGGCGAATCGGGCGCTACGTGGCGAGCCAGCAGGCGATCGACGTCTTGAACCTCCGCAGCGCCCACCGGGCCGTCGCGGGGGCTGGGCCCGGACCCGAGGGCAACATCACAAAGCTCGTCCTCTCGGAGAACGGCCACGAGATGGCGGCGATGCTCGCCGCGCTGTCGGGGCCCGACGCGCTCTTCATGGACGGGCTCTCGGCGGTGACCGGCACGCTCGTGCTCGCGCACCGGGCCATGTCGATCGCCGGCGGGACCTCGGAGATCAAGCGCAACCAGATCGGTGAGCGCATCCTCGGTCTCCCGCGGGACCCGCTCATCAACTGAGCGCGCCCGGCGCCCGCTGCGCCACGAACCAGGCCGCGACGATCTCGGTCCTGAACACGCCGTCGAGCGCGATCGCGCGCTCGAGGCGCCGGCGCGCCGCCGCCTCGACGGCCGGCCAGTCGAGGGTCTCGCCGCAGAAGGCCTCGATCGGCCCGCGCATGGATGCCATCACGCCGAGCGCCGGCTCGGGGGTCGGGATGGCGAACGTGCTGCGCACCTCTTCGACCGCGACCTCGCCGAACACCTGGCCCACGATGCCCGGGCCGTTCTCGGCGGTGAAGTTGAGCTGCGGAAGCCACTGCTCGCGAGCGCTGCCGGTCACCTCGTCCAGCGCCGCGACGAGCACGGCGTCGAGCGGCCGCTGCCGGGCGCTGTTCGTCGCGACGAGCAGGCGCCCTCCCGGGCGCAGCACGCGGTGGAGCTCCTCGAGCGCCCCGCGGTGGTCGGCCACGTGGTACAGCATCCACAGCGCCATGACGACGTCGAAGCTCGCCTCGGGGAAGGGGAGGCGCCCGACGTCGCCCCCCACCACCGGTTGGCCGGGGTCCTCGGCGCGGGCGGCCTCGAGCATCCCGGCGGACAGGTCGAGCCCGACCACCGAGCCGAGCGCGTGCCCGCTCCTGAGCGCGCGCAACCAGACCCCGTTGCCGCATCCGACCTCGAGCACGCGCTCGGTGCCCTCCCAGGGCACCGACTCGATGGCGGGGCGCCCCGAGCAGCGCTCGGGCTCGCGGTAGGCGAAGATCGCCTGGCGCTTCTGCAGGTTGTCGTGGGACGCGTGCTGCTCACGCTGGGCGCGCCCGAGGGTCGCCTCCGCCGAACGTTCCTCGAGGGTCTCTTGGTCGCGCGCCATGATCGGGTCCTCGAGCCGAGCTTGCCGCGCCGGACCACGGCGCGCCAGATGCGCGATCGCTAGCCTCCCCGTGAGTGTCAGGTTTCCTCGGTCAAGATCGGCGCATGGCCTCGGGGTCCGCCACGTTGGCGTCGCTCCCAGCCCAATGGCCGTCTTCTGGACGCGCCGAACCGGCCGACGCCGGTTCCCTCGACCCCGGCGTCGGCCCCGTGAGCGTCGGGACTCGTCATGCAGGCGAGCGCCTCGTCCGCTCGGCACCGCGATGAGCGCGACACGCGAGCGCGTGGCCTGGGGAACGGTGTCGCGCAAGGCAGTGATCGACGCGGCGACCCGCGCGGTCTCGGCCGGGGGCTTCGAGACCCTCACCATCCGCGCCCTGGCCGAGAGCCTCGGGGTGGCCCCGATGACCCTGTACCGCCACGTCTCGGGGAAGGACGACCTCCTCGGGGCGGTCGTCGACGGGATGCTGGCCCGGCTCTGGCGGCCCCGGGCGCCGCGTTCGGACTGGCAGGCCTGGGTGACCGAGGCGGCCGAGCGCCTGCGACGGTTCCTCGTCGAGCAGCCAGCCGCGCTGCACGTCTACCTGCGGCATCCGGTCGTCTCCCCGGCCGCGTTGGAGCGCATGGAGACGATGCTCGAGGTCCTTCGGGAGGCCGGGTTCGACGGGCCGGGTGCCGAAAGCGCGTACGGGACGGTGCACACCTACACCGTCGGGTTCGCGACGCTCCAGGCCTCGAGGCAACGGTCGGCCCCCGAGAGCGGGGCCGGGCCGCGCGCGAGGAGGCTCGCCGCCTACACCACGCGCCGTCAGTTCATGATCGGCCTGCGCTACCTGCTCGAGGGGCTGGAGCGAGAGCGGACCTCCACCGCCTCGGCCCAAGGGCCGCTCGCCGAGTCAGCCCCCGGCTCACTGAACGGCTGACTGCGGCTAACTGGCGGTGCCGCACAGGGCGTAGGGCTGGAGAACGACGACCTGGTCGGCGGCCATGGTGCCGGTCACCACGGCGGTCATCCGCCAGCTGTGGGCGTTCAGTGGATAGCTGCCCCGCAGCTCGACGCGGCCGCGCGCGGTGCTGGTGGACGTCGAGGTGGCGCCCTGCCCGCCCTGGACGGGCTGGGTGGCCAGCGAGACCTTGCCACCGCCGCCCAGCAGGACCTGCCCGGTCGGGCAACTCGCCGTGGCGACGACGGTCGTCCCGACGGCCGGGTCGAGCGCGGAGGTCGTCGCGGCCGGCGTGATCACGTGGCTGGCGGCGACGCTGCCGGCCGGGCCGCGCACACCCGCAGGCCCCTGCTTGCCGGCCGGGCCCTGCGGGCCCTGCTTACCGACCGGGCCCGGGACCCCCTGGGGACCCTGCGCCCCGGTCGCCCCCGTCGCGCCCTGGGCCCCCGTCGCGCCCTGGGCCCCCGTCGCGCCCTGGGCCCCGGTGACCCGGGCCGGCGTCCTGACGAGGGCGGTCAGCCCGATCCCGACACCGGCGGCCGCGAGGACGAGTGCGGCGGCCACGATCCAGCCTGGCGCCGGCGTCCATCTCGAGCCGCCGGCGGCGGGCCCGCGGTCGATCGGCTCGTGCTCGACCGGGCGGAGCTCCCGGGTGATGTCTGCCGGGCCCTGGTCGCGTGCTGCCGCGTCGGTCATCTCGACCCCCTTCTCGATTCCGACCCACATTTCGGTTCCGAGAAGATTCTGTACCCAAATAACGGGTACATGTACACATACAGATGACGTCTAGGCCTTCCTGACCGAATGACGAGGTTGCACATCCACCCCCAGATGGGGTCCGGCGATGGACTCTGTGGTTCCCACTACAGAGCCAAGGAGTCCATCACCGTGACCCACGCCGAAATCATCTACCGCCGACGCCTCGCC
>DAHUZM010000020.1 GCA_027306525.1 Acidimicrobiaceae bacterium
ACTACATGCACTACAACTTCGCCCGGCCCCACCAGACGCTCTCCAAGCGGTACGGACGCCCAACCACCCCGGCGATGGCCGCTGGTGTCTCGGACCACGTGTGGTCCGTTTGGGAGATTGCTGGCCTTCTGGATTGATCGGTTCTCAGTTACTTGAAGGCGATCATGATCGCCGTGACCCCAATGCCAAATGCAACGAGGAGTCGTATGACCCAACTGAGCCGCGACATGCTTCCCTCCAGACGCGCCACAGTTGTATTCAAGGCGCCAACGTCCGTTGCCAAGGCGGAGAGGGACTTGACCATGCCCCCAAGCGTCGGGCTATCCGGGTGCGTCAGTTCCTCGATATCGCTCGATCCCAAGCCCGTCTGGCCTTGGCGCGACCCGACGTAGGGCTTCTCCACGGGCCGCGACAGTCGAAAAAACTGAACTGTCAGAAAGGGCGTCTCATGGGTGAGGGTGATACGCCGGGGAGCGAGGTTCGTCACCCGGACGATAAGGACCCCCTCGAACCCCGGATCGATCTGCGGACCTGACAGCAAGACCAAACCCTGCCGCCCGTACTTTGAGTCCAAGCCAAGCTGCGCGGCGAACTGAGAGCCACACTTGATCTTCTCGCGGGTCGCTATGACGGCGAACTCCCCTGGCTCGATGATGACGAGCCCTTTGTTTGCCACGTCCGCTATGGCATCTGTCCCGCTAAGAAACGCCTGGTCACCGACCCGGAAGTCGTAACTGGCAGGTTGAAGGCAATCCGGTGCGAAGGGTTCAATGACCAGGCCGCCGCTGGTCATTGCGTCCCGGACCTCCGCATCCGTCAGCACGCTCCTCAGCCCACCTTCTCGAACATTTGTTCGTTTAGAGGGTAATTGTAGGGTGCGACAGGGCAACTATCGCGAACGCCAAACTGACCCACTGCCCGCTGGACGGCGCGAGCCTGACCGAGGGCCTCGGCCGCCGTCAGCGGCCGACGAAGTCGTCGAGCAGCCGGGCGAGGGTCACCGGGTCGTCACCCTGCACGCTGTGTCCGGCGTCCTCGACGTGCTCGACGCGAGCGTCGGGGCAGCGGCGGCGCAGCTCCTCCTCGTCGCCGTCGTCGACGACGGATTGGGGACGCATGCCGCGCACGAGCATGATCGGCACCCGCACCCGGGCGAGGGCCTCCCACAGGTCGACGTAGCGCGCCCCCTCGGGGGCGTCGGGGACCTCCTCGGCGCGGTGGCGGGCGTGGCGCCAGACCCACGAGCCGTCGTCACGCTGCTGGGCGTTGTGCAAGATGCCTCGCCTGAGCGAGGACACCGAGCGTGTCGGGTTGTGCTCGACCGTGCGGGCGAGGATCGCCTCGAAGTCCGGGAAGCTATCGGGGCCACGGACAAAGGCCGTGATCGCCTTGGCCTTCTCAGCGGTCACCCCCGGAGTGACGTCGACCAGCACGAGCTTGCGCACGAGCTCGGGGTGGCGATCGGTGAGGACGATCGCGGTCATGCCGCCGAGCGACATGCCGACCAGGGCCTCGGCCTGCGGGGCGAGCTCGGTCATCACGCGCGCGAGATCGTCGGCGTTGTCGGCGAGATTGCGCGAGCCGTGGCGGCCGGCGTCGGAATGCCCGTGCCCGGGGAGGTCGATCGCGACGAGCGGCCGGCCGAGGGCGAGCGCGACGGTGTCCCAGGTGTGGGCGTTCTGGGCCCCCCCGTGCAGCAGCACGAGCTCGGCGGGGCGCTCGCCCCAGACGAGGGCGCTCAGCTGGCGCCCGTCGTCCATCGTCACCGACCGCCGGGAGACGATCGGGGGGCCCGAATAGGGGATCCCGAATTCCTCGGCGTTCTCGTGGAACATCGAGAACTCGTCGTAGGGGTAGCGCCCGGGGGCCTCGCTCATGGGGTCCTCCCTCCTCAGCGGCCAGGCACCAGGTTCGCGCGCGCGGGCGCCCCCCGCCCTACCAGGCCCTGGCCCCCCATCCGTAGGGTCACGGCGCGCCGGGCCGCTGCGCGCGACGATCGGGAAGACACGGTGTCGGCCGATAGGGTGAGCACAAGCCGCACGGTGGGAGGTGGTTCGAACGCCGAGGCCCGAGAACCCCATGGACGAAAGCACGCTCGCCGAGCTCGAGGCAGTCAGGACCCGGCTGCTCGAGGCCGAGGAGGAGATCCACGCGCTGCGGCGCCGCCTCCAAGAGAGCCCGCACCGGGTCCAGGCCCTCGAGGAGCGGCTGCTCGAGACCAAGGGGCAGCTGAACCAGGCGATCTCCCAGAACGAGAAGCTGACCTTCACGCTCCAACAGGCCAAGGAGCAGCTCGCGACGCTTCGCGAGGAGGTGGAGAAGCTCACCCAGCCGCCGGCCGCCTACGGCACCTTCCTCGACATCAACGAGGACGGCACGGTCGACGTGTTCGCGAGCGGCCGCAAGATGCGGGTGGCGCTGCATCCCGACATCGATCCGGGGGTCCTTCGCAAGGGCAACGAGGTCGTCTTGAACGAATCGCTCAATGTCGTGCTCGTGCGCGACGGCGAGCTCTCGGGCGAGATCGTGACCCTGAAGGAGGTGATGGACGACCGCCGCCGCGCCATCGTCTTCGCGCGGGCCGACGAGGAGCGCGTAGTCGAGCTGGCCGACGAGCTGACCAAGGTGAAGCTGCGCGCAGGAGACGCGATCCTCATGGACGTCCGGAGCCAGCTTCTCATCGAGAAGCTGCCCCGCCCCGAGGTCGAAGAGCTCGTCTTGGAGGAGGTGCCCGACATCACCTACGCGGACGTGGGGGGCCTCGATCTCCAGATCGAGGCGATCACCGATGCCGTCGAGCTGCCATACCTGCACCGCAAGCTGTTCTCGCACTACAAGCTGCCCGCACCAAAGGGCATCCTCCTCTACGGCCCCCCGGGCTGCGGCAAGACGCTGATCGCGAAGGCCGTCGCCAACTCGCTCGCGAAGAAGGTGGCCGAGGCGACCAAGAACACGAGCATCCGCAGCTACTTCTTGAACATCAAGGGCCCCGAGCTCTTGAACAAGTACGTCGGGGAGACCGAGCGCCAGATCCGTCTGGTCTTCCAGCGAGCGCGCGAGAAGGCCGAGGAGGGGGTCCCGGTCATCGTCTTCTTCGACGAGATGGACTCGCTCTTCAGGACCCGGGGGACGGGGATCAGCTCGGACATGGAGTCGACCATCGTCCCCCAGCTCCTCGCGGAGATCGACGGTGTCGAAGCCCTGCGCGACGTCATCGTCATCGGCGCTTCGAACCGTGAGGACCTGATCGACCCGGCCATCCTGCGCCCCGGCCGCCTCGACGTGAAGATCAAGATCGAGCGCCCCGACGAGGAGGCCGCCGCACAGATCTTCTCGCGGTACCTCACCGCGGACCTACCACTCGACGCCGACGAGGTGGAACGCCTGGGGGGCGGAGATCCCGCGAAGGCCGCGCAGGCGATGATCGAAAAGACGGTGGCCGAGATGTACTCGACCACCGAGGACAACCGGTTCTTGGAGGTCACCTACCAAAACGGTGACAAGGAGGTCCTCTACTTCAGGGACTTCTCCTCGGGGGCGATGATCGAGAACGTGGTGCGTCGGGCGAAGAAGCTCGCGATCAAACGCGAGATCGCCCAGCAAGGCGGGGGCATCCGCACCGACGACCTCTTGGAGTCCATCCGCCAGGAGTACAAGGAGAACGAGGACCTCCCGAACACCACCAACCCCGACGACTGGGCGCGGATCTCGGGCAAGAAGGGCGAGCGCATCGTCTACGTGCGCACCCTGCTCACCGACGACCGCGAGACCAGGGGCGGGCGCTCGATCGAACGGGTGGGCACCGGCCAATACCTCTAGGGCCGAAAAGGGGCCTGACCAGCACCCAATCGCGCCGAGCCCGAGCGAGACGACCAGGTAGGGTCCAGTTGTGGCGATCCCCAAGGTCTGCGGCATCGAGACCGAGTACGGCATCCACGCCGCGGGGCCCGACGCGAACCCCGTGACGGCCTCCTCGATCCTTGTGAACGCGTACGCGGCCGAGGTCGACCGCCGCACCGGATGGGACTTCGAAGACGAGTCGCCCGACAAAGACGCGCGCGGCTACGCGCGCGAGGGCGCGATGCCGCCAATGGTCGAGACCCATCTCGCCAACACGGTGCTCACCAACGGCGCTCGCTACTACGTCGACCACGCGCATCCCGAGTACTCCACCCCCGAGTGTGTCGACGCCCTCGAGCTCGTCTGCCATGACAAGGCGGGGGAGGAGGTGCTCCGTCGCTCGATGCTGGCGGCGGCCTCGCTGCCGACGGCGCCGGTGGTCGTTGCCTACAAGAACAACTCCGACGGCAAGGGCAACTCCTATGGGTGCCACGAGAACTACCTCATGGATCGCAGCGTGCCCTTCGGCAACGTGGTGGCGGGGGTCATCCCGCACTTTGTGACCCGCCAGATCTTCACCGGCGCAGGCAAGGTGGGATGCGAGACGATGGCGTTCGGATCCGAGCCGCCTCACTTCCAGATCTCCCAGCGCGCCGAGTTCTTCGAGGAGATGGTGGGCCTCGAGACCACGCTCAAGCGCCCGATCGTCAACACGCGCGACGAGCCGCACGCCGATCCCAAGCGCTTCCGACGCCTGCACGTGATCGTGGGAGACGCCAACCTCGCCGAGGTGGCCACCTTCTTGAAGGTGGGCACGACGGCACTCGTGCTCGCCATGATCGAAGACGAGATGCTCCCCGCCAAGGAGCTGGCCTTGAGCGATCCGGTGCGTGCCATGCACCAGGTCTCGGCCGACCTCGGACTCGGCCGCCCGCTGCGCACCGCCGATGGCTCGACCATGACTGCGCTCGAGATGCAGTGGGAGATCTTCGCTGCGGCCCAGGGCTATGCAAAGGAGCGGGGGCTCGAGGTCGTCGGGGGCGAGCAGGTGGGCGAGATGGTGCTCGACCGCTGGGAGGCGGTGCTCCAGGGGCTCGAGAGCGACCCCGAGAGCCTCGCCTCACAGCTCGACTGGGTGGCGAAGCGTCGGCTCGTCGAGGGGTACCGGGAGCGCCACGGGTGCGCCTGGGACGACGAGCGACTGGCCGCTCTCGACCTCCAGTATCACGATCTGCGCCCCGAGCGCTCGCTCTTCGCCCGGCTGGCCATGGAGCGCCTCGTGGACGAGGTAGCGGTCCGCGAGGCGGTGACCGAGCCGCCCCGGCGGACCCGGGCCTGGTTCCGGGGTCGGTGCCTCGCGCGCTGGCCCGATTCGGTCGTCACGGCGAACTGGGACTCCCTCGTCTTTGACCTGGGTACGGACCCGTTGCGCCGCGTCCCTATGATGGATCCGCTCAAGGGAACGGCCGAGCACACCGACGCGCTGCTAGAAGAGTGTGGAAATCCGACCGAGCTTTTGGACCGATTGAGTTCTTGAGGTGATGACCAATGGCAGAACGTGAGCAGAAGCGGCGCACCGCTCCCTCGCGCACCGAGACCGAGGTCGTCGAGGAGACGTCCCCGTCTTCGCCGCGGGGCGAGAAGCTGAAGGCCGATCTCGACGACCTGCTCGACGAGATCGACGAGGTGCTCGAGGACAACGCCGAGGAGTTCGTCCGCAACTACGTCCAAAAGGGCGGGCAGTAACCCCACGTGGCGCTGCCGATCTTCAGCCCGGTCGATGACCCGGGACCCGATTTCACCAGCCTGCTGAGGAGGTCCGGCCTGCCGGCGATGCCCCCCGCAGACGGCGCGCTCAGCGTCGCCCACGCGACCACGGTCGTGGCGTTGCGCTTCGCCGAGGGCGTGGTCATGGCAGGCGACCGGCGCGCCACCGAGGGCTATTCCATCGCGCATCGGGCCATGGACAAGGTGTTCCCAGCCGACCGCTGGTCGGCCGTCGCCATCGCGGGCGCCGCCGGCCCGGCGGTCGAGATGGTCCGCCTGTTCCAGGTGCAGCTCGAGCACTACGAGAAGGTGGAGGGGGTCTCCCTCAGCCTGGAGGGCAAGGCCAACCAGCTCGCCCAGATGGTGCGCGAGCACCTGCCCATGGCGATGCAGGGGTTGGCCGTCGTCCCGCTCTTCGCCGGCTACGACCTTCGACGAGGCGTTGGCCGCATCTACACCTACGACGTCACGGGCGGCCACTACGAAGAGGCCGACTTCCAAGCGACCGGGTCGGGCGGCCGCGACGCGCGAACGACCATCAAGCTGGGGTTCCGGGAGGGCCTCGGGAGGAACGAGGCGATCGAGCTCGCCATCGAGGCGCTCTACGAGGCGGCCGACGAGGACGCGGGGACCGGCGGACCCGATCTCGTGCGGGGCATCTACCCGCTCGTGGCGGTGGTGGACGCGGAGGGGTTCGCGGCCGTGACCGAGTCCGAGGTCGCCGACCGGTTCTTGAACCTGATCGAGCGCCGCCGTGCCGAGCGCGGTCGGGAGAGTGGGAGGGGTGAGCCAGCGTGAGCATGCCCTTCTACGTCGCGCCCGAGCAGGTGATGAAGGACCGGGCGGAATACGCGCAAAAGGGCATCGCCCGCGGCCGCTCACTCATCGCCACCACCTACGACGAGGGCGTCCTCATCGTGGCCGAGAACCATTCGCACACCTTGCACAAGATCAGCGAGATCTACGACCGGGTGGCCTTCGGCGGGGTCGGCCGCTACAACGAGTACGACCAGCTCCGGGTGGCCGGCGTCCGCCATGCCGACACCAAGGGCTACGCATTCAGCCGAGAGGACGTGAAGGCGCGGGCGCTCGCCAACCTCTACGCGCAGTACCTGCACAACGTCTTCACCCACGAGATGAAGCCACTCGAGGTCGAGATCCTCGTGGCCGAGCTCTCCGAGGGCGAGGGTCCTGACCAGCTCTACCACGTGGCCTACGAGGGGACCATCACCGACGAGGAGCGCTTCGCGGTCCTCGGAGGTGACGCCGAGACCATCTCCGAACGCGTCGAGCAGTCCTTCCAGGAGGGCTGGGACCTGCCGACCGCACTGGCCGCCGCCGTGCGGGCGCTCGGCGGGCCCGAACGCACGCTCGATCCGACGGAGCTCGAGGTGGCCGTGCTCTCCCGGCGAAACGGCCGGCGGGCGTTCCGCCGGATCGACGACGGGGAGCTGGCAGAGCTCCTGTCCTCGGTTCCGCCCCCCGCTGCGGCGGCCGCCGAGGACGAGGACCCCGGGTCCTAGGACGGGACCGGGGTCTGCCGCATTCGCGTCCCCGGGCGGTACGGTGGCCAGAGTGCGACGCCGGATCTTCGGCCTCGAGAACGAGTACGGGGTCACCTTCACCCTCCGGGGCCAACGACGCCTGAGCCCCGACGAGGTGGCGCGGTACCTGTTCAGGAGGGTGGTGAGCTGGGGGCGCTCCTCCAACGTCTTCTTGGAGAACGGCGCGCGCCTCTACCTCGACGTGGGCTCGCACCCCGAGTACGCGACGCCCGAGTGCGACCGCATCAACGACCTCGTCGTCCACGACAAGGCGGGGGAGTGGATCCTCGCCCAGCTCGTGACCGGCGCCCAGGCCCGCCTGCGCGAGGAGGGCATCCGGGGCGAGGTCTACCTCTTCAAGAACAACACGGACTCGGCGGGCAACTCCTATGGGTGCCACGAGAACTATCTGACCGAGCGCAACGACGACTTCAGCCGATACACCGAGGTCCTCATCCCGTTCCTCGTAAGCCGTCAGATCTATGCCGGCGCGGGCAAGGTCCTCCACACGCCCCGGGGCGCCACCTTCTGCCTCTCCCAGCGGGCCGAGCACATCTGGGAGGGCGTCTCGTCCGCGACGACGCGGAGCCGGCCCATCATCAACACCCGCGACGAGCCGCACGCCGATGCCGAGCGGTTCCGCCGGCTACACGTCATCGTGGGTGACTCCAACATGTCCGAGTACGCCACCTTCTTGAAGGTCGGGGCGACCAGCATCATCCTCGCCATGCTCGAGGACTCCTCGACCGTGCTGCGCGACCTCACCCTCGAGAACCCGATCCGGGCCATCCGCGAGATCAGCCAGGACATCACCTGCCAGCGGCGGGTCCGCCTCGCGAACGGTCGCGAGATGCGCGCCCTCGACATCCAGGCCGAGTACCTCCAGCGCGCCCAACGCTTCAGGGACCAGCGGGGGCTCCAGCCCGAGGAGGACCTCGCCTTGGAGATGTGGGAGCACTGCTTGAAGGGACTCGAGTCGGATCCCTTCACGCTGTGGCGGGAGTGCGACTGGGTGGCCAAGCACCGACTCGTCGAGGAGGTGCGAGAGCGCCACCAACTCCCGCTCGCGCACCCCAAGGTGGCGATGGTCGATCTCATGTACCACGACGTCGACCGCGACCGCGGGCTCTTCTACAAGCTCCAGGACCGTGACCTCGTCGAGCGCACCTGCAACGACCATGACATCGCGCTCGCCATGACCCAGGCACCCGAGACGACCCGGGCCCGGCTGCGCGGTGCCTTCGTCCGACGGGCGAAGGAGCGTCGGCGCGACTTCACCGTGGACTGGGTCCACCTCAAGCTCAACGATCAGGCCCAAAGGACGCTGCTGTTGAAGGATCCGTTCAAGAGCCACGACGAGCGGGTCGAGCGGCTCATCGCCTCGCTCTGAGCGGCCGAGGCGGATCGCTCGGAACCATCCGGTAGCGTCTCGTCCTCATGGCCGACGTTCCGAGCTCGGGGTCGCCGCGCCAGGGGCAGCTCGTCGGAACCGAGGGCCCGCCACCTGGCGACGGGGGACCGCCCGAGGAACCGCCAGCGGGGGGAAGGACCCCGGCCCCGCCCATCGCTCCGGCGCCGCACCATCGAGTGGCTGGCCATCGTGGCGGTCGCCGTCCTGGTCGCCTTCCTCATGCGGCTCTTCGTGGTGCAGACCTTCTACATCCCCTCCACTTCCATGACGCCCACCTTGCAGGTGGGAGACCGCATCCTGGTCGACAAGCTCGCCTACCACCTCCATGGGGTCGGCCGGGGGGACATCATCGTGTTCAACGCCCCCCCTGCCGTGGCGACCGCATGTGCGACCACCGACAAGGTCCTCGTGAAGCGGGTCATCGGCCTGCCCGGCGAGACCATCTCGGACACCAACGGCACCGTGTACATCGACGGCAAGCCGCTCGACCAGAGCTGGCTGCCCAAGCACGACCCCAACATCTACACGCCGTCGTTCGCCCCGCGGCACATCCCGGCCAACGACTACTTCGTCATGGGCGACGACCGCACCGTGTCGTGCGACAGCAGGACCTGGGGCTTCGTCAAGCGCTCGGAGATCATCGGCAAGGTCGACATGCGGATCTGGCCGCTCAACCGCATCGGCTTCTTCTTCTGAGCGTTCCGAGAGGGCGGGGCCGCCCGGCCCCTCGGTAGCCTGCCCAAGCGATGGGGGCGGGACGCGCACGAAGTGGGCTCGTGACGGCGCTGGCGGCGCTCGTGGGCGCAGCCTCCCTGGCAGCGGCGCCGTCGCCCGCCGGATCGGCCCTCGCCCGGGCACCGTTCGCTGCGCACGGGGGAATCGACGAGGCCTACGTGCTCGGGGCCCCGAAGGACGCCCGGCTCGAGGTGGTGGACGCCGCGGGGAGACGGGTGGGATCGGGGGTCGTCGACCGCCTCGGCGCCCTCCTCGTGCGGAACCTCGCCCCGGGCCCCGGCTATCGGTTCGTCACCACCGGGGCGCGACCAAGCGAGACCGGCGCCTTCTCGGTGCTCTCCACGCGCTCGACGCCGCCCCCCTCCTTCTATGCCGACCAGCACCTCCACGCCGGCCTCAACTACCTCACGATGCGCGACGGGGTCCGGTTGGCGGCGACCGTGCGGCTGCCGCCCGGCACGACCCTGGCCGACGGGCCGTTCCCGACCGTGATCGAGTACTCGGGCTACGACGTCGCCGGACCGGCCAGCCTCATCGACGCGCTCGAGGGCAAGGCGCCGACCGACAACCCCCTGCTGCCCTCGACCTCCACGATCGTCGGGTCGCTCATCGCACCCCTGCTCGGCTTCGCGGTCGTGAGCCTCCAGATGCGCGGCACGGGGTGCTCGGGCGGCGCGTTCGACCTCTTCGGCCTCGACTCGGACTACGACGGCTACGACGCCGTCCAGATCGTGGGGTCCCAACCATGGGTGCTCCACCACAAGGTCGGCATGGTCGGCATCTCCTACTCGGGGTTCTCCCAGCTCATCGTGGCCGGGACCGACCCGCCCGACCTGGCCGCCATCGCCCCGCTCAGCCCGACCGACGACCTCTTCTCGACGGGGTACCCGGGAGGGATCTACAACGACGGGTTCGCCAAGAACTGGATCCAACAGCGCGAGTCGGACGCACGCGCCGCACCCGGCGGCGGCCAACCCTGGGCATCGGCCGAGATCGCAGCGGGCGACACGACGTGCCTGGCCAACCAGGCGCTGCACCCCGAGGCCCAGGCGCTCGACAGCATCCTCTCGCGCACCATCTCCCGGACGCCGTCGATCTTCGACCAACGCTCGCCGCGCGACTGGGCGCGGCACATCACGGTGCCGGTGTTCTTGGCCGGCGCGCTCGAAGACGAACAGGTGGGGCCCCAGTGGCCAGCCATCATCCCGGCACTTCGTGCCGACCGCCACGTCACCGTGATGATGACCAACGGCACCCACATCGACTCGCTCGGTCCCGAGCAGGTCTCCCGCTGGCTCGAGTTCTTAGACCTCTACGTGGCCGACCGGGTGCCCAGCCAGCCGGCGATCCTGGACCCCCTCATGGCCGAGGTCTACGCGACGGCCACCTCAGGAGCGCCGGCGATGACCCCGCCGCCGCTTCGCTTCACCACCGAGCCGAACGCCGCAGCGGCCAGGGCTGCCTTCGCCCGCTCGACCCCGCGCATCGATGTGCTCTTCGACAACGGCGGGGGATCGCTCGGGCCCGGGGCACTCCAGCCGACCGCGTCGGCAGGCTTCGCGTCGTGGCCGCCCGCCGGGCGGATCACCCGGTACCACCTCGGTGCACAGGGGACCCTCTCGACGAGGCGCGGTGCGAGGGGCGAGATCGGCTTTCGGCCAAACCCGGCGGTGCGCCCGGCGACCGACCTTCCCCCGAGCGCCAACGCGTGGGCGGCGCAGCCCCCCTACGACTGGACCATCGTCCCGGCGGCCAACGGGCTCGGGTTCGAGACCGCGCCCTTCGCCGCGAGCACCACCATCGTGGGCCCGGCGAGCCTCGAGCTGTACCTGCGCTCGAACGCCAAGGTCAGCGATCTGCAGGTCACGGTGAGCGAGGTGCGGCCCGGCGGGAAGGAGGAGGAGTACGTCACCTCGGGGTTCCTGCGTTCGTCCAACCAGCTGCTCGCGCCGGGCTCGAGCGCGCTCGACCCCATCCCCACCTACCTCGCCTCCGAGCACCGCTCGCTCTCAGGGATGCACGCGACCCTCCTCAGGATCCCCATCGACCCGATCGCCCATGTCTTTCGCGCCGGCACCCGCCTGCGGATCGTGCTCTCGGCGCCCGGCGGCGACCGGCCCGAGTGGGCCTTCGCCACGCCCGACACCCACGACCGGGTGCTCGACACGGTCGAGCTCGGGCGATCCACGCTCGTCGTCGACGTGGTCAATGTGCACCCGCAGACGGCCATGCCGGCGTGCGGGGCGCTCCGGGGCGAGCCGTGCCGCCCCGACAGCCCGCTTTCGAACGAGACCTGAGCCGTCCGGCCGGCGCTCCGGCGCCGAATCACCCGGTCGGACACCACGCCGGGGCGCCCCCGGAGGCCCGGGGTGCTCGCCGGTAGGATCGGCCAGGATGTTCTCGCTCGACCCCGAGAAGCTCTTCATCGTCTTGATCGTGGCGCTGGTCCTGCTCGGGCCGGACAAGCTGCCCAAGCTGGCCCGCCAGCTCGGATCGGGCTGGTCGAAGCTGCGCACCTTCCAGCAGCGCATCGAGGCCGAGGTGCGCGAAACCATGCCCGACCTGCCCTCGAGCTCCCAGATCGCACGCATCGCCCGCTCGCCCATGTCCTACCTGAACTCGCTCGCCGACTCGAGCGAGGAGCTGGTGCCCGACCCGGCACGCCCGCACGACGGCCGGCCCACCGGCGGCGACGAGACGACGTGGCCGGCCGACCGCGGCGCGCCCGGTGCGCGAGGCAACGGGCAGCGGCCGGCCGACGGATCTCTGCGACCGATCTCCGTGCAGGGTCCCGAGGTGCCGGTCGACCCGGGGATGAACTGAGCGCGAGGGGCGAGACGCGCACGTCATGGCCACCCGTCTGTTCGCGAACCGCAAGGAGCGCCCGCAGCCCGATGCGATGACCCTCGTGCAGCACCTGGCCGAGCTGCGCCGCCGGCTCATCTTCTGCGTCATCGCATTCGTGGTGGGCGCAGCGGTCGCGGCGGCCTTCTATCCGGGGATGCTCGACCTCCTCCGCCACCCCTTCTGCGAGGCGAGCCCCCATCGCTGCGGGTTCTATGTGACCGGGCCGCTCGACCCGCTCTCGTTGCGGATCCAGATGGCGGCGTTCGGCGGGCTCTTGCTCGCGTCGCCGGTCATCCTCTTCCAGCTCTGGCGGTTCGTCACGCCGGGCCTCTACAAGAACGAGAAGCGCTACGCGATCCCCTTCGTGAGCGCGGCGGTCGTGCTCTTCGTCGCCGGGTGCGCGCTCGCCTACAGCGTCTTTCCCCACGCACTCGAGTTCTTGAAGGCCGTCGGCGGGCCCACGCTCCACGAGATCCTCTCGCCCAATCAGTACCTGAGCCTGATCCTGCTCATGATGTTCTTGTTCGGGCTCACCTTCGAGTTCCCGGTCGTCTTGGTCGGCCTCGAGCTCGCGCACGTCGTGACCCCCCGCCAGCTGCTCCACGTCTGGCGATGGGCCGTCATCGGGCTCACGCTCGTCGCGGCGGTCTTCACGCCGAGCGGCGACCCGCTCTCCATGCTCGTTCTCGCGGTGCCGCTCGTCGCCTTCTATTTTCTCTCCATCGCCATCGGCAAACTCCTCGGGCGTTGAGCGCGCGCACCCTCGGCACCGGGGGGTCACGCGACGCGGTGGCTCGCGAGCGACGGCGCTTCGTCTCGAACCTCCACTTCCCACCCGATCCCTTCCAGCTCGATGCGTTCGACGCGCTCGACGCGGGCGCCTCGGTGCTCGTCTCGGCACCGACCGGATCGGGCAAGACGCTCGTCGCCGAGTACGCGATCTGGCGCACGCGCAACCAGGGGACCAAGGCCTTCTACACCACCCCGCTCAAGGCCCTCTCCAACCAGAAGTTCCAAGATCTCTGCGCCGAGCACGGCGAGGACCGGGTCGGGCTCTTGACCGGCGACACGGCCATCCGACCGCGGGCGCCGATCGTCGTCATGACCACCGAGGTGTTGCGCAACATGCTGCTCGCAGGCGCAGAGCTGCTCGACCAGCTCGGCACCGTGATCTTGGACGAGGTCCACTACCTCCAGGACCCCTACCGCGGCGGCGTCTGGGAGGAGGTGCTCGTCTTGTGCCAACCGAGCGTGGTCTTCGTGTGCCTCTCGGCCACCGTGTCCAACGCGAACGAGCTCGGCGCCTGGCTCCGTTCGGTGCGCGGACCCGTCGAGGTGGTCGTCGAGGAGCGGCGGCCGATCACGCTGCGCCACCACTTCGCCGTCCACCGGCGGGAGGGCGACGAGACGCACCTCGGGCCGCTCCTCGCGCACGGCGCCGCGTCCGACGAGGCGCTGCGCATCGACCAGGCGGTGCGGAGGGCCGGGCGGACGAGGGTGGCCCCCACGCCCGGTGGGGGGCGGAAGCCCCAGATGCGGCTCCCGGTGCGCGCACCGCGGCGCCTCGAGGTCGTCGAGCTCCTGGAGGACGCCGAGCTGCTCCCGACGATCGTGTTCATCTTCAGCCGGGCCGCTTGTGACGACGCGGTGCGCCAGTGCCTGCGCGACGGCGTGCGCCTCACCTCACGCTCCGAGCGCAGCGCCATCCGGGCCGTTGCCGAGCGCCACGTCGAGTCGCTCTCCGACGACGACCTCGCCGTCTTGGGCTATCCCGAATGGCTCGAGGGCCTCGAGTCGGGGCTCGCCGCCCACCACGCCGGGCTGGTGCCGGCCTACCGAGAGACGGTCGAGGAGTGCTTCGGCGCCGGGCTCTTGAAGGTGGTCTTCGCCACCGAGACGCTGTCGCTCGGCATCAACATGCCGGCCCGAACGGTCGTCATCGAGCGCTTCACCAAGATCGGCGGGGCCGGCCGGGCCACCCTCACCTCGGGGGAGTACGCGCAGTTGACCGGGCGGGCCGGGCGCCGGGGGCACGACGCTGAGGGCCATGCGGTCGTCTTGTTCTCGCCCGAGACCCCGCTCGCCGAGGCGGCGCGGGTGGCCCTCGCACCCCCGCCCGACCTGCGTTCGACGTTCCGCCCGACCTACAACCTCGCCGTCAACCTCGTGCGACGCTTTGACCGGGAGACCGCCCACGGGGTGCTGCGCAGCTCCTTCGCCCAATGGCAGGCGCAGCGGATGCCCGGGCGGAGACCCGAGATGCTGACCGAGGCGCTCGGCCGCCGGCTCGCGGTGCTCGAGGAGCTCGGCTACGTGCATGGTTGGTCGCTCACCGAGCCCGGTCTCCGGCTCGCCACCGTGTACCACGAGTCGGACCTGCTCGTCGCCGAGGCGCTGCGCGCCGGGGTGCTGCGCGACGCCGAGCCGGCCGTCGTGGCCGGGGTGCTCTCGGCGTTCGTCTTCGAGAAGCGCCGCGCCCGCAAGGTGTTCGGCGCAGCGCGGGCCCGGCCGGCCGCACGGCGACGCCGGTCGGGCGGTGACCGGCTGGGTGAGGGCCGACGGGCCGACATCGCCTCTCGCCTCGATGCGCTCGTGGCCCAGCACGACCGGATCCGGACCCTGGAGGAGGTGCACATCGTCCCGCGGACGGCGCAACCAGAGCGCGGGCTTGCCACCGCCGTCGCCGCATGGGCGAGGGGGGCGTCCTTTGGGACCACCCTCGAGGTGGCCGCCCACGACGTGGGGGAGATCGCGCCGGGGGACTTCGTGCGGACGGTCCGTCAGCTGGCCGACCTCGTCCATCAGGTGGGCGCCGTGGCCGAGGATCAGGCCGTCGCCGCATCGGCGCTGAGCGCCCACACACTCCTGCTCAGAGACGTTGTGGCGGCCGGGACGATCCCCTCATCCGCCATCGCGGAAGGCGCGCCGTCCTAAGGTTGCCCGGTCATGTTCCCCTACGTCGAGGAGCGCTTCAGCGAGGAGGAGGTGGCTATCCTCCAGCGCTATTTCACCAATGTCTACGGGCCGGTCTTCGCGTTGGTGAACCTGCCCGAGGTGGTGAAGGGCGCCCTCTTCGCCCGCTACTCGCGCTCGGCCAAGAGCCTCCGGCGGCTGTTCTTGGACGAGTTCGTCTGCGACCTCGAGATCTCGGGCGACGCCACGCTCGACGCCACGGTCGGCATGAAGCGCGCCGAAGAGCTCTATGAGCGGGTCTTCTTCGAGTACGGGGACGACTCGGTCGCCCAGGTGGGCGGCGTGCACCTCGCGTGTGAGCAAGCCTCGAACCTCTTGACCAAGGTCTTGGAGTGGGGCCGGCTCATGGCCTACCTCGAGCAGTCGACCCGCTACATCGGTTACGACACGCGGATGGGCACTGGGCACTACCGCTACCACCGGCCGACCGCGGTGCTCGAGTCGCCCCTCGGCGCACGCTACGTGGGCGACATGGACCGGATGTTCGACACCTATGGCGAGCTCATGCCCCGGCTCCAGAGCTGGCTCATCACCCGCTTCCCGCGCCAGGCCGGTGACTCGGACTTCGTGCACCGCCAGGCGGTGCGGGCGAAGGCCCTCGACGGGCTTCGTGGCCTGCTGCCTGCGGCATCGCTCTCGAACGTCGGCATCTACGGCTCGGGGCAATCCTACGAGTCGCTGCTCTTGAAGATGCGCTCGCACCCCCTCGAAGAGGCCCGCTCCTACGCCGAGCTGATGCTGACCGAGCTGCGCAAGGTGATCCCCTCGTTCCTCCAGCGCGTGGACGTCGCGGACCGGGGAGGGGAGTGGTCGGCCTACTTCGCCGACACGCGTACCCAAACCGAACGGGTCCTCAAACGTCTGTGGCCCGACGCGATGCCAGGGGAGGGCACCGAACGTCTCGGCGTCGAGACGGGCGAGGTCCGGCTGGTCGACTTCGACCCCGAGGGCGAGGACAAGCTCCTCGCGGCGATCTGCTTCGCGCAGTCGACGATGAGCGAGGACGAGGCACTGCGGCGCGTGCGCGCCCTCTCGGCCGACGAGCGTCGTTCGCTCTTGCACGCCTACGTGGGGGACCGTAAGAACCGCCGTCACCGGCCGGGCCGGGCGTTCGAACGCATCGACTACCGCTTCGAGATCACGGTCGACTACGGGGCCTTCAGGGATCTCCAGCGCCACCGGATGCTCACGGTCGAGTGGCAGCAGCTGACCCCCGAGCTCGGCTACACCATCCCCGACCTGGTCCTCGAGGCGGGCGAGGAGGCCGCCTACGTCGAGTCCCTCGAGCGCTCGCGGGCCCTCTACGACGCGATGGTGCCCGAGTTCCCGGTCGAGGCCGGCTACGGCGTGGCGCTCGCCCATCGGGTCCGCTGCGTCATGCAGATGAACGCGCGGGAGGCCATGCACCTCATCGAGCTGCGCTCGGGGACCCAGGGGCACCCCTCTTATCGGCGCATCGCCCAGCAGATGTATCGCGCCATCGCAGAGGAGGCCGGCCACCACGCGATCGCCGACGCCATGGTCCACGTCGAGCACGGCTGGAGCGACCTCGAGCGCCTCGAGGGCGAGCGGCGGGCCGAGTCTCGGCGCGCGCTTCGAGCCCAACAGAATTCCTGACAGCCTCATGACCAGGGAGGATCCCCAAACTCCCTGGTCATCACCCATGCATCGCCCTTGACGACGCGCCGCTGGATCTGGATAACTTACGGCGTCTGCATTCTTCCCCGGGGTTCGCCAGGCGTCACCCTGGTCCCGGGTGAGGGATCTGTTGTGCGGCGGCGGGCTCTGGGGGTCGAGTAGAGAACACCACGAGTCGTCCGGGATCGGCCGGATGGCGTTCGTGACGGCACCAAAGACCCCCGGGCCTTGCCCCGTCGACCGCCGCTGCGGTCGGCACCCGGTCCCCTACCTCGCGGCGCGCCCGCAAAACGTCAAAGCGCCGCGGCGCGGCGTCTATGCTCCCGCCGGCGTAATCCCCCAACCCGGAAGGACACGGTGCCCGAAGACAACGACGCAGCAGAGGACCTCGAGGAGATCGACGGGGAGCTCGACGAGGACGAGCTGGCCGACGACGACCTGGACGAGGAGGACCTCGACGACGATGCGCTGGGCGACGACGACTTCGACGAGGACGACGACCTAGAGGACGCTGGGGGCGCCGAGGACGAGTCGGAGGACGAGGACGAGGACGTCGAGGGGGAGGGCGCCGGGGCCGAGCGCCCCGGCGAAGAGGTCGAAGACGAGGACGAGGACGAGGCGGACGACGAGGATGTCGAGGCCAGCCTGGACGTAATCTTGAAAGAACGCCTGGTCGTCGAGGACGAGGTCGAGGATGACGAGCTCACCGACGCCGAGGACCGCAGCGAGGCGAGCGAACGGGTATTGCCAAAGCAGGCCGACGAGTTCGTCT
>DAHUZM010000027.1 GCA_027306525.1 Acidimicrobiaceae bacterium
AATGGCCGGACGTCGCCAAGTCGACCGATCACGTTGTCATAGGTCGCCTTCGCCTGCTGCTCAGCGTTGTAGGCGGTGGCGAGCGAGGACGAAACCGATGCGCTCGGCACCGCGGTGTTGGCCGGGGTGGTGCCGGGTGTCTTTGTCTCCGACGTCGCGACGAGTCCACCCACGACACCTCCGACTGCAAGAGCGATCACCACGGCTCCAACGATCCACCACCTCCCCCGGGACCATGGCCGCTTCGTCACCGGCCCACCCATCTCGCCTTGTTTGGCCGATTCATCCAACCGCGTCATCACTATCTCCTCTGACGAAGAAGCCGAGCTGTTTCAGGACCCCGAATCGACACCCCCCGGACTCGGCGATGGCGTCGATCCTCCATTACCTGGTCAAACACCTCCGCTTGGGCAACCTTCCCTTCTCCGAAAAAGAGGGTCGAAGGTCCCGGTTGAAATCCACTGGGCACTTCGCGGCTCCGGTGATCCTCAAAGGGTCTTGCATTCGTGAACGACCCATCGAGTGCCCATCGAGTGGTCGCCCATCGCGGTCGGCCGGTACTCGCGGGTCTTCTCTGATGTGGCGCCCGATCGGGCCATAGGACCCTGTTGGTTTGTGCATCTCGTTGTCAGACTGGTCGAGTGCCGACGTCACAAGTCGCGTCGTGTACCAAAACCTGCCCGTGACCAAGCGAGACCGGTGATGACAGCGGTTCGACACAGGCTCCGCTACGTGATCGACCCAGCAGAGTTCGACGGCATCCTCTTCGCTTTCGACGTACTCACCGGCACCGAAGGAGGGCCCCTTCGGCAACGGGAAGGAGTGACCCCCGCCTCTCCCGAGGTGCCCATGACGCGCCCGGCCGTCCCCCTCCTGCGCTCGCTTCGTGGTGTGGGAATTCGGACGGCCACCGCTGCGACGCGCCGCGACGTCGCGCTGATGCTGGCGTCCGCCGGGATCGGGGAATTGGTTGAGGTGGTGGTAGACGGGGTTGACGCCGAAGTCCTCTCCGGAGCTCCCGACGAAGCCGTCCTCCACGAAGCCCTCCACCGATTGGCGATTCCGGCTTCCCGTGTCTTGTTCATCGGCGGGCGTCCTCGTGAGCTCGCGCTCGCTCGGTCAGCGGGCTGTGGACACGTGCTCGGCGTGCACCACGGCACGGCAGCGACGCTCCTCCAGTCCGGAGCTGATCGAGTGGTGTCCGAGCTCGACGAGGTCGAAGTAGCAGCTCCCCTACCTGGGATGCCAGAACGCCAAGGCCCGGACCGCTGGTCGCTCGAGTTCCAGGGATTCGATCCCTCCGACGAGGCACGCCGAGAGGTGCTGTGCGCGACCGGCAACGGCTACCTCGTGACGAGAGCGGCGGCACCGGAGTCGACGGCCGGGCGCGGCCACTACCCCGGTACGTACCTGGCGGGCGTCTACAACCGGCTGGTCAGTAACGTCCACGGTCGCACCATGGAGCACGAGGAGCTCGTCAACGGACCAAACTGGCTACCGTTCACCTTTCGGATCAAGCCTGCAGATTGGTTCACTCTGGAGGGTTGGAGTCTCCTCGAGCACAGACTTCGGATCGACATCCGACATGGGATTCTCCATCGACGAACCCGCGTGCAAGACCACCTGGGCCGCGCCACGCTCATCACGCAACGTCGATTCGTCTCGATGCATGACCCTCACGTCGCGGCGCTGGAGACGACCCTCATGGCGGAGAACTGGTCCGGCGAGCTCGAAGTGCGATCAGGCATCGATGGCGACATCACCAACTCAGGCGTCGATAGTTATCGGCAGCTGTCGGGCCGGCACCTGGAGGTACACCACACCGAGGCAGTCGATCCGGACTCCATCGTGCTCGTGACCGAGACCATTCAGTCGGGTATCCGCATCGCCGTTGCCGAACGCTTGCGAGCCGGAGCCACCCCGGCGACGTCGCAACGGGTGGTGAGATCGACCCCAACCAGGATCGACCAGCAGCTCACCGTGCACCTCGAACGTGGGCAGCCAGCGCGCTTTGAGAAGATCGTGGGCATCTTCACCTCCCGAGACCGAGCCATCTCAGAGTGTTCGCTGGCGGCCAAGGCGAGGGCGCGACGCGCCGGTAGCTTCGAAGAGCTCGCAGCCGAGCACCGGTCGGCATGGGAGCGGCTGTGGGCACGCTCGGCACTCTGGGTGGACATCGACGGCCAGACGCCCACGATCGTCAACCTGCATCGGTTCCACCTGCTGCAGTCGGTGTCACCGCACACCGCCCGCCTGGATGCCGGCGTGACGGCCAGAGGACTCCACGGAGAGGCCTACCGCGGCCACGTGTTCTGGGACGAGCTCTTCGTTTTCCCCCTGTTGAACTTCCGCTTCCCCGAGCTCACCCGCTCGTTGCTGCAGTATCGGTACCGGCGTCTGGACGAGGCCCGCCAGCGAGCCCGTTCGGCGGGATACGAAGGTGCCATGTTCCCGTGGCAGAGTGCCGCGACCGGGCGAGAGGAGACGCCGAGCCAGTTCTTCAATCCTCGCTCGGGCCGCTGGATGGCCGATCATTCGAGCCGTCAGCGTCACGTGAGCCTCGCCATCGCCTACAACGTCTGGACCTACTACCAAGCGACCGGGGACACCGAGTTTCTGCTGCATTTCGGGGCCGAACTCATGATCGAGATCGCACGCTTCTGGGCCAGCATCGCCACATGGAACTCCTCCCGGGGTCGCTACGGCATCGAAGGCGTCATGGGGCCCGACGAATTCCACGACGGGCCCCCCGACGGGCCCGGCGCAGGGCTGGCGAACAACGCCTACACCAATGTGATGGCTTCTTGGGTTCTCTGGCGTACCCGGCAACTCGTCGAAATGCTGCAAGCCCGTGACGGAAATCGGCTCTTCGAGCGCGTTGACCTGCACCCAAGGGAGCTCGAGCGATGGGAGCACGTGAGCACCCGCCTCTACGTTCCCTTCTCCAAGGACGGGACCATCGCGCAGTTCGAGGGGTACGAAGACCTCGCCGAGTTCGACTGGAGCGACTATCGGCGGCGATACGGCGACATCGGCCGTCTCGACCTCATCCTCGAAGCCGAGCGCGACACGACGAACCGGTACAAGCTGGCAAAACAGGCGGACGCCCTCATGCTCTTCTTCATGCTGAGTGCCGAAGAGCTGGGTGAGGTTTTGAACCGTCTCGGCTACCATTTCGACCCCACGACGATCCCCAAGATGATCGGCTACTACCTTGAGCGGACGTCCAACGGGTCGACCCTGAGTCGTGTCGTGCACGCATGGGTGCTGGCTCGGAGCGATCGGCGCGCCTCCTGGCGGGTCTTGCTGGACGCTCTTGAGGCCGACTTCAACGATGTCCAGGGAGGGACCACCGGGGAGGGCATCCACCTTGGCGCGATGGCGGGGACCGTAGACATCCTCCAAAGGTGCTTCGTCGATCTCGATGCCCGCGACGGGGTGCTCCACCTCAACCCTCGCCTTCCCGAAGAGCTACCTCGGTTGCGTTTCGCTATCGACTATCGCGGGCTGCGCCTCGAAGTGGACGTCACGCACGATGGCGTGGTGATCCGGTCCCGGCCGAGCACCGCGTCTCCGGTGCGGGTCGCCGTGCGGGATCAGGCATTCGAACTCGCTGGCGGCCAGGTGCGCCGCGTCCCGCTCAAGACTCGCTGAGCGTTCTGCTCGGGGGGTCGCCGGCCGCACAACGCACGCGGGCGTCGTGGATCGGCCACGCGCGCGCATTTGGGACCTTCTCCTCTAGTCCCAGGATCGCCAACACACGATCGTGGACCTTGCGCTCCTCCCGCTTGGAGGCAAGTCGAAGGGCGTGGGCGCGAAGGGAGGGTCTCGGATCATGACCGTGAGCGCCTTACCCAGCTCTTCCCCGCCCCTTGGCAACCGTCGCGGGATCTCCCTCCTCTGGCGCCGCGAGCTGTCGGGCTATCCCTCCACTCGAGCCAGATTGGGCTACCTCACGATCGTGGTGCTCGCCACCATCGTCTTGTACTACGAGGCATATGCACCCGGAGGGGTTTCGCCGCTCATCCTGGCGCATTTCAAGATGTCGTTCCTCTACTACCTGAACCTGCTTGTCGTGGGTTCGGCATTCGGTGCGGTATCGACCTGGCTCGGGGGCCTCTCCGACAAGATCGGCCGTGCCAACCTCGTGATCTGGGGTCAGCTCGTGGTGGCGCTGATCACGCTCTTCGGCGTGCCGCATGCGCCGTCACAGCTCTGGTACGCGGTCGCGGTGATCGCCATCGGGATGGTCGAGGGCGTCATCCTCGTCGCCTCGCCAGCGCTCGTACGGGACTTTTCCCCACAGATGGGCCGAGCCAGCGCCATGGGCTTTTGGACCCTCGGGCCGGTTGCGGGAAGCCTGATCGTCAGCATCGTCGCCAACCACACGCTGAGCCACCTGCATCCCTGGCAGGACCAATTCATCATTGCCGGCATCACCGGCCTCGCCATGTTCGCCATCTCGCTCGTCTTCTTGCGGGAACTGTCGCCCGAAATCCGTGACCAGAGGATGGTCAGCGTGCGTGACCGGATCCTCATCGAAGCGAAGGCTCGCGGCCTAAAGGTGGAGCGCATGCTGGCGCATCCAGTGCGCCAGATGTTGCGTTGGGATCTGGCGCTCTCGGCCCTCGGCATCAGCCTGTTCCTGCTCATCTACTACGCCGCGGTTGGCTTCTTCACGATCTACTTCGTGACCACCTACAACATGACCACCGCGCAGGCCAATGGCATCAACACGTGGGGATGGGCGTTCAACTGCGGGGCCTTGGTGGTCACCGGGGTGCTTTCGGACTGGATGCGGGTGCGCAAGCCGTTCATGGTGGTCGGCACCCTCGGGACCCTCGCCATGACGCTCGTGTTCGTCTGGGAAGCCAAGAACGCGCAGATCACCTACTACGACCTCGTCGTGATGGTGAGCGTCCTCTTCGTGTTCTTGGGCGTGGCCTATGCGCCCTGGATGGCTCAGTACACCGAGGCGATCGAGGCGAAGAACCCTGCGTTGACTGCGACCGGCCTCGCCGTATGGGGCTGGATCCTGCGCATCGTGGTGGCCCTGGCCACGCTGGCGGTCCCCCATGTGGTCACGAGCGTGACGCCGCTCGTCCTGGACGCTCCGGCAGCGACCCAGGCGGCCCTGCTCCAGCAGGGCAACACCTACCTGTCCCGTCATGAGACGCCGCCGGCCTCTTACGTCGGCCAGCTGAAGGCGATCGGTCCGCCAGGAGAGGCCTTCGCCTTGTTCCTCACGCACCAACCGGTGCCGGCGAGCCTGGCCCCGCAGCTCACCGGGCTGATCGACTTCGGGAAGGCGGTGGGGCTCTACAACGCCAACAAGCCCGTGCCGCCGTCGCTCACCGCGAGCCTGGCGAAGAACTCGCCACAGCTCTCCACGCTCTACGGCACCTTGACCGGGCTCATCTCGGCGAAGAACGCCGCACCTGGCCAGTGGCAACGCTGGTGGTGGGTCGACGCCGGGGGTGAGATCGCCTTCCTTCTCGTGGTGATCTTCTCGATCCGGGGTCGGTGGCGCCCGTCGCTCGCCCGCCGAGACATCGAGGAGTACGAGAAGCGGGTCCAGGCCGAGTTGAGCGCGATGGGCGGCACCGAAGCGGCGTGAGCCTCGGGGCGCCGGGAGACGTGGCCCGACAGCAACGGGTCCTCTGCCCGGCGCCGGCCGCTCCGCCGAGCCTCGGGCCGTTGGGCTCCGAGGATCCCATGACGAGGGGTCCGATGCACCGGGTCTCCCGCGAACTCAGCGGGCGAATGGCATCACGATCTCCGTGCGCCACTGCTCGGGGTCCGGCTCCTGGGCCGGATCACTGAGGTAGATCTCCCACGGATCGCCGAAGGGGCGTCCGCCGTGGTGCGCGACCCACGCTGCCAACGCGCCGTACGCCGCCTCCATTTGGTCATAGGGCCCGACGTAGGTCATCACGGCGGCGGGGCCGGCGGGCAGCGACGAGGCGCGCACCTCCCCGCTCGACGATACGCCCCTTTGGGTGGGGAACCCGACCTCGACGTCGAATCTCTTTGCGCCAACCCGGTGGTAGCGGGCGAAGGGCGGCCCCGAAGGAGACATCCCCTCTCGAGCGAGCGCCCGGGTGACGCTCCCGAGGGCCCGACCGATGAAGGCGCCGATCTCCTCGACGCTCAGCGTCGCGCGCACGACTTCGGTCACCTGTTCGAGCAGCTCGTCCTGAACGATCCGATAGGTCCGCATCCTTGAACGATGCGTGGAGCCGGACCGGCGCCGCCAGGGGACAACGTCACACGCGGGATCAACGACGAGGTGCTCGACGGCGCGCGACGCACGGCGCGTTCTCGCTGGCGGCCGACCATGGTCGACGGGGCACTCAGCGCCGATTCGCGACAGCGCGGTCGCGCAATGCGACCGTGGTCCGGGGGGCCACCAGGACACCGAGCGCCCTGGACGCGACGGGCGCCGGTCCCCACAAGGCCCGGAGCGCCATCCGGCGCGCCTCTCGTCGCCGCCCCGCCCGCGCCGCCTCATACGCGTCGACCAGCGCCATCGAGGCCCGGGCTCGCCGGCGAACCCCGCCCTGGAGGCGGAGCCCCTCTTCTGCCCAGCGTCGCTCTTGGTCGGATGCCGCCTCGGCGACGGCTGCCTCGAGGACCCGCTCGGCGCCCTCGTAGCGGCGCCCGCCGGCGGTGAGGCTCCGGCGGCTGAGCCGGTAGCAGAAGGTCGGATGGTCGGTGCGGACGACCCGGGCCCCGCTCCTCACCATGCGGATCCACAGGTCCCAGTCCTCCCCCACCTCGAAACCACCTCGAAAGCCCCCCGCCCGCTCGTAGAGGGACCGGGCGAAGAGGGCCGAGCCGCTGGCAAAGTTGGCCCGCAGGAGCAGACGAAGCTGGTCACCTGCGGCCGGCAGTGGCTCGGGGGAGCCCGTCCAGACCCGTGCCCCCGGCACCCACCAAAGGGCGAAGGCCGAAACGAGATGCTCGGGCCGGCCCGCCCACGTCCGCACCATCGTCTCGAGGTGGTCGGGGAGCCAGACGTCGTCGGCGTCGAGCAGCGCGACGAGCGGGCTCGTGGTGGCCCCGACCCCACGGTGGCGGGCCAACGCGGCCCCGGCGTGCTCGGCGCGCACGACTCGGAGGGGCAAGAGCGCGGACCACCGCTCGGCCACCCCAGCGCTGGCGTCGGTCGAGCCGTCATCCACCACGATGACCTCGGCGGGCGCCGAGCTCTGGGCGGCCACGGAGGCGAGCGTCGCGCCGAGCGTCTCGGCCGAGTCGTGCGCCGGGATCACGACGGCGACGGCGAGTTGGGCCGCCGAGTGCTCGGCGATCACCTGGGTGCGGTCCTCACCAGCGAGAAGCTATGCCAGCGGGCCTGACGAGACGGTGACCGGGTACCCATGGGCGGAGGGGGGCACCACATAGCCTTGTCCCGATGGGGCGCCGCGATCCGACTTCGGGCGGTCCGGCGCTCGACCGTGGACGCTCGGTGCGGCTCTGCTGCTACATCGGCTCTCGGGAACTCGGCGGGATGGAAAACAGCCTGGCCACCCTGCTCGGAGCGCTCTCGGCGCGCTTCGAGGTCACGGTGCTCGGGACCTGCGCCGAGGTCGCCGGCTTCGTGGCCGCCCGTCGGCCCGGCGCGACGGTCCGCATCGTCCCCGAGGTGGCGGGCGGCGGGAACCTGGCCCGCCTGGCCCGCCTGGTGCGCACCGTCCGAGCACTGCGCCCCGACCTGCTTCAGGCCTCGATGGGCGAGCTCTACGCGGCCCAGCACGCGCTCACGGCCGCCGTGGTCACCGGCACGCCGTCGGTGGCAGTGATCCACGGCGTCCTGCCCCGTCACTCCCAACCAAAGGACTTCCTCTTCCGTTGGGTCATGCAACGGGTGACGGCGGTCGGCGCGGTCTCAAGTTATGTCGCCCGGGAGGTCGAGGCCGAGTTCCGGCTGCCCTCGGGCTCCGTCCACCTCCTCTACGGCGGGGTGGAGCATCCCGGAGCGAGGCCGCCGGTGCGCCGCGAGCACCCCGACGAGGTCGTGGTGGGGGCCGTCGGCCGGCTCGCCCCGGAGAAGGGGTTCGACGTCTTGGTGCGAGCGATGACCGCGCTGCCCGCATGCCGCCTGGTGATCGTGGGCGACGGTCGGGACCGCTCGCGCCTCGAGTCGCTGGCCGCTCGGTCGGGCGTCGCCGCACGGGTCAGCTTTGCCGGTTGGGTGGAGCCGCCGTGGTCGGCCAAGCTCTCCTTCGATCTCCTCGTGGCGCCCTCGCGCGCCGAGGGATTCGGGCTCTCGGTGGTGGAGGCCATGCTCGCAGAGACCCCGGTGGTCGCAGCCTCGGTCGGCGGTCTGGGTGAGCTCGTGCATGACGGCATCACCGGTCTGCTCGTCCCCCCCGAGGATCCCTCGGCGCTGGCCGCCGCCGTGGCGCGGCTCGCCGCCGACCCCGAGTTGCGGGCGACCATGGGCAAACGGGGCCGGGACTCGGTGGTCGGCCGCTACAGCGTCGAGGGGATGGTGAGGGCCTACGAGCAGGTCTTCGACGCGGTGGCACGCACGTGAGCCACGTGGTCGCCCTCCTCCCAGGAGACGGGGTCGGGCCCGAGGTCACCGCCGCCGCCCGCCGGGTGCTGGATGCCGCCGTGCCGGCGATCACCTGGGAGGTCCACGACGTTGGGTCGGCGGCGGTCGCCCGATGCGGGGACCCGCTGCCGGAGGAGGCGCTGACCTCGGTGCTCCGCAACGGCGTGGCCCTGAAGGGTCCGCTCGGATCGGTGCCCGGTGGGAGCCCGCACGGGCCGCTCAACGTCGCGCTGCGGCACCGTCTCGGGCTCTTCGCCCAGCTTCGTCCGGTGAGAAGCTGGCCCGGCCTCGCCGGCCCACCCGCCGACGTGGTGGTGGCCCGGGAGCTGACCGAGGACTTTTCGGCGGGCATCGAGATCCGCCCCGGGGCGCGAGGGGCTGACGCGGCGCGCGCGCTTATCGCCTCGGCCTCCGGTGCGCCCCGGGAGCCCGAAGGAGCGCTCGCGCTGCGCTCTGTCTCGGAGCCCGCCACGCGTCGGTTCTTCGAGCTGCTCTTCGACTGGGCCGAGCACAACGGCCGCAAGCGGGTCACGGTCGCCCACAAGGCCACGGTCATGCCGGCCACCGATGGCCTGTTCCTTGCGGTGGCCCGGGAGGTCGCGGCATCGCACCCGGGCATCGAGCTCGACGACCGGCTGGTCGACGCGCTCTGCGCCGAGCTCGTCCGGGACCCCGGACGCCTCGATGTGGTGGCCGCACCCTTCTTCTACGGCGACATCCTCTCCGACGTCGCTGCGGCGGTGACCGGGGGGCTCGGACTGGCCCCCGGGGTCAACTACGGCCATGGGGTGGCGGTCTTCGAGGCCGCCCACGGGACGGTCCCCCGCCACGCCGGCAAGGATCGCGTCGACCCGCTGGCCAGCGTGTTGAGCGGCGCCATGCTGCTGGGCCACCTCGGGGAGGAGGATGCCGCCGAGCGGGTGCGCGCGGCGGTGGCGGCGGTCCTGGCCGGGGGCCCTGGCCTCACCTATGACCTCGTCGGGGCCAGGCCGACCACCGTCATCGGCACCGCCGAGCTCGCCCAGCGCGTGATCGATCATCTCGAGCGGGCGAGCGCCCGGCCACGGCGCACAGCGCCCGAGCCGGCACCGGTCCGGGGCCCGAGCCGGCGGCCTCGGCCGGTCACCGCGACCCTCGTGTCGCTCGGTCGCCGGGGTGGCGCCGGGCTGGCCCTCGGCGTTCGTCTCGAGCGCCTGCGCGCCCGCGGCACGGCCGGGCTTCTGCGCGGGGGGCGCCGCCTGGCCGATGACCGGGACCCCTCGCTCGCCGCCCGTCAGGCGCTCGCCTACCGGGCCATCTGGGCACAGGCGGCGGGGGTCCTCGGCGCAGAGCTCGAGGAGTTCTCGCCGGGCTTCTTCCGCCTCCGGCGCGGCGACGCCGAGACGCTTGTGCTCAGGGATCAGGTGATGTTGGACACCCCGGCAAGCACCGGGCTGGCGGCCGACAAGGCCGTGCTCCATCGGCTGCTCGCCGACGCCGGCCTGCCGGTGCCGGCCTTCGCCGAGGCGCCCGCCGGCGACCCGGGACCGCTGGTCTCCTTCCTCGAGCGCACCGCCGGGCCGGTGGTGGTGAAGCCGGCTCGGGGCACCGGCGGGGGCCAGGGCGTCACCTGCGGGGTACGCGACGCCGACCAGCTGCTCGGCGCGTGGCTGCTCGCTGCGCCGTGGGCCTCGGGGGTCTTGGTCGAAGAGCAGTCCGAGGGAGACGAGTACCGGCTCCTCCTCTTGGACGGCGAACTCCTGGGCACCCTCCGTCGGAGGCGACCCCGTGTCCTCGGCGACGGGCGCCGCCCGATCTGGGCACTTCTCGCAGCCCTCAACGCCGAGCGACTGGCGGCGGGGCCCGAGGAGGTTGCCCGCCTCATCCACGTCGATCTGGACTGCCGGCTGGCCCTGCGTGCCCAGGGCCTCGGGCCGCGGAGCACCCCGAAGCCCGGCGTCGAGGTGGTCGTGAAGGGATCGGCCAGCGAGAACGGCCGGCTGGACAACGAGACGGTGGCCCCGCCCCACCCCGCTGTGGTCTCGGTAGCCCGTCGGGCCGCCGAGACCGCCCGGCTGCGGCTGGCCGGGATCGACCTCCTCACCACCGACCCGGGGCGTCCACTCGAGGAGACGGGCGGCCGGGTGCTCGAGGTGAACGGCACCCCCGGCCTGCGCCACCACTACCAGGTGGCCAACCGCCCCGAACCGGTAGCCGTAGCGATCCTCGAGCGCCTGCTGCGCGCGCCCGGATAGCGCCACCGGCCGGCCGTGGGCGGCGCGTCAACCGCCGCCTCGCGCGCCGCGCAGCCCGGGGCGATGCGCCGCCGCAATCCAGGCCTCGGCGGCGTAGCCGGCGAGCTGCCGGGAGGACGCCGGGAGGACGCCGACGAGGGCGAGCGGAACGAGGAGAACGAGCCGCTCGGGAGCGCGAACCGCCGGGAAGAACAGCGGCGGACCGAAGGCGTCGAGCCAGGGCAGCACGCCGCCGATGCGATAGAAGAGGACGCGCCGCGCCGCGAAGTGCACGATCAAGAGCGCGACCGCCGAGGCCACATAGGCCAACCCAAAGCCCTCCAGCCCGAACGTCGGGACGGCCAGGAGCGCCACCAG